>CAZROW010000009.1:19947-25036 GCA_964601805.1 uncultured Enterobacteriaceae bacterium
CCCTTAGCTTAATCGGAGAGCCCTTAGCTTAATCGGAGAGCCCTTAGCTTAATCGGAGAGCCCTTAGCTTAATCGAAAAGTCCTTAGCTTAATCGAAAAGTCCTTAAATGCGGTCAAGAACGATCTCGAGAACAAACTTGCTGCCAAAGTAGGCAAGTATCAGAAAGGCGAAGCCGGTCAGTATCCAGCGGTTGGCGACCTTGCCACGCCAGCCGAGTTGGTGTCTGCCCCAGAGCAGAATGGCAAACACAAACCAGGAAATCGTGGAGAGCACGGCCTTGTGGCTCAGGTGCTGACCATAAAAGTCTTCCATGAAAAGCACACCGGTCAACAATACGCCGGTCAACAACAGCAGGCCCAGCCAGAGCATTTCAAAGAGCAGCGCCTCCATGGTAACCAGTGGCGGCAGATGACTGACCAGCCTGAACGAGCGCTTCTCTTTCAGCAGACGGTTGAGAAAGGAAATCAGCAATGCCTGGAAGGCGGCGATGGTAATGATGCTCACTGACAATATGCCCAGGAGAATATGCAGGGCCACACCGGCTGAATAACTGGTTTGCGTATCGTAGGAGCTGGGAATAAAGATGGACCCCAGCAGGCAGATGATGGCCAGCGGAAACAGGTAAAGGAACAGGTTGTCCAGCGGCTTTTTCCAGCTGCTTAAAAGCACTGAGACCACGATGACCCAGCTGATCAGGGAGGCAACCTTGAAGAAACCGAAATCAATGCCTTCCGGTTCCAGCGTCACCAGCAGGATGACGGCCAGGTGCATGACCACGGCAACAAAGCCGGTCGCCATGACAAGACGGCGATCCTGGTGTTCGCTGACCAGGTTGCGACGCTGAAAGAAAGACCCGAGTCCGTAGCTGATTGCCGCCACGACACTCACCAGGGTGCTCAGAATGGGTGTGAACATGGGTAAAAGTCTCTCATAACCGGACCTGCCGTTGAAGCGCTATTTTCGAAAGGGCAGGCAGGACGGGTCAATCCGGCCTCCTGACAAGAAATTTTGGCAGACAATGCCTGCAGGCCTGTGTTCCTGTCGCCTGATTTTGTAGAATGGCGGCCTTCGAATTTTCCAGCTAGCAAAGAGACAACGGCAATCCATGTTTGAGAACCTGACTGACAGACTTTCGCACACGCTGCGCTCCCTGACCGGCAAAGCCAAACTGACGGAAGACAATATCCAGGAAAGCCTGCGCGAAGTGCGCCGGGCCCTGCTGGAAGCAGACGTTGCCCTGCCGGTAGTGCAGGAGTTCATCGACAAGGTGAAATTCCGTGCGGTGGGCCAGGAAGTCAGCAAGAGCCTGACCCCGGGACAGGCCTTCATCAAGATTGTCCAGGCGGAACTGCAGGCACTGATGGGCGAGGCCAATGAAGCCCTCGACCTGAAAGTGACACCACCGGCCGTCATGCTCATGGCGGGCCTCCAGGGTGCTGGTAAAACGACTACCGTGGGCAAGCTGTCGCTGTGGCTGAAAAACACCCAGAAAAAATCTGTCATGGTGGTCAGTGCTGACGTTTATCGTCCGGCAGCCATCAAGCAGTTGGAAACCCTGGCCGGGGAAGTCGGTGTCACATTCTTCCCCAGTGACACTTCCCAGAAGCCTGAGCAGATTGTCAAAGACGCCATTGCCGAGGCGAAAAAGCAGTTTGTCGATGTCCTGTTCATCGATACAGCGGGTCGTCTGGCCGTGGATGAAGACATGATGGCAGAGATCAAGGCCCTGCATGCCGTGGCCAACCCGGTGGAAACCCTGTTCGTGGTGGATGCCATGACCGGCCAGGATGCCGCCAACACGGCCAAGGCATTCAATGACGCCCTGCCGTTGACCGGTGTCATCCTGACCAAGGCCGATGGTGATGCCAGGGGCGGTGCGGCACTGTCGGTGCGTCACATTACCGGCAAACCGATCAAGTTCTTGGGTATCGGGGAAAAACCCGATGGCCTGGAAGCCTTCCATCCCGACAGGGTGGCATCACGCATTCTCGGCATGGGGGATGTGCTGTCCCTGATCGAGGATGTCGAGAAGAATGTCGACAAGCAGAAAGCGGAAAAGCTGGCGAAGAAAATCAAGCGTGGCCAGCGATTTGACCTGGAAGACTTCAAGGAACAGTTGCAGCAGATGAACAACATGGGCGGCATGGCCAACATGCTCGACAAGATGCCGGGTTTAAGCGGTGCCCAGAAAGCTGCCGCCGGTATGGTGGACGACAAGACCTTTGGCCGCATGGAGGCCATCATCAATTCTATGACCATGAAGGAGCGTCGGCGTCCCGAACTGCTCAATGGCTCCCGCAAACGCCGCATCACCCAGGGATCCGGAACCTCTATCCAGGATCTGAACCGCCTGCTGAAACAGCACAAGCAGATGCAGAAGATGATGAAGAAAATGAAGGGCGGTGGCATGGCCAACATGATGCGCGGCCTTGGTGGCATGGGAGGCGGCATGAAACCACCGCCGGGTGGTTTTCCGCGGATGTGAGCCCGGCTTTTGGGCTCTAATACAGGTCTGTAGGCCGGAAAAGGTGCGAAGCACCGTCATCCGGCATGGTGCCCGCAGGGTACCTGAATACACATATTTGTGGGCATAACCATGACTGGGCAGCCCCGGGCCGCCTTGCCAGATGACGCTTCGCTCTTCCGGCCTGCGGCGGTTGTTGACCGGCCCAAACCCGCACCAAAAAAATCCACAGTTTTTTAGTAACTTACGGTTTCAAACGGGCGCATTTTCTCGTAGAATACGCGCCTTTTTTGCTGCCCCTGAATTTTGCGCCGACAATGCTCGGGAAGAGGGCCGGGGAGAGCAGGGAATTGAACATACATTTTGTTAGTGGAAACAACTACTTATGGTAACCATTAGACTATCACGAAGCGGTGCCAAGAAACGCCCGTTCTACCACCTGACTGTTGCGGACAAGCGCTTTTCCCGTGACGGCCGCTTTATCGAGCGTGTCGGTTTCTTCAACCCGGGTGCTCGCGGCCAGGAAGAAAGGCTGCGTGTGGACCTGGAGCGGGTCAAATTCTGGCAGGGCCAGGGCGCTATCGCCAGCGATCGTGTCACCAGGCTTCTCAAGGATGCTGAAAAGACTGCCACTACTGCAGCCTGATAGCATTCCGGTCAGGTTCAGGCGGACACCCTGATCGTGTCGTCAACAGACCGGAACCTGACCACTCTGGGCAGAATCGGCGCCCCTTACGGTATCAAGGGCTGGGTCAAGCTGATTTCATACACTGACCCGCCCGGTAATATTCTCGATTTCAGGCATTTCATCCTGGGGGAGAGTAACCTGCCGGGGGGCAAGCGAGGCACCGGCAAGCCCGAGACCATCGAAATCGATGACAGCCGGATGCAAGGCAAGGGCTTTATCGGCCATATCAGTGGCTGTGATGACCGGGAACAGGCAAGCCAGTACACGGGCAGGGATCTGCAGGTCGAGACCGCCGCCTTACCCGACCTGGAAACTGAAGATTATTACTGGTACCAGCTTGAAGGCCTGCAAGTGGTAAACCAGCAGGATGAAATCCTGGGTACCGTGCACCACCTGATGGAAACCGGTGCCAATGATGTACTGGTTGTCAGGCCGGACGAACAAAGCCTCGATGACGAGGAGCGCCTGATACCCTGGATCAGGGAGCAGGTCATCATTGCAGTGGACCTGGACAGCAAGTGTATCCGGGTAGACTGGGAAAAGGATTACTGAGCACAGCTAAGCAAAACTGGGCACAAGAGAACAACTGCAAACGGGGCAGACATGCGGGCAGGAATCGTGACACTTTTCCCGGACATGTTTGCCGCAGTCAGCGAGTACGGTGTCACCGGAAGAGCTGTCAGGGAAGGCCTGGTGGATTTGAGTTTCTGGAATCCCAGGGACTACACGCAGGACAAGCATCGCACCGTGGATGACAGGCCTTATGGCGGTGGTCCCGGCATGCTGATGAAGACTGAACCGCTGGAACTGGCGGTAGGTGCAGCAAAACAGGCATTACCCGGAGCCAAGGTGATTTACCTGACTCCACAGGGCAAAGTCCTGGACCAGGCGGCAATCAACCGGCTGGCACAAGAGCAGGCCGTGATCATGTTGTGCGGTCGCTACGAAGGAATCGATGAGCGCGTCATCGAAACCCAGGTCGACGAAGAATGGTCACTGGGAGATTACGTACTCAGTGGTGGAGAGTTGGCCGCGATGGCCTGCCTGGATGCTATCACCCGCTTACAACCGGGGGCATTGGGGCATGAAGAATCCGCGGACCAGGATTCGTTCATGCAGGGCTTGCTGGATTGCCCGCATTATACGAGACCTGAGCATTATGCAGGGAAGTCGGTACCGCCGGTATTACTGAGCGGAGACCACGAGGCCATAAGGAAATGGCGGTTGCAGCAAAGCCTGGGAAGAACCTGGCAGCGGCGACCGGAATTGCTGGAAAGAATGACGTTGACCGATGAAGAAAAGGCCTTGCTGGATGACTTCATTGCGTCGGGGAAGGAATAAAACAGATCGTTTTTAATGGTGGAAACAATGAGCAAGAACAGCATTATCGAAAAAGTCGAACAGGCACAGCTGAAAACCGATATTCCGGAATTTTCTCCGGGAGATACCGTTGTTGTGCAGGTCCGTATCCAGGAAGGTGACCGCGAGCGTCTGCAGGCCTTTGAAGGCGTTGTTATTGGCAAGCGTAACCGTGGCCTTAACTCTGCATTTACCGTGCGCAAAATGTCTCATGGTGTTGGCGTCGAACGTACTTTCCAGACTCACAGTCACCAAGTGGAAAGCATTACCGTGAAGCGTCGTGGTGACGTGCGCCAGGCCAAGCTGTACTACTTGCGTGACCTGACAGGCCGTGCAGCCCGTATTACCGAGAAGCTTACCAAGAAAGGGGATGCTGCTGTTGAGTCTGTACTGGCTGAAGACAATGTCTCCATTGCCGACCAGGTAGAAGCTGCCGTGGCAGAAGAGCCCGTGGTTGAAGAGGCTGCAGTTGAAGAAACAGCGGCTGAAGAAACCAAGGCTGAAGCACCTGCTGCAGAAGCGCCAGCTGCTGAAGAAGCACCAGCTGCTGACGACCAGGAAAAGAAAGAAGACTGAT
>CAZROW010000009.1:25136-57202 GCA_964601805.1 uncultured Enterobacteriaceae bacterium
CCAGCTGCTGAAGAAGCACCAGCTGCTGACGACCAGGAAAAGAAAGAAGACTGATGTCTCAACCCTCTTGCTCCTGCAAGAGGGTTTGCTCAGCCCCCGGCCGGGTTGAATTTTCCGCTGAAATGAAGTTTCATGGTGTCGGTCTCTTATAGAGACTCTTGTTACAATTTCTGTTGTAACCAAGATTTAACCGTGACAACAGTCAACTCAATGACAGCTCGGCCAATTTCGCAATGCATGAGGGAAACCAATGAATTATTTTGTTAAGCATCTTCTTGGAATTTTCTCCCTCCTGCTGGCATTCCATTCCACTGTCCATGCCCAGTCTCCTTCCCAGGAAGAGGCCATTTCTGCCATTCGTGAAGTGATTGCGGTAACCCAGCCGACCATGGTGGTCGATGATGTTTCTCCCAGCCCGATTCCCGGTATTTATGAAATTGTCCTGGAAAATGGCCAGGTAATATTTGCTTCTGAAGACGCCCGCTATTTTATTCCGGGTGACATGTACGAAGTGCTGCCTGAAGGCATGGTCAATCGTGGCGAGGAAAGGCGCAATGCCGTTCGCGCGGAAAAAATCGCTGCCATTCCGGAAAGTGAGATGATCATCTTTGAGCCGGAAGATGGCCGCAAGGCGACCATTACAGTTTTCACTGACGTGGATTGCCCTTACTGCCGTCAGCTGCATGGTGAAATGGAGCGCATGAATGAGCTGGGTATTGCCGTCAGGTACCTGGGCTTTCCCCGTACCGGCCTGAACACCGAAACCCATTTCAAGATGATTTCCACCTGGTGTGCAGATGATCCCAATGTCATGTTCACCAGCGCCACCCGTGGCGCGGCTGTTCCGGATGCCCAGTGTGACAATCCCATTGCTTCCCACTACCAGCTCGGTCGTGAAGTCGGGGTGACGGGAACGCCGGCCCTGGTCCTGGAAGATGGCACTATCCTTCCCGGTTACGTGCCTGCAGATACGCTGGCAGGTTACCTCCTCGGTTCGGCTCCCCAGTAAATCACCGCCTCGCCAGTGCCAAAACAGGCAATCCGGATGGATTGCTTCACCGCAGGCAAAGTATACTTACCCCTTTTTTTACGCATGACTTGTCATGTGCAGAGTGAATGAACTTGGATCCTATTAAAATCGGTATTTGTGGTCTCGGGACTGTCGGCTATGGCAGTTACACCGTGCTTGAAAACAACAAGGCAGAAATTGCCCGGCGTGTCGGCAGGGAGCTGCTTGTCTCCCATATCGGTACCCGCAGCATCAAGGCACACCAGGATGTGGGCAATACCCGCGTCAGCAATGATGTGTTTGCCGTGGTTGATGACCCTGAAGTGGACATCGTACTGGAGCTGATCGGTGGCTATGATGTTGCCCGGGAACTGGTGCTCAAAGCCATTGCCAATGGCAAGCATGTGGTGACCGCCAACAAGGCGCTTATTGCCGTGCATGGCAACGAGATATTTGCCGCGGCACGCCAGCACAATGTGGTGGTGGACTACGAGGCGGCTGTGGCCGGCGGTATTCCCATTATCAAGGCTATTCGCGAAGGGCTGGCAGCCAATGAAATTGAATGGCTTGCCGGTATTATCAACGGCACCGGTAACTTCATCCTGACCGAAATGCGGGAAAAAGGCCGGGAGTTTTCTGACGTCCTGAAACAGGCGCAGGAATTAGGCTACGCGGAAGCCGATCCGACATTTGATGTGGAAGGCATTGATGCCGCCCACAAGCTGACGATTCTTGCATCAATAGCCTTCGGTATTCCCCTGCAGTTCGACAAGGCCTACACCGAGGGGATCAGCGGAATCACCATTGAAGATATTCGTTACGCCGATGAACTGGGTTACCGGATCAAGCACCTGGGGATTGCCCGGAAAACTGACAACGGCATCGAGCTGCGCGTGCATCCTACCCTGATTGCGGAAGACAAGCTGATTGCCAACGTCAATGGCGTCATGAATGCCGTGATGGTGCAAAGTGATGCGGTTGGTCCAACCATGTACTACGGTGCCGGGGCCGGGGCACTGCCGACCGCTTCGGCGGTGGTTGCCGATGTGATTGATGTGGCCCGGAGTATCAACAGCCCGGAGAACTCCGTGCCGGCGCTGGCCTTCCAGGATGACAGTCTGTCAGATATTCCTGTCTTGCCAATAGAGGCAATAACCAGCTCGTATTACCTGCGTGTCCAGGCTCGTGACAAGGCCGGTGTGCTGTCTGATATTACGGAGATCCTCGGTGATTTTGACATCAATATCGAGGCCGTTATCCAGAAAGAGCCGCGTGTACATGACGAGGAACAGGTGTTGTCAGTCATCATACTAACCGATGAAATTCGCGAGAGTATAATGAACGAAGCGATCCTCAAGATAGAAAACCTGGATGCTGTTTCGGGTCCCGTGTCTCATATTCGCATGGACCGGCTGGAGTAAATTGAACGTGAAATACATCAGTACACGGGGTAAATGTCCCGCACAGAATTTCGAAGAAGTCCTGCTTACAGGCTTGGCTCCTGATGGCGGCTTGTATATTCCCGAAATGGTGCCCCAGGTGTCGGCCTCACAATTGCAGGAATGGAAAGAGCTGGATTACGCCGGGCTGGCCTTTGAAATTGTCCGCCTCTATGCAGGTGACTGTCTTCCCGATGAAGACCTGCGCGAAATTATCAATGAAACCTATGCCGTGTTTTCACATCCGGAAGTGGCGCCACTGGTGCAACTGGATGAAGGCGAATTTGTGCTGGAGCTGTTCCATGGCCCGACACTGGCATTCAAGGATTTTGCCCTGCAATTGCTGGGCAGGTTGCTTGATTACTTCCTGGCGCGCCGCAAAAAACACGTGGCCATCCTGGGCGCAACTTCCGGTGATACCGGTTCTGCTGCGCTGGAAGGCTGCCGCCATTGTGACTGGGTGGACATGTACATCCTGTTTCCCCATAACCGGGTATCAGAAGTCCAGCGACGCCAGATGACCACCGTACCGGGTGACAACGTGAACAGCCTGGCCATTGAAGGCAACTTTGACGACTGCCAGAACATCGTGAAAAAAGCCTTTGCCGACCAGGGCTTCCTGCCGGAAGGTGTGCAACTCGTCGCCGTCAACTCGATCAATTTCTCGCGCATCATGGCGCAAATCGTGTACTACTTTTATGCGGCATTGAAAATCAATGGTGCTGAAAAACCGGTGTCTTTCTCGGTACCGACCGGGAATTTTGGCGATATTTATGCAGGCTACCTGGCACGAAAAATGGGCCTGCCTGTCGACAGGCTGATTATAGCGACCAACAAGAATGACATTTTGCACCGGTTCATGAGTGAGAACCGTTATTCCCTGGGTGAACTGGAGCCAAGCCTGTCACCGAGCATGGACATCATGGTGTCGAGCAACTTCGAACGTTTCCTGTTTGACCTGTTTGGTGGTGATACTGCCCGGGTTGAAGCTTTTGTCACCAGCCTGGGCAAGGATGCGCAACAGGTCAGTGACAGTGAATGGGCATTTGCCAAGTCAATTTTTGACAGTTGCCGGGTTGATGATGACACCACCTGTGCCACCATTGCCGAGGTCTATGAAAAGTATAACTACCTGCTGGATCCTCACTCAGCAACCGGGGTCAAGGCAGCGCGTGCCTGCAGTGCTCACAAGGCCGCACCCGTTATCTGCCTGGCCACCGCCCACCCGGCCAAATTTGCCGATGCCATTACGCGTGCAGGCCTGGAAACACCGGCACTGCCGGATCACCTGTCGGACCTGATGGAAAGGGAAGAGCGCTTCGAGGTCCTGCCTGCAGACCTGGGTGCCGTCACGGAATTTATTCGTAACACGCTCTGAGTCCAAGCGTGCCTGTCCCTGCGCCTTCTAACCGGGCGGCGCCAGAACGACATCGAACTCCAGGGTTTTCTGGTCGCGCAATGTAATCACCTTGACGGTGTCACCGGGCTGATGCTGCTCCAGGGCATTGAGCAGATCGTCCTCAGTCAGGATTTTCTCACCATCCACTTCAACGATGATGTCCCCGAGGATGATATCGCCACGTTGATTCTGGCGAAAACCGATCATGCCGGCTACAGCTGCCGGCATGCCATCATTGACCTGGTAGATGGGCAGGCCGGTAATGCCGCGCTGGCGACTCCAGTTATCCGGCATGTTCATGATGCCAAGCAGCGGCCTGACCTCCCGGCCAAACTCCTCCAGCTGGGGGACAATTTTCTTCACCGTATTGACCGGGATGGCGAAACCGATTCCGGAGCCGTTATTGGGATTGATGGTCTGGGAGTTGACCCCGATCAGCTGTCCCATGGAATTCAACAGAGGGCCGCCGGAATTGCCGGGATTGATGGCGGCGTCAGTCTGAATGACATCGCGGATAGTGCGATTGGTCATGGAATTTATCTCGCGTCCCAGGGCGCTGACAATACCTGTTGTCAGGGTTGTATCCAGGCCAAAAGGATTGCCGATTGCCAGCACTTTGCGGCCCACTTCCAGTTGCGCGGAATCGCCGACCGGCAATGGGTGTAACAGCTCCTGCGGTGCATCAATGCGCAGCAGGGCGAGATCCTTGCCGGGAGCCCGCCCGACCAGCTGGGCATCCCAGGTGCTCTGGTCGTGCAGGGTGATGATGATGTGGTCTGCCCCCTGGATGACATGATCATTGGTGACAATCAGTCCCTCGTTATTCCAGACAAATCCTGTACCGGTGCCCTGGGGGATTTCCTGGACGTTCAGCGAAAACATGTTGGTACGGCGCAGGGCAGTATTGGTGACATAGACGACAGCGGGGCTGGCCTGTTTGAAGATTTCAATGGTATTGGCTTCATCCTCGGTCTGGAATGTCAGGTAATCGGCCGATTGCGCATTGAACGAAGGCAGCAGGAACGCCAGGGAGCTGCCTGCCAGAAAAAGAGCAATAGCAATTCCGTTTTTCATATTCATGGTCTAACCTGTATTGAGTAGTACACCAGGTAAAACCCGGTTGTAATTACGTTTGTATACAAATGCCTCAAAAGTTATTCGTCAGCAACTGGATGAGTCATAAAAAGATTAAAGTAAATAAGGTAACAGGAAAATAATACAAAAAGTCATCAATCAATTTGTTGAAATAGCTGTTTTAATAGCCTTTTTGAAAGCCGTGCAAATGCCGGTCAGTCATGAAGTATTAGGCCTGAATACAGGTAATTAGTTCCGCACTCAAACATTATGTTTTACCACTATGGATTCGCTCGCTGATATCTCTTGCCTGATGCATTAACTACATATGGCCACTCCTGAAATAAATCAAGTCGACCCGGAATTGCCCGTTGGCGGCTCCTTGCGGGAAATGCTCGGCAAGGCCATGCGTGCGCATGCCAACCGGATAGCTTTCAGCTGCGAGGGGGCCAATCTCAGTTATCGCCAGCTTGATCACCTGAGTAGCGAATTTGCGGCCTGGCTGCTGCGGGAGTCGACACTGGTGCCAGGCGATAGGGTGGCTATCCAGTTACCCAACCTGTTGCAGTACCCGGTTACCGCCATGGGCGTGATCAAGGCAGGAATGGTACTGGTCAACATCAATCCCCTGTACACGGCTGGCGAAACTGAACACCAGTTGCGTGATTCCGGTGCCAGGGTATTGGTCACCCTGGAGGAAGTGCTGCCTGTGATCAGCAAAATATTGCCGGGTACGGCCATAGAAAAGGTGATTGTCACCCGGGCATCCGATTTTTTTCCCTGGCACCTGAAGCTCGCTTACCGGATAAAGCGTTTTATTGGCCGCCGCAAACTGTCCCGGTCACGATTATCAGTGCGCATGGATTTCGATGATGTGCTCAAGCGCGGAAAAAAATATTTGCGCTACATGCGCTTGAAATCCCTGGTTGAACTGAGTCCGGATGATCAGCTACATCCGGATGCATCAGGGTTGAGCCTGATTCAGTACACCGGAGGTACTACTGGTATTGCCAAGGGGGCGATGCTGTCTGATCACAATATCATTGCCAACATGCTGCAAATCGACTCGGTCATCGAGACTCGCTGTCCACCACCTGGCAGTACCTTTGTTGCGCCGCTGCCGTTCTACCATATCTATGCCTTTACGCTGAATTTTGCCTACTCCATCTACAAGGGCTACAAGAGCATCCTGGTACCCGATCCCCGCAACACGGACCGCATGGTCAGGATGTTGAAAAGGCACCGGATCAATGGTGTGGTCGGTGTCTCCACCCTGTATCAGTTGCTATGCAAGCATCCCGATTTCCGCAAACTGGATTTCTCCGCTTTGCAACTTTGCACCTCTGGCGGTATGGCGCTTTCGATTCCGACATCACGCCGCTGGGAAATGCTGACCGGTTGCAGGATCCTGGAAGGTTACGGGCTGACGGAAACTTCACCGCTGGTGGCCAGCGGCAGCATTGAGCATTACCAGGAAGGCAAGATTGGCAAGGCCACACGGTGGACTGAACTGCGTATCGTGGATGAACAGGGCAAGGTGCTGGATGCCGGTCAGGCTGGAGAAATCCAGGTGCGGGGTCCCCAGGTCATGCAGGGCTACTGGCAATGCCCGGAGGAAACCGCGCAGGTGCTGGCAAAAGATGGCTGGTTCAAGACGGGGGATGTAGGCATCCTGGATGAGGAGGGTTTTCTGACAGTGGTTGACCGTATCAAGGACCTGATTATCGTATCCGGTTTCAATGTCTATCCGGCCGAAATCGAAGAGCATGTCCTCAGGCATCCGGATATTCGTGAAGCCGCCGTCATCGGCGTTCCCAGGGAAGAAGGTGAGATGGTCAAACTGTTTGTGATCTCGGAGAATCCCGATCTGAGCGAAGAGGATATCATTCGGTTTTGTCGCCAGGGCCTGACGCCTTACAAGGTGCCGGCCAGGGTAGAGTTTCGTGCATACTTGCCACGCAGCAACGTGGGCAAGGTCTTGCGTCGCCAGTTACGAGAGGACCAGGTGGCCTGATGGCGATGAGTGATTTGCTGGAAAGAGTTGCGGAGGCGGACTCCGAGCTTGATGATGCCATCCACCCGGTACTCAAGCGCGTCTATGCAGCGCGTGGCGTAATCCGGGAAGAAGATCGTCGCCTGGAGCTCGCTGAACTGCTGCCTCCCGGTTTGCTCAGCAATAGTGAACAGGGGGCTGCCCTGTTGGCCGATGCCATGGAAAGTGGCAAGTTCATCCTGGTGGTGGGCGATTTCGATGCCGACGGGGCGACCAGTTGTGCACTGTTCAAACTCGCATTGCGTGCGTTTGGTTATGACAATGTGGATTTCCTGGTGCCCAACCGCTTTGAATACGGTTATGGCCTGACCCCCGAAATCGTGGCTGTCGCCCGGCAGCAGTCGCCTGACCTGATCGTGACCGTGGATAACGGTATAGCCAGCCATGAGGGTGTCAGGGCCGCCAATGCCGCAGGCATCGAGGTGCTGGTCACAGATCACCACCTGCCAGGCAACTCCTTGCCAGAGGCGCGCTGCATCATCAATCCCAACCTGCCTGACTGCAGTTTCCCCAGCAAGGCGCTGGCCGGAGTGGGTGTGGTGTTTTACCTGATGTCGGCATTGCGTGCGGAATTACGGTCGCGGCAATGGTTCGACCGGCACAAGGTGGCCGAGCCCAATCTGGCCCGTTTTCTCGACCTGGTGGCGCTGGGAACCGTGGCTGATGTGGTACCACTGGATCAGAACAACCGGCGGCTGGTGCGCCATGGCCTGAATATTATTCGCAGCGGACAGAGCAGGCCCGGTATCCAGGCCTTGCTGGCGGTCTCCAATCGTAATCCGGCCTCAGTGGCGGCATCGGACCTGGCTTTTGCTGCCGGTCCACGACTCAATGCAGCAGGGCGCCTGGATGACATGTCCCTGGGGATTGCGCTGCTGCTGGAAGACAGCGTGCCTGAGGCACGGGATATGGCCATGCAACTGGACAGTCTCAATCGGGACCGGCGGCAGATCGAGCAGGACATGCAGGAACAGGCCATGGAGTTCCTGGCGGGGCTGGAAATTGATGAAAGCGGCCAGCTTGGAATCTGTCTCTATGATCCACGCTGGCACCAGGGTGTCATCGGTATCCTGGCCTCGCGCATCAAGGAAAAGTTTCACCGTCCCTGTATCGTGTTTGCCGATGCCGGCGAGGATGAGCACGGTGAGAAACTGATCAAGGGGTCGGCACGTTCCATTGAAGGCTTGCATATTCGTGATGCCCTGGATGTACTGGCAACTCGGCATCCAGACATACTGCAGAAATTTGGCGGCCATGCCATGGCAGCCGGACTGTCATTGCGCGAGCGGGACTTTGCAGCATTTGCCGATGCTTTCGAATCGGTGCTTGCCGGGGAAGTGGACCGTGACATCCTGATGCAGACAACCTGGGTTGATGGTGAACTGGACCCCAGCTGTTTTACCCTGACCTTTGCCAGTGAATTACGGGAAGCCGGTCCCTGGGGACAACATTTTCCCGAACCGCTGTTTCATGGCGAATTCACGGTGATCAACCAGCGCGTGGTGGGTGAAAAGCACCTGAAGCTGACGCTGCAGGTTCCCACGGACCAGGACAATGGGCCACTGATTGATGCCATCGCCTTTAACGTGGAGCCGGATATTCTGCAAACGCCAATGCGCACCATCAGCCTGGCTTTCAGGCTGGATGTGAACGAGTTTCGCGGGACCCTGAGTCCGCAACTCATGGTCGAAAAAATACTGGAATACCAACAGGCCTGATGACAGCGTTTTTCCAGGCATAAAAAAACCCGGCACCAGCCGGGTTTTTCAAATCGACTACCGGGGCAAATCAGTCGCCCAGGGAATTGATGTAGGCAGCGACATCTTCAATGGCCTGCTCGGTTGGCAGAGTCTGGGCCATGGGCGCCATCTGCATGCCGAAAGTATCTTTCGGATCGGCACCGCGAATGCCGTTTTTGAAATTCTGCAGCTGACGGATCAGGTACCACTCTTCCTGGCCGGCAATGGCAGGGGCATTCAGTGCTTCCTGGCCTTCACCATTGGCACCGTGACAGGCACCACAGGTGGCGTAAAGCGCTTTGCCGCGTTCCGCGTCACCGGCAGCAAGGGCCGTGTTGGAAACGGTGGCAATCAGGGAAACTGCAGCAATTGCGACTGTTGCTTTCAACTTCATTGGATAACTCCTGTTACTTGGATTTGACTATTAAATAGTCGGTTAACTGAACTCATTCTTAACTTGCGTATAAATACAGCTGAATTTTTCGAAACGCGCACCGGTGTAAACAGGTGTCCCTGGAAGCTTTGAGAAGGGAGTTTGCTTTGTAATTTATATCGGCTGCCTGAACGGGGCGCGATTATAGCAATATTAGGGGCAGAGACAAGGGGTAAAGGCTGTAAGGGCAACAGGGCAAGGCAGGGAGAAAGTTCAATAGAAACGGAAGCTTACCCGGATAGTTTGTGCCGCCGATTTGCCCGGTGGTCAACCTTGCCAGCCTCAACGCCCGGGCCAGCGATTTTCCTGTCACTTGTCTCTTGCATCCTGCTTCCTTCCCGGTAATATCACATCTTTTTTCGGGGTAAGGATTGGTCTATGACAATTAAATCTGATAAATGGATCCGGCGTATGGCCAGGGAGCAGGGCATGCTGGAGCCGTTTGAGCCTGATCAGATTCGTGAAATCAACGGCAAGAAGGTCATTTCCTATGGTACGTCCAGCTACGGTTATGACGTGCGCTGCGCCAATGAATTCAAGATATTCACCAACGTGATGACCTCCAGTGTGGTGGACCCGAAAAACTTCGACGAGAACAGCTTTGTCGGGATCGAAGCCGAATCCTGCATTATTCCCCCCAACTCCTTTGCCCTGGCCAGGACAGTGGAATACTTCCGCATTCCGTCCAATGTTCTGACCATCTGCCTGGGAAAATCCACCTATGCCCGCTGCGGCATTATCGTCAATGTCACTCCCCTGGAGCCTGAGTGGGAAGGCCACGTGACGCTGGAGTTTTCCAATACCACGCCGCTGCCCGCGAAAATCTATGCCAATGAAGGTGTGGCCCAGATGCTGTTCTACGAGTCCGACGAGCAGTGCGAAGTGACCTACAAGGACCGCAGCGGCAAGTACATGGGGCAAACGGGCGTCACACCACCCAAATCCTGACCCGCCGGCGCCAATATGGCCGGTCCTGTCATACGAGATGCTGAATATTTGCACTAATTTTCGGCATTATCTCATTGATATTTCGGTATAATCCCCGGCCTTTAACGCTTATAGAAAGGGCCTGACCAGGCATGCTTGAAGTCAAAGACCTGTATTGTGAACGGGATGACCGGGTGCTTTTCCAGCACCTGGATTTTCACCTGTCTGCAGGCCAGGCTATCCAGGTTCAGGGGGCCAACGGCAGCGGCAAGACTACCTTGTTGCGCATCCTGTGTGGCCTGAACCGGGATTTCCAGGGGGATATTTTCTGGCAGGGGAAACCGATCCAGAAAAACCAGGGCGATTTCAGGCAAAACGTGTTTTACCTGGGTCATACACCGGCCATCAACAAGACACTCAGTGCATCAGAAAACCTGCGCTGGTTTTGTGCCTCGCGGGGGATGGCCGGCAGTGACGGTATCACGGAGGCCCTTGCTGACTTCAACCTGCAGGGATATGACGATGTTCCTTGCTACATGATGTCTGCAGGGCAGCAGCGACGGGTCAGCCTGGCGCGCATGAAACTGGTACCGGCAGGGCTGTGGATACTGGATGAGCCGTTTACGGCACTGGATAAAAGAGGGGTCAGCGAACTGGAAAACATGTTGTCAGCGTTTGTGACATCAGGGGGAGCCCTGTTACTGACAACCCACCATCCCCTGCAGATGGCATGTCCCCTGGATATTATCGACCTGGATCATCCCGGGGCAGGGGAGGCGTCATGAGCACCATCGCGCCAATGGGCCTGGGCGCTGTCATGGGGGCGACCATGCGCCGGGAAATGTTACTGGCATTGCGCTCGCCGGGGGATGTGATCAACCCGCTGATGTTTTTCGTCATAGCGGTAACCCTGTTTCCCCTGGGCGGGGGGGCGGAAAGCAATTTCCTGAGCAGCATTGCCTCGGGTGTTATCTGGGTGACAGCGCTGCTGGCGATTATGTTTTCCATGGACAGCCTGTTTCGTGCCGACTACGAGGATGGTTCGCTGGAGCAATTGCTGATGAGCCCGCAGCCTCTGTATTTCCTGCTGCTGGCCAAGGTATTCAGTCACTGGCTGGTGGCCTGCCTGCCCATTATTGTGCTGGCTCCGGTATTTGCTTCCATGCTGTCCATGCCCGAGGTCGCCAGGTTGCCGCTGGTACTCAGCCTGCTGGTGGGAACCCCCATTTTATGCCTGCTGGGAGCCATCGGCATGGCGCTGACAGTAGGTCTGTCCAGGAGTGGATTATTGCTGGCTGTGTTAGTATTGCCCCTTTATATTCCCGTCCTGGTTTTCGGAACAGGTATGGTGGAAGCGGCGCAAGGCGGTCTGCCATATACCGGTCTGCTTGCTCTTCTCGGTGCAATTCTGATCCTGGCGATTTGTCTTTCTCCGCTGGCAATAGCGGCTGCATTGCGTATCAGCGTGAACTGAAATAATTCGGACTAGAAGATAAGGAATACGGAACACAACAGCATTATGTGGCAATGGTTTTTAAGACTGGGTTCGCCCAAACTTTTTTACACCCTCACCGGGCGCTATATGCCCTGGCTGGCGGCAGTGACCGTGATCCTGCTGGTCACCGGCCTGGTCTGGGGACTGGCCTTTACGCCTCCTGATTACCAGATGGGTGAGAACTACCGCATAGCCTATATCCATGTGCCTACAGCCACGCTGGCGATGGGCTGTTATGCCATGATGGCCTGTTTCAGTGCCGGTTTCCTGATCTGGAAAATCAAGATTGCCGACATGATTGCCAAGTCCTGTGCACCGATCGGGGCAACCATTACCGCTGTAGCCCTGGCCACCGGTTCCCTCTGGGGAATTCCCACCTGGGGGACCTGGTGGATCTGGGATGCCCGCCTGACCTCGACGCTGATCATGCTGTTTCTTTACGTGGGCATTATTGCCCTGCGCAGTGCCTTTGAATCGGTGGATGACGGGGCCCGGGCCTGCGCCGTGCTGAGCCTTGTGGGCGTGGTCAACCTGCCTATCATCAAGTACTCGGTTGAATGGTGGAACACGTTGCACCAGGGTGCCAGCAACCTGTCATTGAGCGATACGGCCGCCAATCCCCCGGAAGTCTGGCTGCCGGCCTTTTTTGTTGGCTTCGGCATCCTTGGATTTTTCCTGATCGCCCTCATTCTCAGGACAAGGAATGAAATTCTTGTCAGGGAACGCCGTTCCCAATGGGTAAGCGAGCTGATCACTGGTCATAATACAGAGGCCGGCAATGCCTGAGTTCCAGTTTCAGAGTTTTGCTGAATTCCTGGCCATGGGGGGACATGCGGTCTATGTCTGGTCGTCTTATGCCTTTTTTGCAGCAGTCATTGCCTTTAACCTGATCCAGCCTGCCCTGGCAAAGCGCAAGATCATGCGCCAGCAACGGGCCCGCCTTGCCAGGGAAGCAGGCCGAATACAGTCTCCGGAGAATTAACGTGTTAGCGCATCGTCAACAAAAGCTCGCCATTGTCCTGTTCATCGTGTTCGGTGCTGCCGTCGCGGTAGGCCTGGTGTTGTATGCCCTTAATGAAGGCATCAATGTCTTCTATACACCCACCGAGGTGTCAGAAGGGATAGTCCCTGAAAACCAGAATTTCAGGATCGGCGGCATGGTGAAAATGGGTAGCGTCATCAAGGACGGGCTCGACGGTGCCGAAGTCAATTTCCTGGCCACTGATTTCTGCAATGATGTGCTGGTTTCCTACTCGGGCCCGCTGCCGGACCTGTTCCGCGAGGGGCAGGGGGTTGTGGCCGATGGCGCGCTGGATGAGCGCGGTATTTTCCAGGCCACGCAGATACTGGCCAAGCATGATGAAAATTACATGTCTGCCGAGGTAAAGGCATCACTGGATGCGGCAGAAGGCCAGGATGCAGGAGTGTGTGAACAGTGATACCCGAATTAGGCAATTTTTCCCTGGTCCTGGCCCTGAGCCTGGCCATGCTGCTGTCGGTACTGCCGATGGTTGGTGTATACCGTAACAACCAGCTGTTGATGACACTGTCGCGCCCACTATGTGCCGGTATCTGGGTCTTCATGGTGATCAGTTTTGCCTGTCTTGCCTATTCATTCCTGCATGACGATTTCTCAGTTCGTTACGTGGCAAGCAATTCCAATTCACTGCTGCCCTGGTTTTACAAGTTCACCGGTGTCTGGGGTGGCCATGAAGGCTCCCTGTTGCTGTGGGTATTGATGGTCGCCAGCTGGAGTTACGCGGTCAGCCTGTTCAGCCGGAACCTGCCACTGGATATCCTGGCGCGGGTACTTTCGGTGATGGGTATTATCAGTGTCAGCTTCCTGGTGTTCATGCTGCTGACCTCCAATCCCTTTGATCGCCTCATGCTGAACCCGCCTGCCGATGGCAGTGACCTGAATCCGCTCTTGCAGGATTTCGGGCTCATCGTGCATCCGCCCATGTTGTACATGGGGTACGTCGGTTTTTCAGTAGCTTATGCCTTTGCTATCACCGCATTGTTGACGGGTAAACTGGATGCGGCCTGGGCCCGCTGGACCCGGCCCTGGACCAATGCCGCCTGGGCCTTCCTGACCGTGGGTATTGCCCTGGGCAGTTGGTGGGCCTACTACGAACTGGGTTGGGGTGGCTGGTGGTTCTGGGATCCTACCGAGAACGTGGCTTTCATGCCCTGGCTGGTAGGCACGGCCCTGATTCATTCCCTGGCGGTCACCGAAAAACGTGGTGTATTCAAAAGCTGGACCGTGTTGCTGGCGATCGCGGCATTCTCATTAAGCCTGCTGGGCACCTTTATTATCCGCTCCGGCCTGATCACCTCCGTCCATGCCTTTGCCGTGGACCCGGAACGCGGGCTGGTGCTGCTGGCGATACTGCTGGTGGTCATTGGCGCGTCCCTGTTCCTGTATGCCCTGCGGGCACCTGTCGTGAAGGGCACGGCCAGTTACACCATGACGTCACGTGAAGTTTTTCTGCTGATTAACAATATCCTGCTGGTGGTTGCCACGGCGGGCATTCTGCTTGGCACCTTGTATCCGCTGATCCATGAAGCCATCAATGGCGAGGCTAACATGGTGTCCGTGGGGGCGCCTTATTTCAATACCATCTTCCTGCCGCTGATGGCCATCCTCGTGGTGTTCCTGAGTATTGGTTCCATATCACGCTGGAAAAAAACCTCGGTGGCATACCTGAAACAGCAACTGGTGAAAGTCGCCATTGCCAGTGTCGCCCTGGGTATCGTAATCCCGCTGGTGGTGACCCGGGAAGTGAATCTGCCTATATTCCTGGCGGTAGCACTGGCCCTGTGGATTGTGCTCGGTATTGGTCGCGACCTGGTGACCAAAACGGCGAACAAGGGCAGTTTCCTGACAGGCCTGAAAAGCCTGAGCCTGAGTTACTACGGCATGCAGATTGCCCACCTGGGTATGGCAGTCATCATCCTGGGTATCTGCCTGACCAGTCACTACAGTGTTGAGCGTGATGTCCGGCTGGCACCGGGGCAGGGCATCGAGATCGGCAGTTATGAATTCATCTTCCAGGGCGTGGAACGTGTGCAAGGCCCCAATTACCAGGCCGAGGCCGGTGAAGTTACCGTGTTGAAAAACGGCAACGAGTACATGACCCTGCACCCGGAAAAACGCACTTATTTTGCCACCGGTGCAGTACAGACCGAAGCGGATATCGATGTCGGTTTTTTCCGCGACCTGTTTGCCGCCCTGGGTGACCCCCGCGGTGAAGGTGCCTGGGTGGTCCGTATTCACCTGAAGCCTTTCGTGTTCTGGATATGGCTTGGCGCCTTCCTGATGGCCAGCGGTGGTATTACGGCCATTCTCGACCGGCGCTATCGTGTCAGGGAAACCCTGGATAAAACAACGGCTGTGCAGGCACCTGCGGGCGGAACCGGTTTTGATTCAACCGTTACGGGGGCATCATCATGAACAGGCGTCTGAAACTTTTTATACCCGTTGCCTTTTTCCTGGTGATGTCAGGTTTCCTGCTTTACGGGCTCAGTCGCGACCCCAATGTGGTACCGTCGGCGCTCGTCGACAAGCCCTTTCCTGAATTTACGCAGCCCAGTCTGTATCCGGAACTGGGTGAATATACCAAGGAAGATTTCGTGGGCGATATTCTGTTTGTGAATATCTGGGGATCATGGTGTCCACCCTGTCATGTCGAACATCCGTACTTTCTCCAGCTCAGTGAAACCGAGGAAGATATTACCTTTATCGGTATCAGCTACGATTACTCCATGGCTGAAGACCGTGAGTTCCTGGCTGAAAGGGGCAACCCCTTTGATTACAACGTCGTGGATTTTGATGGCTCACTGCGTATCGACCTGGGCGTAACCGGCGCGCCTGAAACCTTCCTGGTCGACCAGAACGGCATGATTTTGTATCGCCATATCGGCGCATTGAATGCTGATATCTGGAATGAAAAATTCGTGCCCCTGCTGGACCAGATTCGCTGAGATGACTATGCCCGCTACCCGATTACTGACACTCCTGGTATTGATGCTTGCGCTGCCGGCAATGGCCGCCATCGAGGAATACGCCTTTGATTCCGAGCAACAGGAAGATCGTTTCAAGAAACTGACCTACGAGATGCGTTGCCCGAAATGCCTGAACTCAAATATTGCCGGCTCTGATGCACCGATAGCAGCCGATCTGCGCATGGAAATCTATGACCAGATCAGGGAAGGGCGCAGCAACGACGAAATCATTGAATTTATGAGCAGCCGCTACGGTGACTTCATCCTGTACCGGCCAAGGCTGACCATGGGAACCTTTATTCTCTGGTTCGGGCCGGCTTTTCTGCTGCTTGCCGGCATTGTCATTGTCAGGCGCATGATGATGAACAGCCAACGCATTGCCAACAACGAAACTGGCCTGTCCAGTGCAGAGCAGGAACAACTGCGACAAATCCTGGAACAGGACAAGTAATCCCGTGACTTCATTTCTTCTTTACAGTTTATTGCTGCTGGGGCTTGCCCTGCTGTTTGTCATTGTGCCGGTCTTACTTTACAAGCCAAAAATCAGGACGGCAGATGGCGAAATACGCCGCCAGAAAAATATTGATGTGTTCAAGCAGGGGTTGGCTGACCTGGAGCAGGAGCGTCAGGAAGGCAGTATCCCGCAGGATGAGTTTGAACGCCTGAAAACCGAATTACAGCGCAGTTTTCTGCGGGACATGGAGAATGAAGAGTCGCGTGACCAGAACGTGGCCCAGAAACCCAACCGGCTGCTGCCGATATTGTCCCTGCTATTCATTCCTGTTTTCAGTTATGCACTTTATGAAGTGGTTGGCTCGGCCCGCGACCTGGTCTTGCCGGACCTGCTTGCTGAACTCTCTTCAGTTGAAACCGAAGCAGAGCAGGTGGAACTGCTCAATGAACTGGCTAATTTCCTGCAAGAACGCTTTGAACGTAATGATGATGATATCCAGAACGGTTACATGCTCGGTACCCTGTACCTTGAGCTGAATCGGTATGAAGAAGCCATTGCCACCTTTTCTGCCATGGCCGATGAAATGGAACCGGGTATGGACAAGGCCACCGTCCTGGGTCAGTTGGCCCAGTCCATGTTCCTGCAATCGGAATCGGAAATAACACCTGAGATCAGGAATGTGGTTGATCAGGCACTTGCCCTGAATCCGAATGAATACGCTGTCATGAGTTTGCTGGCCATGGATGCCCTGATCAGTGAGGATATTGCCGGGGCCGTGGGTTACTGGCGACGCCAGCTGCTGCAACTGGACAGCGGCAGCCGCGAAGCAGCCGTGTTGCGTGAGCGCATCACACGTGCCGAATCCATGTTTCCGGACATCGCCGCAACGGGCAACGATGCTGATGTCGAAGGTGGTGCTTCAGTCAGCCTGGTCATCGATATTGATGACTCGGTCAGGGACCAGGTGGATGATTCCATGAGACTGTTCATTTATGCCCGTAACCCGGCCATGCCGATGCCACTGGCTGCACAGAACATCGCGCTGCCGGAGTTTCCCTTTGAGATTACACTGGATGACTCCATGGCGATGATTGCCAATATGACGCTGTCATCGGCACAGGAAGTCATTGTCGGCGCACGCCTGTCACGCTCCGGCCAGGCTACCGCCCAGTCAGGAGATATCCAGGCGGTTTCCGAGCCGTTTGCGCTGGCAGAACAGGATGAACCTGTCATGCTAACCATCAAGGACATTGTGCCTTAAAGCTGCTGGTAAACTGTCGACATAGACAATTGCCGTAACTAGCTGTCATACACAGCTCCCGAAACACTCTGGAACAAGGACCCTTGCCCGCCCATGGCAGTTGGTAAATTCGCTTCATTGCGCTCCGCTTTTTCCAATCGCAACTATGCGATATACATGGGTGGCAACAGCATTTCCCTGATCGGATTCTGGATGCAGCGCCTGGCGGTGTCCTGGCTGGCCTGGCTGATTTCCGAGTCGGAGTTCTGGGTGGGCGTGATTGCCTTCGTCGACCTGGCACCCATGATTATCGTCACCCCGTTGTTTGGTGTGTGGGCTGACCGCTTCGACCGCAAGACGATGGCAGTAATGGCCCAGGTACTGATGATGGTGCAGGCATTCGTGCTGTTCTTCCTGGTCTGGTTTGACATGCTCACCATCGGCCTGTTGTTCACACTGGCCATGACAGAAGGCATTCTGCAGGCAGCCTACCAGCCAATTCGTTTGTCCATAATTCCCAACCTGGTGCGCAAGGATGACCTGGTGGCTGCTGCTGCATTTACCGCGGTAGCCTTCAACGTGGCCCGTTGCCTCGGGCCGGCCCTGGCCGGTATGGTGATTGCCCTGACCAGCCCTGCTGTGGCCATCCTGTTCAATGCACTGAGTTACCTGATGATTGTCATCGCCTGGAAGTTCATCAAGCTGCCGATACGTGAGAAACGCACGGAGAAAAAATCCTTTGTTCGCGATATTCGTGATGGCTTTAATTATGTTGTTGAAAAAGAGGCGCTGTTATCCCTGTTCATTCTGCTGACAGTTGTTTCATTGTTTATTCGACCGGTGGCCTTCATGCTGTCGGCCTTTGTCGGTGCCGTGTTTGAGTCAGGGGAATTGACGCTGGCGTTGTTCACCTCGGCCATGGGGCTGGGCGCGGTACTGGCAGGGCTGAAATTGTCCATGGTGGGTAAAACCCATGGCCTGGTACGCGAGATATTGCTGACGACCCTGGTGGCTGTTTTCTGCCTGGCCGGTTTTGCATCCATTAAAACGATCTGGCTGGCCACAGTCCTGATGTTCATTTTCGGTTATGCCATCACTATTGGCAGCGTTGCCGGACAAACCCTGGTCCAGAACAGCATCGATGATGACATGCGAGGACGTGTTCTGAGCCTGTGGGCCGCATTCACCCGGGGTGCCCCGGCGCTTGGCGTGCTGCTGATCGGTTGGCTGGCAAATCTGTTTGGCCTGATGCTGCCCAATATCCTTGCCGCGTTATGCTGTTTTATCTGCCTGTTATTGATGATGGGCAAGCGGCGGGAAATGCGCGCATTCTTTGAACAGTGAGACTCGACAGCAGGCAGGTGGTTTTGTGTATCATGTGGCGGGTCTGCACACGGAGTCGAACTATGCGAATCAAGCGGCAATGTACTGGCTGGTCCAGCTTCCTGGCCCTGTTGTTTCTATCCTGTCTGCACTTGTTGGCAGCCCCTGTGGCCATGGCCCAGCAATGGCAAGTGGGTATGACAAGCCAGGGCACACCTATTACAGCAACAGGTTACCAGGTTGATGATCAGCCCCGTCCCACGGTGGTCATGATTGGCGGCCTGGATGGCCAGTCCCGTTCCACTGACAGGGTCCTGGCCGAGTACCGTCGTTATCTTGCCCGTCCCAAAAGCGAGCAACCGGTCAACCTGATTCTGGTTGCCAATGCCAATCCCGAAGGGGAGTCCCTGCAGTTTCCTCCCCAGGGCAGGGCATACCAGGATGATCCCGTCTCATTTGCACTCTGGCGCTGGCTGGGTGTGCATGGACCGGATCTCGTACTGATTGAAAGCGAACGTGACTTTGAGCTGGCAGATTCACTCAGCAACCGCATTGTTGCCGGTGTGGGGTATGTGCCTGCACTGCATTTGTACGACGAACCCGAAGAGTTGGCCATGATCATGGCCGAGCTGGGTAACCTGCCCGTATCTCCGGCCCATGAAATGCTTGATCGTCGCCTGTCACGTTCACCCACTGAATTCGCCGAGCAGCTGGCCAGTCACTACGGGCATGATTTTTCCTGGCCGGTCTATATACCGGGTATGGCGCTGATCTCCCGTATGCGCCTGGGATACCTGGAAGATGTTGCCGATGTGATCAGCCCTCATGTCAACGGGCCGGCCATCGATATCAATTCCTCACTGGTTACCGCGGGCCACCTGGTGTTTGCAGAAATGGCTGAACGTACGGGTAACCTGGCCTACCTTGATCTGGCCAGGCGTGCTGCCGACATGGGATTTGATGGCCAGGGTAATATGCTGGAGGCCATGCCCATGCATGGCGAGATGAGCGATGCCTATTTCATGGCGACGCCACTGGTGGCGAAAGTCGGCAAGCTGACCGGGGACAACCGGTATTATGACCTGGCTCTTCAGCATATTCGTACCATGGAACAGCTGGTGCACCGACCCGATGGCCTTTACCGTCACTCACCTTTAACCGATGCTGCCTGGAGCCGCGCCAATGCTTTTCCGGCACTGGGCATGGCGCTGGCGTTAAGCGAGATTCCCGAAGATTATTCCGGCTTTGACGAGTTGAAAGCTATCTTTACCGGTCATATCGACGCCTTGCTCGAGTACCAGGATATGGATGGCATGTGGCATGTTGTTATCGATGAGCCAGGTTCCTATGCAGAACTCAGTGCCACCGCGATGATAGGGACAGCTATTTTACGTGGTATCAGGCGCCAGTGGCTGGATGACAGTTATATGCCGGTGGTGCAAAAGGCCTGGCAGGGCGTTTTGATGCGCAGCAGTCCGGAGGGGTATTTTGTGAATGTCTGTGAATCCACGAACAAGCAGGATTCACTGGAGAAATATCTGAACCGCGAGGCCCTGATGGGCCCTGATGACAGGGCCGGGGGAATGCTGATGTTTTTTGCTACTGAAATGGCAGGCTTGCAATAAGCCGTATTCTTAGAGGCTCAATTTGCCCTTGGCCTTGTTGACGAACTTGGCCAGCGTTTCCACCAGGGTTTCATTCTTGTAATCGGCAAATTCACCGGCATCCATGAACATGCCGTGTTCCTCGCAGACTTCATACTGGATATGCTGCTGGTCAGGATCGTTGACTGAATCCATGGTGTTGCCGCAACGTGGGCAGTTCACTTCAGTATTGGCATTATGCTCTTTGCCAACCATGGGATCACCGCTGTCGAGGAAGTCGGACATCCAGTCGCCTTTGAGGATTTCAGCCTCACCCTTGTCAAACCAGATGCCGCCGCACTGCGTGCACTTGTCAATGATCACTGCACCCTGCAGGGTGGTTGTGGAATGTTCCTGCATTTCGCCATTACATTTTGGGCAATCCATCAAAATCTCCTAACCAGTTACGAACTTTGCGAAAAGAACATTTAAAGTATAAAGAAAGGGATGAGTAAACCACTTTGTTTGCCGTTTCCGAATTGCCCCGAATCCAGGAGATTTGCTTATCCGGGAAACTAGCGATTATAACTGCCGATTGCCATTTCAAGGCGCAGGAAAATATAGGGCGTTCCTTCCCGGGCAAGAGCATAGGCATCCTTGCGCCAGGTGTACCCGGGTTCCAGTTCCAGGTACAGCCATTCACGGTAAATATTCCTGCGCATACGTACACCCAGATCGTAACTGGAGACATAACCGGGACTGGTGACACCATTGACGCGGCCATACCAGGACACTGCTGTTTCGTTGGAGCGAAGCTGCAGGTATTCCAGGGACGAGGTATATTCCGCACCGGTGTAGGTTTCCTCGAAGCGCACGTCATTGGTCCAGCGCACGAGCCCCTCATTGGCCAGCACGTGGTCCAGCTGGTAGCGGGAAAATGACCCAAAGCCTTTGCCGTCCTTGAAATACAGGGATTGGGTGAAACGGTTGTTGGTACGACTATCTGAATCCTGTTCATAACGATAACGCGCGCTGATCCGGCCTTTCAGGTTGGAACGCATGCCAACACGAAAAAACAGCCGGTGCCGGCTCTGTTCGGTCAGGTCGAATTCAAGATTCATTCGTGTGGTGTTCTGCTCTGAAACAGAGGCGGCGTTTTGCGTGTAGTAATTGGTGCCATCACCATCTTCCTCCGAGAAAATCAGGCTGATGCGCTCGTTGATTCGGGGCAGATGAACCTTGCCCCTGAGTCTCACACCGGTGTCAAAATCATCAATATCATTCCATGACTGGATGGTGGTCAGGCGTAGCGAGGAATATGCGGCCTCGATGTCACTGCGCTGGACGCCGAAAAAACGGTCCATGCGCATGGCCAGGCCATTGGCAGAATTCGAGGCGATAGACTGGGTCTGGTCAAGCCAGCCCAGGCCGAAAACCGCAGGTTCCTCTTGTTCCTTTTCAGCCACAGGGGGGGGGTACCACCGGTTCGTTGCTACCGGAATCAGCAGCACCAAAAGCAGGAAAAGACAGGAGCAGGGTCGCGGTCAGCAGCAGGCGGTGCCTGGCAGCCGCCAACGGAAAAAGTGGAGAGGGCATGACAGCACTGTAATACAGGTGCTTTCCCGGGCACAATACCGGTATAGGAAAAACCAATAACTGATTGAAATCAATACACTATATCTGGATTACAGCGGGCTTACACAGTACCATAGCCACCTGTATTTGCTGTCCCGGTTAAGGGCGGGAAAACTCCAGAATTCCTGCATAATGTCTTAAGGAAAACCGGGCAAGACATTACTGTATATTGCTTAATAAACAACAAGTTATTTGATAAACCTAGAAATATTCTCGGTATTTTTCAGAGATTGTGAACACGCGAATTTATTGTTCCCGGGCCTGTCTAAGTTAACAGGCGAGACCTTAATTCGACCAAAGGTCGACAGAACCAGATTATGAATGCATTCAAACGAATATTTTTACTCACCATTCTGCTGTATACCGCAACGCTGGTCTTTTCCCAGAACGGACGCGCTGCAGAGAATTTCACCAGCACGGAAGTGGCCGATGACATCTATGTCGTCACTGGTCCGGCCGGCAACACCATGGTGGCGGCTGATGAGGACGGCTTGATCCTTGTTGACGGTGTGCCTGCGCAATACGCCGATGAGTACCTGGCTTTTGTCGAGGACGTCACCGGCATCGAGCATGTCAAAACCCTGATCCTGAGCCACTGGCATCCGGAGGTCACTGGCCTGAATGCCATTCTTGGTCCGCAGGGCGTGGAGATTATTGCCCACGAAAACACCCGGCAGTGGCTGGGCACCACTATCCGAGAGCGTGGCGAGACCGTTGTCCACAGTCCGATGCCTGACAATACCCTGCCAAACCGCACCTTTTACTGGGGCGAACTCGACGTGCCCTTCGGCAATGATGTGATCCAGGTCGGTTACCTGCTCCAGTCACATACTGACGGTGATATCTACGCCTGGGTGAAGGGGGCTGACGTGCTGTATACGGGGCCGGTTATCCGGACGGACAGCTGGGCTACCGTTGATGAAACCACCAACGGTTTTATCGGGGGTATTACCGATGCCTATGATGCCTTGTCCCGCATTGTTACCGAGGACACGGTGGTGGTGCCTGCCAGCGGCAGTGTTATCGGCAAGGTTGAATTTGAAGAGCTCAATGCCATGTATACCGCATTGAAAGCTGACATGGTGTCCCTGCTCAGGCAAAGTTTCGGGCCCGACGAAGTTCTCGAGGCAAACCCGGCCCAGGGACTCAAGCCCCAGTGGGGGGATGCATCAGCCTTCCTGGATGAAGGTTTTCGCAGTTTTTACGGTCACCTGCGCAACGGACGCCAGATTGGCGGCGGTTTTCCCTGATTGGCAGGCAACGATTAATTCACGTAGTTAAACGGCAGATCAACAATGCAAAACGTAGTAAAGACAATATTCAGTGCGACAGTGTCAGGCATCCTGATGCTGCCGGCAGCAGGTGTGTTTGCGGCTGCTTCTGAAGAGTCGGAGGCCATTGCCCATTCCTTTGGTCGCTTCAACGAAGCTGACGAGTATTTCGGCTACCTGGAACAGAATTGCATGGATTGCCATAACTTCGAGGACTGGGCAGGCAGTATTGCCTTTGACCTGATGTCCCCCGAGGAAGTGGCTGACAATATCGAGACCTGGGAGAAGGTCGTTCTGAAACTTCGCGGCCGACTGATGCCGCCTGCCGGTGCCGATCGTCCCGATAACGAATCCACAGATGAATTTGTCGCCTGGATGGAAAGTTTTCTCGACCATGCCGGTGACCAGGAAAAGCATGTGGGTCATGTCGGCATCCATCGCCTGAACCGTAAGGAATATGCCAATGCGGTGCGTGATCTGCTGGGTATAGAAGTGGACGGACAGGCACTGCTGCCACTTGATGATTCCGTTGAAGGTTTTGACAACGTAGCTGATGCGCTGCGTGTGTCACCGGCATTCCTGGAGCAGTCACTGAACTCTGCCCGTATCGTGGCGCAACAGGCTATCGGTAACCCCGATGCCCGCACCGGTGGGACTACCTATTCAGCCCGCGGCATCAACCAGTACGTGCACCAGCAGGGTTTGCCCCTGGGTACACGTGGCGGCATGGTCGTGGAACATACTTTTCCGGCAGACGGTGAATACCATCTCAACATCGGTGACCTGGTAACCAGGCTCTGGGAGTTCAACCAGGAGTTCACCCATACAGTGATTGCCACCTATGACGGTGAAAAATTCTTTGAAATGGATATTGGCGGGGCAGATGACCTCAAGGCCATGGACCAGATCGGTGACCCGGCCGTGGATGCCATCAACAGCAAGCTGAAGAACATTCCGTTTATTGCCGAGGCAGGCCCCCACAAGGTGGCAGTAACTTTCCGTCATCGCTCCTTTGCCGAGTACGAAGGGCGCCTGCACCGGATGTCGCCATCAGCTGTCGGTGAAAATGTTATCGGACTGAACTCCTTTGAAATCCAGGGGCCATTCAATCCGGCCGGCATTAGCCCGACACCCGCGCGCAACAAGATATTTACCTGTTATCCGGGCAGCAAGACAGAAGAGGCTGCGTGTGCACAACAGATTCTTTCCGGTGTGGCACGCAAGGCCTTCCGTGGCGAGGTCACCGACAGTGACCTCAATACCCTGATGCGCGTATTCGAATCAGCCAACAGTGAGCTGAATTTTGACATGGGTATTCGCCGCGCCCTGACAGCGATTATTGCCAGCCCGAAATTCCTGTACCGCATCGAAGAGCTACCTGATGGTGCCGCGCCGGGATCGATCTACCAGCTGACCGACTATGAACTGGCCTCCAGGTTGTCATTTTTCCTCTGGAGCAGTATTCCTGACGAGGAACTGCTGAGCCTGGCAGATGAAGGCACCCTGTCTGAACCGGATGTACTTTCAGAGCAGGTGTTACGCATGTTGCAGGACCCTCGGGCTGAAACCCTGGCTTCCAACTTTGCCTACCAGTGGCTGAATATGAGCGGACTGGACGAGATCGATCCTGATCCGGCCATTTTCAATGATATTGATTTCGGTATTCGTGACCTGTTCAAGAAAGAGATTGAACTGCTGGTTCAGGATATCTTTCTGAATAATCGCGATGTTACCGAGTTGCTCAGTGCAGACTATACCTACATGAATGAGCGCCTGGCCCTGCACTATGGTGACCAGACCGTGAAAGGCGACAATTTCCGCAAGGTGCCTGTGCGCGATTCACGCCGTTATGGCTTGCTTGGCAAGGGCGGTTTGCTGATGGTCTCCGCCTATCCGGACCGCACATCCCCGGTGTTACGTGGTGCTTACGTGCTTGAGCATATCACCGGCACGCCACCACCGACGCCGCCACCGAATGTGGAAGCGCTCTCGGAAAACAAGGCCGGGGAATTGCCCAAGACTGTTCGGGCGCGACTGGAAGCGCATCGCGAAAATCCCAGCTGCCAGGGCTGTCACGGCATTATCGACCCGCTCGGATTTGCGCTGGAAGGTTTCGATGCCGTGGGCCGTAATCGCGAGATTGATCGCATGGTAGGCACAGCCATAGATACCTACGGTGTGCTGCCCGATGGCACTGCCATTGCCGGCGTGCATGATTTGCGCGCAGCCCTGCTGGAAAGGCCGACACTGTTTGTCCAGAACCTGGTGGAAAAACTGATGCTGTATGCATTGGGCCGTCCCATCGAGGCGGAAGACATGCCCGCCATCAGGCAAATTGTTGCTGATGCACAGGCAGAGAATTTTGAATTTTTCACCATCGTTCAGGGCATCGTCAGTACCGACCAGTTCAAATACAAGCAGGCACCGGTACTGGTGGAAGAAAATACTGACCTGGCGCAGAATTGACCTGCGTATAACGACAAGAAACAGACACGAGACTGACATAAGACAATCGAACAATAACCGGAAAAGCTTGAGTAACCTCAGGGAGAATCCCATGTTTATTACCAGGAAACATTTATCACGACGCAAGGTGCTGAAAGGGGCAGGGGCCAGTATTGCACTGCCCATGCTGGATGCCATGATCCCGGCTGCCAGCGCCCAGGCTGCGCCCAAACTGAGGCTTGGCTTTGTCTACATTCCCCATGGCGCGGTGTACAACAGCTGGACACCTGCCACTACCGGGTCGAATTTTGAAATGAGCCAGATCCTGGCTTCCCTGGCTGACTACAAGAGCCAGATGACCGTGGTCAGTGACCTGCGTAATAAACCTGCCGAAAGTCCGGATCCTCACGCCATTACCGCGGGAACCTGGTTGCGTTGTGTGGCCCCTGAAGGCACCAATGATCCGGAAGATGGTGTCAGCGCCGACCAGATTGCTGCCCGCTTCCTTGGCGGTGAAACGCCTTTCCCGTCGCTGGAGCTTTCAACCAATGGGGCCAATGGGGGCAGTTACTCCTCCACGATTGCTTTTCGAACGCCGACTCAGCCCTTGCCGATGGAGCACAATCCGCGCAAGCTATATTTCCGCATGTTCGGGCAGGGTGATACCGCCGAAGAGCGCGAGGCCATTGCCAACGAAACCAACTCCTTGCTGGACCTGGTCATGGATGATGCTGCCTCATTGAACCGGGAGCTGGGTGCCAGCGACCGTGTCCTGATGGGGGAGTACCTGGAATCCGTGCGCGAAATTGAACTGCAGATGCAGAAACTGGCCGAGCAGGACCTGTCCCACATGGATATTCCCGATGCGCCGGTTGGTGTGCCCGGTAATTTCCCTGCGCATCTTGATCTCATGTACGACTTGATGGCCCTGGCTTACCAGGCTGACCTGACACGTGTCGCCACCTTCATGACAGACCGTGAAGTCAGCATGAGAACCTATAATCATATCGGCATTTCAGATGCCTTCCATCCGCTGTCACATCACCAGGATGATCCCGCCAAGCTGGATCGCCTGAGTCGCGTCCAGGCCTGGTATGCCTCCTCCTTTGCCCGGTTTATCGACAAGCTGGCGGCCATGCCGGACACCGAAGGCAGTGTGCTGGACAACTCCATGATTCTCTATGGCAGCTGCATGGCCAACAGTAACCTGCATAACAATGACAAGGTGCCTTCAGTGATCCTGGGTAACGCCTGTGGCCGCGTGAAGGGCGGCCAGCATCTGAAGTATGCGCAGGATACGCCGCTTGCCAACCTGATGTTTACCATTCTGGACCGCGCCGGGGTTGAGCTGGATCACTTTGGTGACAGCACTGGCCTGTTGTCGGAAATCTGAGTCCACCTTGAGAAGGCCTGACATGTCACATTTTCTGCTTCGTTCGTTCGTCACCCTGAGCCTGCTGTTTTCAGCACTTGGCGTCATGGCGGCTGATGACACCCTGGTATCCGCAGCGGAACAACAACAGTTTGACCGCGCCATATCGATGGTGGATGCCGGTGCCGACGTCAACAGGCGTTCAGTAGACGGTACCACGGCCTTGCACTGGGCTGCCTATTACGGTGAAACCGCACTGGCCAGTCGGCTGCTCCGGGCAGAAGCCGATCCGGATGTGCGTAACGACTATGGCTCAACTCCCCTCGGGGAAGCCGCAGCCAAGGGTGACATGGACATGATCGAACTGCTGCTGGATGCCGGTGCAGACGTGGAATCGGAAAACCAGGAAGGCCAGACAGCACTGATGGCGGTAGCCCGTACCGGCAATGTGGAAGCAGCCGAATTGTTACTGGACGCCGGGGCTGACGTGAATGCGGTTGAAAGCTGGGGCGGGCAGACTGCCCTGCATTGGGCTGCTGCAAGAAAGCAGCCGGAAATGATTGAGTTCCTCATTGCCAATGGCGCTACCGTGGATGTGCGTGGCATTGATCGTAACTGGGAACGCCATGTGACCTCAGAACCCCGCATGAAGGATATGAAAACCGGCGGACTGACGCCGCTGCATTATGCCATTCGTGAAAATTGCCTGGAATGCGTTGATGCCTTGCTGGATGCCGGTGCGGATATCAACAAGCCTGATCCGGACAATGTCTCACCATTGATACTGGCACTGGTCAATATGCGTTATGACATTGCCATGCTGCTGATAGAGCGTGGTGCCGATATCAACCAGTGGGATTATTTTGGTCGTACACCCCTGTATGCGGCTGTTGATACCCACCTGCTACCGGGGCGCAGTAACCGGGGTGACCTGCCTTCTACGGATAAGCATTCCGCGCTGGATGTTGCCCGCCTGTTGCTGGAAAAAGGCGCCAATCCCGACCTGAGCCTGAAACTGTACCCACCTGCCAGGGAAATCGTTTATGACCGTGGCAATGACTTCAATATCATGAATACCGGGGCGACGCCCATTCAGCACGCCTCCTATATCGGTGATATCGAGATGATGAAGCTCTTGCTGGAATACGATGCCAACTGGAAGCAGCCCAATGTCTTTGGGGTGACTCCCATGATTGCCCTGACGAGCAAGTCCACCAATGAAAATACCCGTGGTTCCCTGAAAACAGAGCTGGATGTCATGCGGGGCCTGGACGTGCTGATGAGCGTAGGGGCTGATATCAATCAACAGGGCGGTGCCCGGGGTGAAACACCGCTGCATACCAGTGCCCGCAGAAACTGGCAGAACGTGGTGACTTTCCTGGTGGAAAACGGTGCCGACCTTTATGCCAGGGACAACAATGGCCTGATCCCGCTTGACTATGCCACGGGCAAGGCAGACAGCCAGTCACTGGGGGCCTTCGATGTTATTGGCGAGCTGCCCGAAATGGCGGCCTTGATCAGGGACCTGATGGAAGAGCATCCCGAGTGAATTTCAGGACCAATTTCTTATTGCCAGTGAAAGGGGTCGCCATTGCGACCCCTTTTTTGATGGGTACCCACCATGATTGACCAGAACTGCCTGCAGCCAATTCCGCTGGTTTTTGATGAATGCCTGGATGCTATGGCCGCCGGGCTGGAGCAGGACGGCTATGTCGTGGTGGAAAACCTGTTACCGGCGGAATTACTGCGAGGTTTACTCAGGCATTTCAAATCCATGGATGATGAGCAGTTCAGCAGGGCGGGCATCGGGCGTGAAGCCGATTACCAGGTCAATGGTTTTGTCCGTACAGACGAAATCCACTGGCTTGATGGTACGCATCCCCTGACCGCGGAATACCTGCAGTGGATGGATCGTCTCAGGGTGGGCCTGAATCGCCGCCTTTTCCTCGGCCTGTTTGATTACGAATGCCACTATGCGTGGTACCCCCAGGGTGCCTATTACAAGACCCATCTCGATACATTCGCCGGCACAGATACGCGGGTTGTTTCAAGTGTGTTGTACCTGAATCCGGCATGGCAACCCGGGGATGGCGGTGAGTTGCTGATATACAGGCCAGACCAGGGTGCGCTGCTGGAGAAAGTGGAGCCGGTGTTTGGCCGCCTGGTCCTGTTTCTCAGTGCCGAGTTTCCCCATGAAGTGCTGCCGGTCAACACGCCGCGGTATTCACTGACAGGCTGGTTCAGGAAGAACAACTCCCTGGTCGACAGTATCGACCCTGCACGTTAGCCATGATTCATGCTGGCTGCTTCAGGTTGCAGGTGAATGCCTCGCTGATTCCCTTTATTATCAGTGCTGAGCCAAACACCGGGGGAAAAGCCATGTTCATGAAAAAACCAATGCACTTTATCGCCAGCCTGATGGCAGGCCTGATTTTATCTGTGAATGTGAGCGCCCAGCCGGACAGGAGCAGGGCCGTCCTGGTTGAAGCGGCCGAGGCGCTGGGTGGCCTGGAAGTCCTGCAAGGGCTGGACAACTTTGTCCTGACCGGATTTGGTCAGCGTTATTCCACCAACGGCAATCTCAGTCCCGATCCCAATGCGCCGCCGAAATGGCAGTCCGTGACCGATGCCAGGCGTTATTTTGACCTGGGCAAAAACCGGGCGCTGAACCAGGAACGCAACAGTTTCCAGTATCCGCTGGCGGCTTCTTTTGGCCATACCTGGGCACTCAATAACACAGTCCAGGAACGGGCAGACATGCTGGATCATCCAGTCACGGCTGTGCTGGCCGCACTGGATTCAGGCAGTTCACTGGGTCCGGTAACCACCGAGGACGGTTACACAGTGGTCCAGTTTTCCCTGGCCGGGGGCACACCTTTCTGGCTGGCACTGGATCCGATCACACACAGGCCTTACTGGGTCAGGCGTATCACCGGGGACCACACCCTGGGGGATGTCAGCCAGACCACGTATTTCACCGGTTACGTGCCCTATGAAGGTGTTGAAATGCCCCTTGGCATCATGACCCGGATAGACTGGCGTGACCAGGTGACTTACATGCTGCAGGTGGATTCATACCGGGTCAATGTACCGGACCTGCCGGAGATGCCGTTGCCAGCCCGGGACAACGGGCCGGAAGATGCCGCGATTGAAGTGGAAGTCACGGCATTGTCGGACGGTGTCTGGGATGTCCGTATTCCAGGAAACGGGCGTGGTGGTGATGGCGGAGCAGTCATCGAGTTTGCAGATCACCTGGTGATGTTTGAACCTTATGGTGACGGGCCCTTGACGCTGGCACGTATCGATGCGGCCAACGAACTGGTGCCGGGCAAACAGGTCACGGCAATTATCACGACACATCACCATGGCGATCATGCCGGCGGCGTTCGTGCGGCGGTATCCCGGGGCATCACGATTATTGGTGAACGCGAAACCGGCGCTTTTTACGAGGAGTGGGTCAACCGCTCTGCAATCAATTTTCCTGACGCCCTGGCGCGCAATCCACAAGCGCTGCAATTCATGCCCGTGGATGATGTGCTTGTGCTGGAAGATGAGTTAAGGCGACTTGAAATCTACCAGGTGGTCGGTCATGCCCATATGGGCAATGCGGTGTTTGCCTACCTGCCGGAAGAACGTTTCCTGATGGAAGGTGACCTGGGTGATGTGAACTGGGAATGGCACTGGTGGGCAGGTGCCCTGCAGGCCAACATGGATTACTACAACCTGGACCCGGTCCTGAATATACCGGTTCATGGCGAGCCGCTGCCTATCAATGAAACGCTTTCCTACCATCAGCAACAGGCCGAGGCTGCGATGGGGTTTTGTCGCAACAACCAGGCCACTGGCATGCCTTTCTTTGGCTGCCCGGTAAAATACGATGCCGATGGGGCAGTACCCATCGCGCAGTGAAGAAAATTCAATCAAGGTATTGGCAAGGGGAAACATGATGAAACGAAGAGCATGCAAGTTGGCAGGGTGGGCTCTGGGGTTCCTGGTTACAGGGTCGCTTGTTGCACAGTCACCTGATCCGGAAGCTTACAGGCAGCGTTCCATGCAGTGGAGCGACAGGATGAATGCCAATGGCCTGTCAGAAGATTTTCGAGGAATTACCACTGATGGCAGTGTTGAGCCCGGCCTGTTTGAAATTCGTTCGACAGGTATTTCCACGGCACCGGTCAGTGAAGCGGCGCAGGCGTTCCTGGCGACCCTGAACCAGGACCAGCAGGAGCGTATCAGTTTTGATATTGATGCCGATGAATGGCGCAAATGGGCCAACCAGCATATCTATTATCGTGACGGTATTTCCTTTGAAGAGATGAACAATACGCAACGGGAAGCAGCGCTGGCCTTGCTGGCTGAATCCCTGAGTGCCAGGGGCCTTGCCCTGTCCCAGGACATCATGCACCTGAATACCACCCTGGGAGAGCTTAACGGGGACAATTTTGTCGAGTATGGCGAAGGCAAGTACTGGCTTACGCTCATGGGTGAGCCGTCCACTACTGAACCCTGGGGCTGGCAACTGGACGGCCACCACCTGAACCTGAATTACTTTGTCATGGGCGACCAGGTTGTCATGACCCCGGCTTTTTGGGGTTCTGAGCCTGCCGTAGCCACAACGGGAAAATATGCCGGAACGGCCATCATGGAAGACGAACAGCGATACGGCCTGGCCATGATCAATACACTGGATACCGGGCAGCGCGGACAAGCCATCATCGAGACGCGTAAAACCGGTAACAACATCATGACCCAGGCGTTCAGTGATAATGTCGTCCTGGATTATACCGGGATCAGGGTGTCTGAATTCAGCGCAGCGCAAAAGCAGCAGCTCATGCGCCTGATCGGTATTTACATTGGCAATATGCGCGAGCAGCACCAGGGCATCCGTATGGCAGAAATTGAAGAGCACCTGGATGACACCTGGTTTGCCTGGGTGGGTGAGACTGAGGAAGATTCTGTGTTTTATTATCGTATACAAAGCCCTGTCGTGTTGATTGAGTTTGATCACGAGACCCCGGTGGGGCTAACCCAGTTGTATGAACGTGGTGTGCCCTACAAGGAACATATCCATTCCATTGTGCGTACTCCCAATGGTAATGATTATGGCAAGGATCTGTTGCGGCAGCATTACATGGCCCATCCCCATTAATCGGCCAAGCGAGTTTGCCGG
>CAZROW010000010.1:0-27688 GCA_964601805.1 uncultured Enterobacteriaceae bacterium
ACTTCGCCCTAATCGTCTCCACCCCCGACTCCCGACCGAGGAGCAACACATCCGCCGGTCGATGCGCAAACAATCCGTTGGTGACGACGCCGACGACTTCGTTGAGTTGGGTTTCCAGTTCGCGGGGGTTGACGATGGACATGTTGTAGACATCGATGATGATGTTGCCGTTGTCCGTGACGACACCTTCGCGGTAGACCGGGTCGCCGCCGAGTTTGACGATCTGGCGGCCGACATGGCTGCGTGCCATGGGGATGACTTCCACCGGGAGGGGGAAGGCTCCCAGGACATCTACCCACTTGCTGCCATCGGCAATGCAGACAAATTCCTTTGCCACGGCGGCAATGATTTTTTCGCGGGTCAGGGCGGCGCCTCCACCCTTGATCAGTTGCAGGTATTCATTGGTCTCATCGGCACCGTCGATATAGACAGTGACTTCATCAACGCTGTTCAGGTCATACACGGGAATGCCATGGGACTTGAGGCGGCGCGCGGTTTCCTCGGAGCTGGCCACCGTGGCATTGACCTTTTGTTTCACCCTGGCCAGTTCCTCGATGAACAGGTTGGCGGTGGAGCCTGTACCGACTCCGATCACGGCATCGGGGTTGAGGTATTGCTGGATATGGTCAAAAGCGGCGCTGGCGACAGCCTGTTTCAGTTCATCCTGGGTCATACGGGACTTCTCTTGTTTGCTGGGTTCACAGGCAGTGTTCTGTCACGCCAGTGGACTGTTTCTGGGAACTCTAGTCTAAACGAGGGCTGTAGTGGTTGCGAGGTGCGTAAGCCCTGGAAAAGAAGATTAATTAAAGGTTGCATTAAGGAAATAAACTATTTATAGTTCAGCCACTTACGGCATATATCTGACAAGATATATCAAATAAAGACTCTAACTTGTTGGTTGTTCCATATAGTTGCATGCTGCCGCCACAGGCGAATAGCTTAAATCACGGGGAAAAACATGAAAAAGAGTCCTGATCTGATGATGGTACTGTTGATTGTATTCAGTGCCGGTATCCTGATTAGCACCGTAGCGCAAAGCAGCAATATATTTTAATTTTTTCAATACCTTACAGCAGCTGCAAGCGCGTAACAAGACTCACCGGACCAGGTAGAATGCCGAGCCGGTGATGATCCCTCCCAGGGGCACGTCCCAATCGGCGGCCTCCAGATGCTCTACCCTCTGACATTCATGCGCCAGGCCGATCAACGCGGGGCCTTTGCTGTGGTCTTCTTTCAGGAAGGCGAATGTCCTGTCGTAGTAACCTTTTCCCATTCCCAGGCGATTACCGTCCAGGTCAAAGCCGACCAGCGGCATGAATACCGTGGACAGATCTTCAGGCGCTATCACGGGTGCATCGGGCCCGGGTTCCTGCAAGCCGAAAAAGTTGGTCACCAGGGGGGCATCCGGCAGAAACCGGCGAAATTGCAGGGTCGTGGTGGCAGATTCCAGCACAGGCAGGTAACAGCATTTATCCAGTGACACCAGGGCATTGAGCAGGGGGCCGGTATCGACCTCACCATCTGCCGACATGAACAGCGCGATATGATCACCCAGTGGAAAATGAGTCTGGGAAAGGGCAGTTTCCATGACCGACCGGGCGGTGCTGAGCTGCTCGTGGGCCGACAGGTCACGACGCCTGGCCCGAATCTCGTTTCTCAGCTGTTTTCGGTCTATATGACTTATATCCTGCATGCTATATAAAGAGTAAGTACTGACTTATTTAAGGGGATTAGTGGCGCTGAGGCACTGGATACCTGTCTGGCCCGGGCAAAAACCGGGGCCTGGTAAATTGGCATAGTAGCCTTGGCTGTATTGGTATAGCTTTGGCTGTATTGGTATAAAGACGCTGACCTGAATAAAAGAGCATCAGGCCAGGCAAAAATAAGAATCACTCCCCGAAATACCGCTATCGAACGAGTCCTGAACCCTATGGTTCAGGTGGTGGCCTGTCCGGCGCATAAGGCTTTCCGTCTTGCGGACATGCACACAACGCCATTGGGCAAAGCCTCCGGGTAACAATTATCGGCTCAAGAACATATTCAACTGGCCAATATCCCAGGGAGATCGGGTCTGATTATATGCCAAGTCGAGGGTGGGAAAACAGCGAAGTTTTCAGCAGGAAGGGGTTGAATTTGTAATATTTTTTCGAGAGTTTTTTCGCGATTGAAAAGGGACCTCGTGCACAGAAGTTGGCTTCACTGTTGTAGGCCGGAAATTGCGCAGCAATCTCCGGCAATCCCAGATGATGACGTGCTGCTCATGCCGGAGATGCCCCTTCGGGTCATTTCCGGCCTACGGGGAAGAGCGTTTACCTGGAACAATGTAGCCGTAAATTGCGCAGCAATTTCCGGCAGTCTGATTAATAGGAATTTGATGAGTCATGGGGGCCCTTGAACAGGCCTCGCAGCAAGGATGAGATTCAGATTTCAATCTGGCGGCTGGACTCCAGTGCCAGATCTATCTTTTCTTCAAGGGTTTTGATCTTGTCCAGGGAACTGGATTCGGAGTCGTTGGCCTCCTGGGACTGCTGCAACAGTTCATGGCAGATATTCAGGGCAGCCATGACAGCCACCTTTTCATAAGCCAGGGTGGAGCCACGGCTCTTGACCGTCGCCATCTGCTTGTCGAGATACTTGGCGGATTTGCGCAGGGCTTCTTCTTCGGCGGGAGGGCAACTGATCTGGTATTCACGTCCCAGGATGGTAATGCTGACGGTATCGACTTCTTGTGACATCTGGATACTGTTCCCGATTTGTCCCGATGAGTTTCTGCTTACTCGATAGCAAATGACGTGGCTACTATCGAATGTGACTGAATGTCTTTACGGGTTTTTTAATATTCCGGTGCTGGTCAGGCCTGTTCCAGCGTCTTGAGACGCTGCAATACTTTTTCCAGTCGTGTGCGAGCCAGCTGGTTTTTTTCAATGAGCGTTTTGCGTTCATTTTCCCAGTGATGCTTGTCATCCCTGAGCAACTGATTCTCTTTTTTCATGTTGTTGCAAAGTTGAATCAGTTCATCAACTTTGTCTTCTAACGTGTTGAAACTAGTATCACTCATTGACCTTGGTTTTCCGTAAAAAAGACGGCAAGTAACTATAAAGCGCGTACTGAACAGGGTCAACTCAAGAATTGGCAGGGGGTGACGCAGATTGCGGGCCAGCGTCCAATTCCCGGGGGACTAGTGCTATCATTGCCGGCTTTCATTACTACCCAGCAGTAAATTCCGGAGTATTCGTGGCGGCAGATTTTGCAATGACCCAGGAGCTCCTGGTGTCCCACCAGGTGCTCAGGCCTGTGTCTGAAATTCACGGGGTCATATGTGGCCAGCTGTGTGCTGATGAGGGGCCATTTGATCTCGATTTATGCCTGAATATCCTCGAATTAAAAGGCTCTACAGACGAAGTGATTACTAGCTTACTGAAGATGCTGGCTGAAGACGCTGCAAGCCAGCTGGGCGCCGGTGATTATGCCTTCCAGCCCCTGCTGCCCGATGATGACGAGGAGCTTGGTGTTCGCCTTGTTGCCCTGTCCTGCTGGTGCGATGGTTTCAATGCCGGCTTTGCCGGTGCCTGGATTCGTGAAGAGGCGGAAATGTCGGAAGAGACCCGTGAAGTGCTCAGTGATTTTGCTCGCATTGCCCAGGTCGAACATGAAGATGAAGCCTCTGACAGGGAAAACGAGGTTAACTTCATGGAAATCGTGGAGTACGTGAGGATGGCTGCCATCACCATCTTTCTGCAACATGGCGCAAACCGGCGCGCCGGTGCCAGTGAGAACGATGACCCTGCGGAAAGGGAATTGCACTGAGACCAAGCTGCCGCCAAATTTTTCAAACACGTTGAGAGTGAAGCAGACAATTTATGGCCAGACCCAGTATCAAGAAAGCCGAATACAAGAAACGTCGCCGCGAACTGATGGCCCAGATGGAGCCCAATTCCATTGCCATCATTTCCTCCGGTGAAGAGTTGCTGCGCAACGGGGATTCCCATTTTGCCTTCAGGCAAAACAGTGACCTGTATTACCTGACCGGTTTCCGGGAGGCCGAGAGCTGCCTGGTGTTGATTCCCGGTCGCAAGCAGGGGGAATGCCTGTTGTTTTGCCAGGAAAAGGATCCGCACAAGGAACTGTGGACCGGGCGCCTGATGGGACCGGAGAATGCCGAGGAGCTTCTCGGTGTCGATGACGCCTTTCCCATTGCCGATATCGATGACATCCTGCCGGGCCTGATCGAGGGCCGCGAACGGGTTTACTATGCCATGGGGCGTGACGAGCAGTTTGATCACAAGGTCATGGAATGGGTCAAGGTGATTCGCAACAAGGTACGCAGTGGTGTGCATTCACCTGGTGAGTTCCTGGTGCTTGATCATCTGCTGCATGAAATGCGCCTGATCAAGTCGAAAAACGAACTCAAGGTAATGAAGGAGTCGGGCCAGATTGCCGTGCGTGCCCACAAGCGCGCCATGCAGGTGTGCCAGCCCGGCATGTACGAGTATGAACTGGAAGCGGAATACCTGCATGAATTTGCCCGTTCCGGCTGCCGTGAACCGGCGTACAACTCGATAGTTGCCAGTGGTGAAAATGCCTGCATTTTGCACTACAACGAAAACAACATGCAGATGAAAAAAGGTGACCTGGTGCTGATTGATGCCGGCTGTGAATACGAGTATTACGCCTCCGATATCACCCGGACTTTCCCGGTCAATGGCAAGTTCAGCAAGGAGCAGAAAGCCATTTACGAGCTGGTACTCAAGGCCCAGGTTGAGGCCATCAAGGCCGTGAAACCGGGCAATCACTGGGATGACCCGCACAATGTCACTGTCAAGGTGATCACCGAGGGCCTGGTGAAACTGGGCCTGCTCAAAGGCAAGGTGGATACCCTGATCAAGAAAGGGGCCTACCGGGATTTCTACATGCACCGGGCAGGTCACTGGCTGGGCATGGATGTTCACGATGTAGGCGATTACAAGATTGAAGGACAGTGGCGATTGCTGGAGCCGGGTATGGTATTGACCGTGGAGCCGGGTATCTACATTGCTTCAGGCAACAAGAAAGTCGACAAGCGCTGGTGGGGGATCGGGGTGCGCATCGAGGATGATGTGGCGGTAACCGAACAAGGCCATGATGTCCTGACTGACGGGTTGCCCAAAACTGTTGCTGAAATCGAAGCCTTCATGGCCGCTGCCTGATGAAATTATGCCAGGCTGAACAATATGACCTGGTGATCGTGGGCGCCGGTATGGTGGGTGCCAGCCTGGCCTGCATACTGGACCAGGCACCGGCAGCACAATCCCTGAAGATCCTGCTGGTGGAATCCTCAACGATTGATCTGCATGCACCACCCGCCCAGCCTTCATTCGATGCCCGCAGCACGGTATTGTCCTGTGGCACCGTGTCCTACCTGAAAGAACTGGGTCTCTGGCAAGCGCTGGAGGCAAACGCTGAAGCCATCTCCCGCATCCATGTGTCAGACCAGGGTAATTTCGGTGCCGTGCGTATGAGTAGTGAGGAACAGGGCGTGGCGGCCCTGGGGCATGTCATTGAAAACCGATTGCTGGGAGCCATGTTCAATCAGGCCCTGTCCAATGCGGACAACCAGGAAACCTGCAGTGGTGTGAAAGTTACCGGGGTTCGCCCTGCGCAGGATGGTATGCACCTGTCCCTGTCATCAAGTGAGGGCCAGCAGGAAATCAGCACACAACTGGTTGTCCTGGCGGAAGGGGGGCGCTCCGGGTTGTGTGAAAAACTGGGCATACACCGCGAGACCACTTCCTACGGGCAGGAAGCTGTTATTGCCAACGTGGCTTTCTCAAAGGCACATGACAACGTGGCCTATGAACGCTTTACAGCAAACGGACCGTTGGCCTTGCTGCCCTTGCCGGACCTGGATGGCCAGCATCGGGCTGCCCTGGTCTGGACTCAAAAAGCCGGGGAAGCAGATCCCCTGAAAAGCCTCCCCGACACGGCATTTCTGAAACAGCTCCAGGACGAGTTCGGTTCCCGCCTGGGCAGTTTTACCCGCGTCGGTGAGCGTCACAGCTATCCCCTGAGCCTGGTAGCAGCTGATGAGCAGGTCAGGCCGGGCCTGGTGTTGCTGGGCAATGTGGCCCACTCACTGCACCCGGTAGCCGGGCAGGGCTTCAACCTGGCTTTTCGCGACACCATGCGCCTTGCCGCCATACTGATCAGCAGCCATGAAAGCGGTCGGTCTCTTGGGGCCATACAACCGTTGCAGCAATACCTGGAACAAACCCGTGCCGACCAGGATAAAACAGCGGATTTCAGTGATTACATGACACGACTGTTTTCCACACAGCATCCGGCAGCGGTATGGTTGCGAAAGTTCGGTCTGTTCAGTATTGACCTGGTTTTACCGCTGCGAAAAGCCTTTGCCGACAGGGCGATGGGGCTGGCTGACACCAAAGTAACCTTACAAGGCAGGGCATCCTGACAAGAATATACTGATGAACTTACTGAATCTCCCGGAACATATACGCATCTTGGAAGAGCTGTTGTTGCACCAGGATTTCTCGACCAGCCCGGAGCAACTGGAAAGCATGCTCGACAGTAATTTTCGGGAAATCAATCCAAAGGGGGAGGAGATCTCCCGGGAATCGGTCATCAACTGGCTGCTGGCCAAGGATACTTCCCTGCGCTGGGAGTTTTCAGAATTTGACGTTACTCCATTGAGCGACGATCTCGTACTGGCCACCTATTTTGCCCGCCAGGTGTATCCCGAGGGTGCATCCAGTGGTGGTGCCCGTCACTGCTCCATCTGGCGGGAAAACAAAACCGGCAAGATGTGGCAGCTGGTATTTCACCAGTCCACGAAAACTGCTTGATTGGCTCTGCTGATCCTCATTCCCGGCAATAGTCAGGAATAAATTCGGTGACTATCACCCAAGCTTCGCGCACCCAGGCTTCGCGCCCCCAGGCTTTGTGTACCCGGGCTTCGTGGTTCGGGGCCTTTCGGTACAAGGCTTCCACAACGTCAGGGTACGTACGCTAAAACGAAACGTCCCACTGGAATCGCAGTCGGTTATCAGACTCATTCTGGTCATAGAAAGCATCATCCAGGGTCAGGTGCGAATAATCCAGTGTCAGCTTGTTGTTATGGCCATTGAAGAACCAGTTCGCGCCAATGGTAGTTTCCCTGCGCTCGTTTTCGAATATGCGATCTGTTGCATTGGGCTCGTCAACAAAGGCATAACGTACAGCCAATTCAAGTTCTTCCGGAAAGTCCGGAACAATATTATGGAAGAAATACCCGGCCTGGACATATCCGCCTGTCAGTTCATGCTCACTGCCGTCTGAATTATCTTCAATGACTTTACGGTGATATTCCTGCTGTGCCGAGAAGCCCCGGTACTTGAAAGCAAATTCCTGGACAACCTGTTCGATATCAAATTGATCCGGAGCTGCATTGGCAGGCTTGTCAAAACCATCCAGGTTCCCACACCCTGATGAAGACCAGCGGGTACAGCTTCCAGTAGTGGTAAAGCCGGCAACAGCCAGGCTTCCTGTGGGGCGGTCGGTGTATTCAACATCGGTTTGCCGCCATGACAGATCTCTACCCAGGAAGTTCCACTGCAACCTGCCCATGTACAGCATGTGGTTGTCTGTATTATTCACACCACGCCCTTCACCATTGAACACGCCAGCCCAAAAACGCATATCAGCCGGGGTTTCCTTGAAGAGATGCCCTCTGGCCTGTACTCCAACTTGCCTGTCCATTGTGAAAACGCGGTTGGCGATAGAACGTTCCACAAATTGCTGCCTGCCTGATGAGTCTACACGTTCACGGTTAAGATCAACCTTCCACTGACCCAGCCGAATACCGCCCCAGTCCCATTTCGCAATATCAATACGCCAGTCAATAACTCTGGCGCTGGCGGCGGAGCTGCTGTCATCCACATCACGTGATGGCTGAAGATCCACTTCGAAGTAATAACTAAGCCAGGGTTTGAATCCATGGCCGCCAATCTTCATGCGTAGCCGGCGCGCTTCAAAGTTATTCTGGGTTTCAGCATTAAATTGGGAAATCTGCCTTGGATCGGACCGGTACGGAGTGGTAAATCGTGTCTGTGCACGCCATTGCAGGTCAGTGCGCCAGTTTCCATCACGAGTCTCCAGACGAAAACCGCTGTTTGTCTGGCTTGCTGTCACCGGGAATTCCGAAACCATCTGCTCGCTGACCTGCGATGCGATACGTTCCTCCAAATCAATAACCTGGACAGTCGAACCCGACGGACGGGGTACCGCAATGATGTCTTCACTGGTAATGCCGTCCTTTTCCACCAGGGCGTTGTATTGCTCCTGGGTGATAGCGCCATTGCCAAGAAGAATGTTCAGCAACTCTTCATCCGCCGCATAAGCCGCGGTTGAGGCGCTCAATAAAGCAGCGGTAACTAGTGCCAGTTTTGATTTAAGGTGAGAATTAAGCTTCATTTGAAAGACTCCATGCCATCAGGGGGGGGCAGTGATTTTCGAAGCGCATTCTTTCGCAAAAACATTAAGATTAAATGAAGGGAATGTTAATTTTTAAATTTATAGTAAAGCTCTGATGAAGATAGTATGAATTCGACTTCTGCCAGGCAGCTACAAGGCCCAGTTTTACTGATTTCAGGCTGCCAGGTGGTCAATAATCATCAATATAAAAATCAGATGTAAAGACATGTATATCTTTATAAAGTCTTAATGAAAGAAAGCCGCTTTACAAAATCCTGGTATTTCGGCAAACTTCGCGCCCATGAACATTCAGAAAAATTCACTGAATTGGTGGCGCCCCATCCCAAGGGCTGCCGACTGAACATATAGCGGCAGGTGTAATGTCTGATTTACATCCTGTCATCGCTTGATTTTAAAAAGTTTAAAAAAGGCCGCCCGGTTATCCTGGCGGCCTTTTTCTTGTCCCGAATTTCTTCCTGACAGTTCCTGGTCCGCCAATCGGGTAACCGTGTGCGGTTCTCTAACCAGGAGGAAATATCATGAACAAAATGCGCTCTGTACGCTATGTCACTGAAGGTGGCATCTGTATTGATCGGGCCAGTGTGGCTGCAGAATACCTGCAGGCTACCGAGGCCATCAGGCAGTCGCTTGATGAACAGCGTGGGGTGCTGTTTACCTCGAACTTTGAATATCCGGGACGTTACACGCGCTGGGATATCGGCTTTGTGAATCCGCCCCTGTCGATCCAGGCCTGTGGCAGGCAAATGGAATTCCGTGCGCTGAATGCACGGGGTGAAGTCCTGTTGAAGCTATTGCGGGAGTCGGTATCGGCTTGTGAAGCCGTGGCAGGGATGGAGGAAACAGACACCTGTCTGCGGGTCACTCTCAGGCCGCCCCGGCCCATTTATTTCGAGGAGGAGCGTTCCCGGCAGTACACGGTATTTTCGGTGTTGCGGGATGTTGTCGGCTTGTTCCACTCTCGCCAGGATAATGTGCTGGGGCTGTTTGGTGCTTTTGGCTATGAACTGGCCTTCCAGTTTGAACCCGTGCAGGAGAAACTGCCGCGCGACCCCGATGCTCGTGACCTCGTGTTGTACCTGCCGGATGAAGTGCTGGTCGTGGATCACCAGAAGGAAATTGCCCGGACCCACAGCTACGACTTTACCCTGGATAACCTGACAACAAGACATGCCTCCAGGTTTAGCCAGCGAGAGCTGTTCCGGTTTCCCGAATCTGCCAAAAGCGAACCCGGATGTGATCATGCCCCGGGAGAATATGCGCAGACGGTAAGAACAGCCCGGCAGTATTTTGCTCGCGGTGACCTCTTTGAAGCAGTGCCGGGGCAACTGTTCAGTGAGCCATGTGTCGATACCCCGTCAGCCATTTTCAAGCGGCTGACCGAGAAAAATCCCTCACCCTATGGTGCCTTTCTCAACCTGGGTGAACAGGAGTACCTGGTGGCAGCCTCACCGGAGATGTTCGTCAGTGCAGAACATACAGAGGACGGAATGCGCATTGAGACCTGCCCCATCTCCGGCACGATTGCCCGGGGCAAGGATGCCCTTGAGGATGCGCACCAGGTCAGGCAACTGCTTAACTCGGCCAAGGATGAAGCGGAATTGTCCATGTGCACGGATGTTGACCGGAATGACAAATCACGCATTTGTGTGCCGGGCAGCGTGAAGGTTATCGGGCGGCGCCAGACGGAAATGTACTCCAGGCTGATTCATACCGTGGATCATGTCGAAGGCAGGCTCAGGCCGGAGTTCGATGCCCTGGATGCCTTCCTGTCCCATACCTGGGCGGTGACGGTGACCGGTGCCCCGAAGCAGGCTGCCATCCAGTTCATCGAGGACGTTGAGAAATCACCACGCCGGTTTTACGGGGGTGCGCTGGGTTTTCTCAGGTTCAATGGCGAGATCAATACCGGGCTGACCCTGCGCACCATTCGTATTGAGCAGGGCATGGCGGAAGTGCGTGCCGGCGCTACCTTGCTGTTTGATTCTGATCCGGAAGCAGAAGAGGCAGAAACCCGGCTCAAGGCTTCGGCCCTGTTGTCTGCCATCAGGAATGACTATCCGGATACGGTGGAAACAATCAGTGCTGGCCGGGACCAGCCTGGTAGTAGCCTGCAGGTCCTGATGGTGGATCACCAGGATTCCTTTGTGCATACCCTGGCAGCCTACTTTCGCGAAACCGGGGCCCGGGTAGCTACAGTGCGCCCGGCGAATGTGGCTGCTGCTTTTGCTTCAGGCTTGCCCGACCTGGTAGTGCTATCCCCGGGGCCCGGCAGGCCTGCTGACTTTAACCTGGGTGCCACCCTGGCGTTATGCATGGAGCATCGGGTCCCGGTTTTCGGCATTTGCCTGGGCCTGCAGGGCATCGTGGAATATTTTGGTGGCCAGCTGGCGACCCTGGATACCCCTGTGCATGGCAAGAGCTCACAGATCGAGACAGCCAGTGGTTGCCTGTTCGACCATGTAACCTTGCCTCTTGAAGTAGGCCGTTACCACTCGCTGTATGCTCGGGACCTGCCGGATTGCCTGCAAGTGACAGCCAAAAGTACCGACGGTTGTGTCATGGCCCTTCAGCACAGGCACCTGCCGGTGCATGCGGTGCAGTTTCACCCGGAGTCCATTCTCAGCATGGCGAATGAAAAAGGCGCAAAAATCATCAGGAATGTCATCAGGCAAGTTACAATGCGGCAGGCGGCATAGGCTGCCATTGAATTCACTGAGATAAGGAACGCCATTTGTTTGCCGAACTGGGGCTTCATGACAACCTGGCCAAAGCGTTGGAACGCCTTGAGCTGAAAACTGCGACACCGATACAGCAGCAGATGATTCCTGTCGCGCTGGCCGGCAAGGATGTCCAGGCCTGTGCGCGCACGGGAAGCGGCAAGAGTGCGGCATTCCTGTTGCCGATATTGCACCAGATGCTGGCCAGCCCTTCGCCGCGTACCGCCACGCGCTGCCTGGTGATCAGCCCGACACGCGAGCTGGCCCTGCAGCTTGACCGTCATTGCCGGGAACTGGCCCGGTTCACTGACATCACCTCCCTGGTGATTGTCGGCGGTGAAGGCCTGAAACCCCAGCAGGCAAAAATTCGCAAGAATCCGGAAATCATCATCGGCACGCCGGGACGCCTGCTTGAGCATGTACAGAAAAAGTCGCTGGAACTGGGTGACCTGGAATTTCTCGTGCTCGATGAAGTTGACCGCATACTCGACATGGGATTCAGGGACGATGTGCTGGCCATTGTTGCTGCATGCCGGGCTGAGCGGCAGACCCTGATGTTGTCCGCCACCCTGGATCACGGAGAACTGAAGCAGGTTGCTGCAGCGGTACAAAAGGCCCCGGTTGTCCTGAAAGTGGACGACCATCGCAGCAGTGAGACTGATATCCAGCACGAGATTATCCTGGCCGATGATCCCGCCCATAAACGCCAGCTTTGCAGTTGGCTGCTGGCCAATGAGCCGTTCAAGCAGGCCCTGGTGTTTTCCAACACCCGTGAGTACGCCGAAGAGCTGGCGTCATTCCTGATCAAACAGGGGCACCGGACCGTGTGCCTGCATGGTGAAATGCAGCAATCAGAACGCAAAAAAGTCATGCAACTGTACAGGGATGGCAAGTTTGCGGTTATGGTGGCGACCGACCTGGCCGCCAGGGGACTGGATATTCCAACCATCGACCTGGTCATCAACTTTGCCATGGCACGATCCGGTGATGACTATGTCCATCGCACCGGTCGGACAGGGCGTGCTGGTGCCAGTGGCAGGGCAGTGTCCCTGATCGCGCCCCAGGAATGGAACCTGATGGAAAGCATTGCCCGGTACCTGAACCTGACTTTCAGCAGGCGGGAGATTCAGGCGCTGCCGGCACGATTCAGCGGCCCTGTCAAAAAGAAAAAGCCGAAGAAAGCCGATAAAAAACACAAGGGTGCCAGGACCAAAGGCAAGGCGAAGGAAAGGCACCGGAATCGCAAGAATATCGGCAAGCGTCGACAGGCGTCTGTTGGAGAGACTCAAAAGGCGGAGAGTAAAAAGACAGAAAGCACCGGGTCGAAAAAGACAAAGGTGGCGGATAAAAAGGCACAGGCCCAAACCGACTCTGCAGGCCTGGCGCCACTGACTCGAAAATAAATGCTGACAGGCCAGCTGCTAACTGGCCAGGAAAGGGGCTAAAGCGGGTATAGCGGGATAAGCGGGATAAGTCTTACCAGTTGATATTCGCGGCCAGCATGCTGCTGAACTGCTCGATCGGTTCCTCTTTTTCACCTACTACCACGAGGTTGCCGCCACTTGTCGGATGAATCAGTCCGACAAAGCGTTCATCGGAGATGGCAACATCGGCTTCCAGGGGTGAGTTGGGAATGACCATTACGGTAACAGGCCCGGCATCACCCTTCATGACCAGGTGAAAGCCCTGGACGCCATTGGCAAAATCCACCCAGCAGTCCTTCATGAAATTGATTTTCAGGTTTTGCATATCCTCGGACGTCGTAAAGTCGGAGCCGACCCAGGTCACCATCAGTGTGTTGACATCATCAAGACTGACAGGGGTTTCGTCCTCCAGGAAGGGCAGTTCACTGTAAATGTGGGAAAACACCATGTCTTCCATGGGCGAGTCTGCAGGGGACTGGAGCATGATGGCAGCAATGCCAATGGCAATAATGACTGTGGCAGCAATAGCCGAGTATTTGCGCCAGTAGGAATCATTGGCAGCAACTGGCTCATCCGGGATATCAAGCAGGGCCTGTTTCAGGCTGGCGGGTGCAGAAACTGACTCCAGGCCAGATTTCAGTTCATCGTCAAACCGTTTCAGTTCCGCTACAAGCTGCTGGCGCTGATCACTTTCAGCTACAGCCTGCAAAAATTCCGCGGAGTCATCATGCGGATTGGCATGGGCTCTCTCGTGAAATTGTTGATCGTTCATGTTTGTCCCGGGTCTCTCAAAAAGTGTTCTTGTATTGTTGTTGTTATGATCAGTGCTTCTAAACCAGCTGTTAATTAAATGGCTAATTGCATTAAACGTCCTGAAGACCTGTGCGCAGCGTATTTAATTTCAGCATTGTTAACAATTATTTTTTATTCCTGTGTCGATGCCATTGGCCAGGTCACGGCTTATTCCTTGCTGCTTTCATCCATCCTGTCCTTGAGCTTGTTCCTGGCGCGGAACAGTCTGGTCATGACCGTGTTATTGTTCAGATCCAGCATCTGGGCAATTTCTTCACCGCTGAAGCCGCCGATCACCTGGAGTAATAACGGATCCCGGTACTCGGGTTCCAGGTCATTCATGGCCTTGTGCAGCAACTCCCTGTCCAGCAATTGGTCAGGTTCCAGCTTTTCATTACCCGGCAGGGCATAATCGTCCATGTCATCAGTTTCGGGGCGGTATTTCTCGTATAGCCTGGCATTTTCCCGGCGCAGGATAGTGAACAACCAGGCTTTCGCCGCACCGGGTTTCTCCAGGCTGTCCAATGCCCTCCAGGCACGCAGGAAGGTCTCCTGAGCGAGATCCTCGGCGACCTGGCGACTCTTGCTCAGCCAGTAGGCGTAGCGAAAGATGTCGTTGTAATACTCACCAACCAGGGCCTCGTAGCGTTCCTTCTTGGTGCCGTTTACGTCTATGACCGGTGAGCCGTCTTTTTCTTTCGAGGGCATCTTTATAAAAATTTCTTGGAAAACAAATAGTTTGCAGGCAAAAGAGCCAATCATTATGGCCGATGGCTGATGGAATTAGCAAGAAGCAGGAGGAACAGGGTGTGGCTCAATTTGAATACCCGGGTAATTTTATTCGCAACTGTTTATCTGCCACAGTATGGTCAAATGCCAGTTTATCCTTCTTTTCGGTACTTGCCTGAAGGTATTTGAAGGAACTGTTCCGCTTTCCACTTTCCCCATCAATTCTCTGCCCTGCAGGAAACGACTTTAGCCGTGAAAAATGGCAACCAGGGCTGTTACCCGGATATATCATGCCAACCGGGAATCATTAAAATTGGATTAATTTAAATGCTATCCTTCCCATGTCTTTACCCAATCTTAACTGATTAGTGCTACTCTTTTTGGCTGTTTGAGAGTCCTTTTCTGAGTGCTACGCGATTCCATGAGCAAAAAGAAAATTGTCGTTATTGAAGATGAACCCGATATTCTCGAGGTTCTCAGTTATAACCTTAAACGCGAAGGCTTTGAGGTTTTTTCAGCCACCAACGGTACCCTTGGCCTGTCCATCGTCGACAAGGAATTACCCGACCTCATTTTGTTGGACCTCATGCTGCCCGGCATGGATGGTATCGAGATATGCAGTACCATCAAGAACAATCCGGCAACCCAGAATACGCTCATTATCATGGTAACCGCCAAGGGCGAGGAAAGTGATATTGTGCTGGGCCTGGGTGTCGGGGCCGATGACTACATCTCCAAGCCCTTCAGTCCGAAAGAGCTAGTGGCCCGGGTGAAAGCCGTATTACGCCGGGGTGTCCTGGTTGAAAGCACTCCCCAGAGCGAGAAGGTGGAAGTGGGCAACCTGTCTATTGATACCAGCAAGTATGAAGTCACCATCGAGGGCCGTGAAATCAAGTTGACGGCAACAGAATTTCGCCTGCTGCATTACCTGGCAAGCAACCCGGGGCGGGTATTTTCCCGGGAGCAGTTGCTCAGCCGGGCCATGGGAGATGATGTCGTGGTCGTTGACCGCAACATTGATGTCCATATCCGGGGTATTCGCAAGAAAATGGGAATTGACCCACCCCTGATCGAAACGATCAGGGGGGTGGGATACCGCCTCAGGGACAATATCTGACCTGGCCGACACTTGATTGGTCTTATCGGCGGTAAGGCGATAAATAGTTACATATATAGTTGCTTTATAATGCAGTGCTAAAGCCTCCCCGGTCGTTCGCTGCACACCGCACTGACAGGATTCCACTATCAACATGTTTCTCAAGTCACATTATTTCTGGCGTACCTACCTGGGATACGTGGCTGTGGGGCTCGTGGGCACTTTCCTTTTCGCGGCATCACTGGTCCCCAGGGCCGGTGAACAGGTGGCAGAAAACCTGGCTGTGACCATGCAGGTCACGGCAACCTCCCTTGAGAGAGCGGTTGGGCCGGCAATCCAGAACCTCGATTATGACGGCGTGCGGGACACGGTCTCTGACATTGCCGAACTGACCGGGTTGCGCGTTACCGTGATTGATGCCAATGGCCTGGTCCTGGCAGATTCCCATGAGAACCCGTTCTCGATGGATAACCATTTCCGCCGCCCGGAAATTCAATCGGCTTACATGGGCGGTGAGGGCAGGGCGCAGCGTTACAGTTATACCCTCGAGGAAGGTTTTCGTTACCTGGCCAGGCGTGTCACGCAACGCGACCAGTTTGTCGGTTTTGTCCGTGTGGCCAAGCCGGCCAGCGCCCTGGCAACAGAAATGCGCCAGGCACAGGTTGGCATCATCACCAATGCTGCCTTTGTGGCATTCCTGGTTTTACTGGTGGCCTTCTATCTGGCTGCCCGCCAGACCGCAAAAGTTGAAGAACTGACCGGCGTGGCGCAGGAAATTGCCCTGGGCAATTTTGCCCGCCGTATTCCGGAAGGCAACTCACTGGGCCTGAAGAAGCTGGCCGAGACGATCAACCAGATGGCCCGAAGCTCGGCCCGCAGGGTGTCAGATGTCACTGCTGACCGTAACCGTCTTTCCACGGTATTCACCTGCATGGTGGAAGGCGTGATAGACGTGGACATGGACCAGAAAATACTTCATATCAATGAAGCTGCTGCAAGGTTGCTGCTGGTCAATGAAAACAGCTGTATCGGGAAACCCATCTGGCAGGAAATCCGCAACCAGGAGATCACCGAAGCGCTTGACCAGGCCATCACCACCCAGTCAGTGATCAAGACCCAGATGCGGCTGAACCGGGAATCTGACCAGCTTGTTGTCGACATCTACGCCGCGTCCCTGAGCAATGATGAGGGCGAGCCCATCGGGGCGGTCCTGGTGCTCAACGACATCACGGAGCTGGAGAACCTGGAGCGGGTACGGACAGACTTTGTGGCCAATGCCTCCCACGAATTGAAAACACCCATTACCGCGATTCGCGGACTGACCGAAACACTGCTTGGTGATGATGAGATCGAAAAGGAAACCGTGACCAGCTTTATCGAGAGGGTCCATGCCCAGAGCCTGCGCTTGTCACAGCTCGTGGGTGACCTGATGACCATTTCCCGCCTTGAAAGCAGCCAGGCCGGGGAGGAATTCACCCGCATCAATTTTGCTGACCTGGCCAGGCAGGCGGTCCGTGCCGGGCAGGTGACGGCGGAAGAAAAGGGGCAGGACCTGGATGTCGAATTGCCGGATACCGAGGTGATGGTCTGGGGTGACCGGCAAAACCTCAGCCAGTTACTCGATAACCTGATCGATAATGCCATCAAATACACGCCCAACGATGGCAGCATCACGGTGAAAGTCAGCAAGGACGATGAGAATGCCATCTTGCAAGTCACTGACACCGGGATCGGTATCAGCCCCCAGTTTCAGCAACGGGTGTTTGAGCGTTTTTACCGGGTCGACAAGGCGCGCTCACAGAGTCTGGGCGGCACGGGCCTGGGGCTGTCAATTGTGAAAAATATTGCTGAAAAACATGGTGGCAGTATCGATGTGAAAAGCCAGCTGGGCAGCGGCTCCAGCTTTACCATCAAGCTGCCGCTGGCAAGCTGATTTTGGCCGGCTCTTTATTTAATCTTAACAATACCGTGAAACAATGCCGCCGATTCTAGTATCAGCCTCGACAAGATTTACAGAATCTTAATATTTTTACATAACACACTGAATTTTCTGGAGAAAATCCTGATGATCGCATCCGTGCAACGCTGCAGCCAAGCCTTCCGTCACCTGGTCATTATCCTGGCCGCTCTCCTTCTTGCCAGCTGCTCCGGTGGCGATGATTCTGCTGCTGAAAACGACTCTGGAGAACTGCGTGGCGTGGTCAGCCTGGATGGCTCCAGTACTGTTTTTCCCATCAGTGAGGCGGTTGCTGAAGAGTTCCTTGCCGTTGCTCCCCGTGTACGCGTGACCGTGGGTGTTTCCGGAACCGGCGGTGGTTTCAAGAAGTTCCTGGCTGAGGAAACGGATATAAATGATGCATCCCGGACAATCAAGGAGTCCGAGGATATGCAGGCACAGGCCAATGGTATTGACTACCTGGAAATTCCGGTCGCTTTTGACGGCCTTTCTGTCGTGATCAACCCGAAAAATACCTGGGCAGATAGCATCACGGTCGAAGAGTTGCAGATGATCTGGCAGCCGGGCAGCACGGTGGACAGCTGGAATGATGTACGCCCGGAATGGCCTGACCAGCCGATTCGCCTTTATGGTCCGGGTACAGACTCAGGCACTTTTGATTATTTCACTGAAGCCATCAATGGTGAATCTGGTGCTTCCAGGCCCGATTACACTGCCAGTGAAAATGATAATGTCCTGGTACAGGGTATTGCCGGTGATGAATATGCCATGGGCTTTTTTGGCTTCGCTTACTACATCGAAAATGAAGACAAACTAAAAGTGCTTCCTGTTGATGGCGGTAACGGCCCGGTCGCCCCAAGTCCGACAACAATTAATGACGGCACTTACAGCCCCTTGTCACGCCCCATATTTATCTACCTGAACACTGCCAGCCTGGCGCGTCCGGAAGTGAAAGCTTTTGTCGAGTTCTATCTCGACAATGCCGGTGCACTGGCCAATGAAGTCGGTTATATCGAACTGCCCCAGAGCATGTACCAGGAGTCCCTCGACAAGGTCGCCTCCTATTAAAGCTTGATAATTTCTTACTAAAGTTAACCGGTTTGCAGATCGACAATGCATAACCTGTCTTTACAGGCAACGGCAGCACACAATTCATGACAACAGATTTATCAACGGATAAGGCAGTTGCCGGCAAGGGTGCGAATTCTGATATAGCCGCCTCCATCAACAAGTCCGGGATTCGCTGGGGTGAGGCGCTGATCAAGAGCTGGCTGGGGTTGTGTGCTTTTATCTCCATCGTCACAACTGCCGCCATTGTCATCCTGCTGTTGCGTGAAACCTCGACATTTTTCAAGTCGGTCTCACCTGGCGAATTCTTCCTCGGTACTACCTGGACTCCCCTGTTTGAACCCAGCTCCTTTGGCGTGCTGCCCCTGGTCTGGGGCACCATGATTGTCACGATAGGGGCAGCCATCATTGCGATTCCAACGGGCCTGGCCAGTGCCATCTACCTGAGTGAGTATGCCTCTGATCGCGCCAGGCGCATCATCAAACCGGTCCTGGAACTGCTGGCCGGTATTCCTACTGTTGTCTATGGCTATTTTGCCCTGACCTTTGTGACGCCAGTATTGAAAAATGTTTTTCCGGATATCCAGGTGTTTAATGCCCTTAGCGCCGCCATCGTGGTCGGGATCATGATTCTGCCAATGATTGCTACGCTGAGTGACAATGCCTTGCGTGCAGTACCGATAAGTCTGCGCCAGGGTGCCTATGCTCTGGGAGCAACCTCTTATGAAGTAACGACCCGCGTGGTGGTGCCTGCAGGCCTTTCCGGTGTCATGGCCTCGTTCCTGCTGGCCATTTCTCGGGCCATTGGTGAAACCATGGCGGTGACCCTGGCAGCGGGACAAACACCCAATATGTCATTGAGCATGTTCGAAAGCATTCAGACCATGACTGCCTATATCGTCCAGGTGTCACTGGGGGATACGCCCAGTGGCGGTGTGGCCTACCAGACACTGTTTGCTGTGGCGACACTGCTGTTTATGATCACGCTGATTATTAACATTATTTCCCAGATGATCCTTAACCGGTTCCGGGAAGTTTATGAATAAGAGATAACCCGGTGTCATTTTCATCTGAACAAGAAAGCCTCAACCTGGCCAAACGGCATCGCAAGGCAAAATTTTTCGCCATGTTTTGTGCAGCGATCACCTGGTCCGGCGTTTTGCTCCTTGCACTGCTGTTGATCCAGGTTTCCATCCAGGGCTTTGGCTGGCTGGACTGGCAGTTTATTGACAGCTTTCCTTCCCGCTTTCCGGAACGGGCGGGGATCAAGTCGGCTCTGGTCGGGACTGTCTGGCTGATTGCCCTGGTTGCTCTCATCTCCATCCCCGTCGGGGTATCCACTGCCCTGTACCTGGAAGAATTTGCCGGCAGGGGACGTATCGCCAAGATCATCGAAGTGAATATCGCCAACCTCGCCGGTGTCCCTTCCATTGTGTACGGCATCCTGGGCCTGGCCATTTTTGTCCGTTACATGGCCCTGGGACGCAGCCTGGTCTCCGGTGCCCTGACCATGAGCCTGCTTATTCTGCCGGTGATCATTATTGCCAGCCGTGAAGCCATCAAGACCGTACCCCAAAGTATTCGCTATGCCGCCTATTCCCTGGGTGCCACCAAGTGGCAGACCACCTGGGCGCATGTATTGCCTGCATCCTTCCCGGGCATCATGACCGGTGTGATCCTGGCGCTGTCGCGGGCCATTGGTGAAACGGCACCGCTGATTATGATCGGTGCCCTCACGTTTGTTGCCTTTCTGCCCGAAGGACCAATGGACTCATTCGCTGCACTGCCTATCCAGATTTACGACTGGATTTCCAGGCCGCAGGAAGAGTTCCATGAACTGGCTGCTGCGGGTATCATCATTCTGCTTGCCGTACTGCTTATCATGAATGCCACTGCTATTTACATCCGTAACAAGACAGAACGGAGATTGAAATAATGAGTCAGTTTCCGGATCCAGTTGCTGCACAAGTTCAGGTCATGCACAAGAAATCTGCGCTTGAGCTGCACAATGTCAGCATCTATTACACGGATAACAAGGCCGTGAAGGATGTTTCCTTTAATATCCGCCGCAACAAGATCACTGCCATTATCGGGCCGTCAGGTTGCGGCAAGAGTACCCTGCTGCGTTCCCTGAACCGCATGAACGATTTTGTTGAAGGTTGTCGTGTGGAAGGTGACCTGATTTTTGCCAATGAGAATCTATATGGCAAGGATGTGGATCCTGTTGAAGTGCGACGCCGTATTGGCATGGTATTCCAGAAGCCCAACCCCTTTCCGAAATCCATTTACAACAATATTGCCTGGGGACCGCTGATCAATGGCTACAAGGATTCCACTGATGAACTGGTGGAGAAATCCCTGAAGCAGGCGGCATTGTGGGAAGAGGTGAAGGACAGGCTGCATGAATCAGCGCTAAACCTGTCGGGCGGCCAGCAGCAGCGTTTGTGTATTGCCCGGGCGCTGGCCATGGAACCCGAAGTCCTGCTGATGGATGAACCCTGTTCAGCACTGGACCCGATTTCCACGGCCCATATTGAAGACCTGATGTTTGAGCTGAAAGAGAAGTACACGATTGTCATCGTCACGCACAACATGCAGCAGGCTGCGCGTATCTCTGACTATACGGCCTTCATGGAAATGGGTGACCTGATAGAATTCAACGTCACCAAGCGGATTTTTACCCGTCCTGCTATCAAGCGCACGGAAGAGTATGTCACTGGCCGTTTTGGCTAGTTTTTACAAAAGTTTGGTTTATTAAGAGACCTTTATGTCATTACACCTGCAACGTGACCTCGACAAGCTGAAAAAGGAAGTTCTCAAGCTTGGCAATCTTGTGGAAACTGCCATCAACAATGCCATCCTGGCACTCAATAATCGTGAAGCTTCCTACGTGGATGAGGTCTTCAAACATGAAGAAATCATCAATGAAATGGAAGTGAAGATCGAGGAAGACTGTCTCAAGATACTGGCACTGCACCAGCCGGTTGCAGTCGACCTGCGTTTCATCGTGGTCGTGCTGAAAGTGAACAATGACCTGGAACGTATGGGTGACTTTGCCACCAATATCGCCAAGCGTGCCAGGGAGTTGATGCAGGTGGAGCCATTGCCGACGCTGCCCGAATTTGTCAACGACCTGCCTGACCTGGTCAGGACCATGGTGCGCAAGTCACTGGATGCCCTGGTCAAACTTGATATCGACCTGGCCAACGAAGTGATGGACATGGATGACAGCGTGGACCAGATCAACAGGGATATGTACTCCGCCATGAAGCAGGAAATCACCAAAAACCCGGAAAATGCAGAGAAGGCTGTTAACCTGTTGTCCTGCTCCAGGTACATGGAACGCATCGCGGATCTGAGTACCAACATTGCTGAAGATGTCATCTTTATGGTAGAAGGCAGGGTTATCAGACATACTGACTAACCTTATGCGCTATTACATATTACTTTTGACAGCCAGCCTGCTGGCCGCCTGTAGTTCAACACCAGACTTCAACGCTCCCGTCGACCCGGACGAAATCATTGCCACCTACGTGGACATTGCCCGGGCTTCCTACGGAGACTCCCTGATCACTGCCCGTGAACTGGAAGCCTCAATCAACCGCTTCCTGGCGCAGCCGTCCGCGGCCGGGCTGGAGCAGGCTAAACAGGCCTGGCTGGCAGCCCGTATTCCCTACCAGCAGACAGAAGCCTACCGCTTCGGCAATTCAGTCGTGGATGAATGGGAAGGACGTGTCAATTCCTGGCCATTGGACGAAGGCCTGATCGACTACACGGCGGATTCCTATGGCACGCAGTCCGATTTCAATTATTTCTACAGCGCCAATGTCATTGCCAATGAAATCCTGGATGCCGGCGGTGTCGTGGTTGACGCGGCGGTGATATCGCCGCAATTACTGGCTGAAGAACTTCACCAGCTGGACGGTGTCGAGGCCAACGTGGCTACCGGTTACCATGCCATCGAATTCCTGCTCTGGGGGCAGGACCTGCATGGCACTTCACCGGGCAATGGCGAGCGTCCCTGGACGGATTACTCCCTGGATAATTGCACCAACGGTAACTGTGACCGGCGCCGCCAGTATCTTGCGTCTGCTACGACCCTCCTGGTCAATGACCTGGAAGAAATGGTGCAGAACTGGCAAGAGGGTGGGGCGGCTTACACCAACCTGATGGCCAAGGGGACACAGGGTGGCCTGGCCACCATGCTGACGGGCATGGGTAGCCTGGCCTACGGTGAACTGGCCGGTGAGCGCATTCGCCTGGGTCTATTGCTCAATGATCCCGAGGAAGAACACGATTGCTTCTCGGACAATACACACAATTCCCACTACTACGATGCAGTGGGTATCCGTAATGTGTACATGGGCGAATACCGCCGGGTGTCCGGCGAGCTGGTCAACGGCCCGTCCCTGTCGCAACTGGTCATCCAGGAAGCACCGGCTGTATCGGCCGAGATGATGGCGCGCCTGGAAGAAACTGAATTCGCGATGACGGCCATGGTGGCCGAAGCCTCCCGCGGCAATACCTTCGATGTACTGATCGGACGTGACAATACCGAGGGGGAAGCCATCGTGACGCGTATCGTGGATGCCCTCATGGAAGAAACCCGCACCATTGAAAAAATTATCAACGAGCTAGCCCTGACCAACGTCAACATTGAAGGCTCGGACTCCCTTGATAACCCCGAAGTCATCTTCTAGATCCTTACTGGCCCTGTTACTGGCTGTACTGCCGGTATTACCGTCCGGCGTTTTGGTTGCACTGCCTTCCCTGGACTTTATTACCGGCAAGGCACTGTTTAAAAAGCAGTGGGTATTTGCCCCTGCCTCAACGGCGGCCAGCGACGGTCTTGGCCCCTATTTCAATGCACGCTCCTGCAGCGGCTGCCATGCCGGTGGTGGCAGGGGAACACTGGAGAACAGGGTCGTCCATACCGACGATGTGGAACTGGGGCTACAACTGCAAAAATTCACACGCCCGGGCGTAGCTCCGGAAGCAGGCTATGCCCTTGCCTGGCATGTTAATGAAAAAGGCTTACGACGTCCCCATGTCAGCATGAAGGACCCCGGCAGGGCCGACCAGTTCGCCCATTCGGTGCGCCTGGCACCGTCACTGGCGGGACTGGGCCAGCTTGCTGCCATACCGGAAGCGCAACTACTCCTTCATGCGGATGCGAATGATGCTGACGGAGACGGAATCTCGGGGCGGGTCAATCGCCTGGCCGATGGCCGTATTGGCCGCTTCGGCTGGAAAGCCTCCCAGCCGGGACTCCGTGAACAAACCGCCCTGGCACTCAGCCAGGACCTGGGACTGGGTAATCCGGTTCATCCATCACCCTGGGGCGACTGTACCGAACTGCAACTGCAGTGCCTGGCAGCCCCGCACGGCAATTCGGATTCTCAGGACGGGCTGGAAGTCAGCGAACAGGTGCTGCATTACCTGACCACCTATGTCGCTGAATTACCGGCACCGCCTGAACCAGTAAATCAGGACAGGGGGAAGGACGTGTTCAGCCAGGTGGGGTGCGCTGCCTGTCATGTAACATCCTTTGCCCTGGATCAAGGCGAGCTGGCGCCCTACACCGATATGCTGCTTCACGATATGGGGCCGGGCCTGGCCGATGAACTGGCAGCGGGCACCGCAACGGGCAGGGAATGGCGCACTGCACCCCTGTGGGGGCTGGGTAAGGTGAGCAAGGACAGCGGTTATCTCCACGATGGCCGGGCGGCCAGTGTGCATGAAGCTGTTCTCTGGCACGGGGGGGAGGGTAGCTCTGCCCGTGCAGCTTACTTGCAGCTGAATGAGTTGCAGCGCAGTGATTTAATCCATTTCCTGAATGGGTTATAATGAGAACCGTTCTCAATTAGAACCTCTTAAACAGAATACCCTGCTATGAAAAATACGTATTGCCTGCTGCTTGCCGGGCTGATCTCGCTACCGCTGCTGGCACAGGAGGCTGGCCAGTCATCTGAAAACTGGACCGAGGTAAACCTGGCGGTCACTGATGACCAGGTCATTCCCCGTTATGCGGCCTTTGCCACGGCCTCGGCAACCCTGGAACAGGTAGCGGAAAACTTTTGTGCCAATCCCGGCGAGGGCTCCCTTGCCGCTTTTCGTGTCGGCTTTCATGACAGCATGGATGCCTGGCAGCTCATCCAGCATGTCCAGTTCGGGCCCATCACCTACTTCAACTGGAACTACCGCATGCAGTACTGGCCTGATGAAAACGGCACCGGGGCGCGCCAGCTTGATACGCTCATCAGCAGCCAGAATGCCTCGGCGCTGGAACCGGATAATTTTGCCCGGGAAAGTGTGGGCGTCCAGGGCTTGCCGGCCCTGGAAAGGCTGCTGTTTGCCGAGGACAGCCTGTCAGCGATGCAGGCCGATGCCTTTCGCTGTGACGTGGCACAGGCCATATCCCGCAACATCAGCGAAATGGCCAGCGGCGTTTATGATCGCTGGGTGGAAGAATTCCGTACTACGGTAGCCAATGCTGATGAACGTGGTTTTTTTGAAAGCAGTGAAGATGCCACGATCGATTTCATGAAGGCCCAGGTAGAGCCGGTGCGCCGGATTCAGCAACAAAAACTGGAAGATATCCTGGGTGAATCCGAAGCCCGGGTACGGGTACGCCGGGCCGAATCCTGGCGTTCTGAACGCTCCATCAGGAACGTCAGGCTCAATGTGCGTGCACTGGAGGGGCTGTTCAATGGCTCGGGAGATCAACTCAGCCTGGGTACTGTACTGCTGGATGAGGATGTTGACACCATTAATGAAAAATTCGCTACACTTAATACCATGCTGGCGGCGTTACCGGACTCTCTTGAAGCTGCACTGGCCCAGGAAGAAGGTTATGAACAACTGGTTGCTGTCGCCTCGGGACTGGATGCACTGTTTGAAGCCCTGGAAGCCGCGCTGAAAAATACTGATTTATACCTGGGATTTAATTCGCTGGACGGAGACTAGATGAGCATAAGGGGGAAGCGCAAACCGAAATCCCCCGAATGAATCCATAATTTCAACCAGGAAAAACCGCCACAGAAAACTTTATGTACCTCAAACGCCGCCAATTCATTGCCTTTGCTTCGGCCCTGCTGGCCAGGCCGGCCACTGCTATCAGCAAGGCTGGTGCCGCACCGTTATTATTGAGTGCGGCATCCGACAGTGACGACCGCCACTGGGTCATCGGCTTTCGCGATCAGGACGGCATGGCCCAACAGGTGTTCAAACACCGTTTGCCTGCACGGGCCCATCATATAGCGGTCCATGAAGGACTGGGACTGTACGTCGTGGTTGCCCGTCGGCCTGATCGTTACCTGTGGGTGGGTGATCTTCACAGCGGTGATCACCTGGCTGAAATCCATGTTCCCAATGACCGTCACCTTTATGGACACGGTGTCTTCAGTGCCGATGGCAGCACCTTTTACACCACCGAAAATGCCTGGCAGTTGGTCAACGGTGACAGCGGCCGGGTCGTGGTCTGGCGCGTGGCAAGACAGGGTGAGTCAGTGACCATGACACGTCACGAGGAATATCCCAGCTACGGCGTGGGTCCCCATGAATTGCTGCTGAAACAGCAGGAGAACATTCTTGTTGTCGCCAATGGTGGTATTCGCACTCATCCGGAACAGCCCCGGGAAAAACTCAATATCGAATCCATGCAACCGTCGCTGGCCTATATCGATGCTGCTAACGGGAACCTGCTGGAGCAACATTTCCTGGATGCCGAGTGGCACAAGGCCAGCATTCGCCACCTAGATATGAATGCCGCCGGCCAGGTAGTGATAGGCATGCAATATGAAGGTGAGCCTTTTGACCGTGTGCCCCTGGTCGCCCTTCATGAACAGGGCAGTGCCATCAAGCCATTATGGGCGCCTGAGCCCCAGCAGGGCCAGATGTCACAGTATGTGGGATCGGTACGCTTTGATGCCGACGGTAATTTCTTTGTTGCTACGTGTCCCAGGGGCAATCTCATCACTGTCTGGCGAGCCGACAACGGTGAAATGATACAGTCCCTGCGTTCACGCGATGGCTGTGGTATTTGCGCTGTTGCTGACGGTTTTATCTACACGGCTGGAACTGGTCGTATAAGTCATTATGAACCGGCAAACGACACGATCACCGAGCTGGATACCGGGGCCACCGGCAAGGTCTTCTGGGACAACCACCTGAGTACAGGAAACGCCTGATGAAACAGCTGCTTGCCCTGGTCATACTTTTTACCTCCCTGCCGCTTTTTGCCGCGGAGCAGGATGATCCACTCTTCCAGGAAAAACTGGTGGATCTTGGCCGTGCGCTGTTTTTTGATGTCAGCCTGTCCCGGGACAAAACCCTGGGTTGTGCCTCGTGCCATGATCCTGCGCAGGCATTTATCGATTGGCGCGGTAGCCCTGCAGGCCTTGCCGCTTCGGTCGGTAATGACATGAAGTCACTGGGTGATCGTAATGCCCCGACCCTGGCCTATGCTGCCTTCAGCCCTGAATTTCATCGCAACAGTGAAGGTGAGTATGTGGGTGGCCAGTTCTGGGATGGTCGTGAACCGGACCTGGAAGGCCAGGCAGGCGGGCCTTTCCTGAATGCCCTGGAAATGCAAATGGCCAGCAAGGCCGAAGTGGTCGCCAGGTTGCAGGATCACACCTTGTTCCCGCAGGCCTTCAAGGAACTCTTTGGCGAGGATGTCTTTGACGATGTCGACAAGGCCTACCGGCACATGACCGAAGCCATTGCCGCCCTGGAACGCACTGAGTTTTTCTCACCCTTTGACTCGAAATATGACCGTTACCTGCGTGGTGAATACGAACCCACTGAAGAGGAAGAGCTGGGCATGACCCTGTTTTTCTCCGAGCAGTTCACCAATTGCAACCAGTGTCACCAGTTGAAACCCTTTGCCGAGAGTGCAGGGGAGACTTTTACCAGTTACAAGTACTTCAATGTTGCTACGCCGGTGAACAAGGAATTGCGCAAGGCCAACGGGCTGGGGCTCGACCATATAGATTATGGACTGCTGGAAAATCCCCGCGTTGATGATCCTGCCGAGGCCGGTAAATTCAAGACCCCCACCTTGCGTAATGTTGCATTGACCGCACCGTATATGCATAACGGCGTGTTCAATGACCTGGAGACAGTGGTGCGTTTCTACAACAAGTTCAATGTGCGTGGACCTGCCAGGGATATCAATCCTGATACCGGTGAGCCCTGGGGCGAACCGGAAGTTCCTGAAACTGTGGACCTGGAGAAACTCGAGTCAGCACCGGCCCTGGATGACCGGCGCATCAATGCGCTGGTGGCGTTCATGAAGATGCTGACTGACAAGCGGTATGAACATCTGGTGCAGTAAGAAATATCGATAAAAGGAAAAAGGGATAAAAGGTGTAGGTCGGCATAGGCTCGTAGAGCCGTTTGCCGACGGCTTTGATGAATATTTCGATACAGGGATACA
>CAZROW010000010.1:27788-52895 GCA_964601805.1 uncultured Enterobacteriaceae bacterium
GGCTCGTAGAGCCGTTTGCCGACGGCTTTGATGAATATTTCGATACAGGGATACAGGGATAAAAGGATAAAAGGATAAAAGGGGGGCTGCCTGTCAGGGCAATTCAAAACGGGCAATCTTCAGGCCTTTTCCCGGATCACTTTCTTCAAACTCTTCTGCCACCGGCAGCCATTCCTGGAAACTGGCATCAGGTAAAACATTGGCAAAGATATCGAGCAGAAAGGCCTTGTCCAGGAATGGACTGTTCAGGACGGCGATGATGGTCGCGCCGGGATTGCACAGCTTCGGTAAGCGCTTGACCAGGCTCTTGTAATCCCGTTCAGCATCAAAGCTGCCCTTTTGCCGCGAGGGCGGATCGATAATCACCAGGTCATAGCGACCAAACTGCTGGATGCGTCCCCAGGATTTGAAGACGTTATGGGGTATTTTCCTGATGGGCATCGGTCCCTGGCCATTGAGCATGTGGTTCTGGTTGCCCCATTCAATACTTGGCTTGCTCATATCCACGTTGGTAACGCTGGTGGCCCCACCGGCCAGGGCGGCAACCGACAGTGCGCAGGTGTAAGCAAACAGGTTTAGGACATTGCAGCCGTCGCTGTGCTCTTTCAGCCAGTCCCGCAGGGGGCCGGTATCGAGAAACAGGCCGACATTCTGCTGTCTGCCCGGACGTACTTCGAAACGCAGTCCCTGTGCCTTGACGATAACCTTTTGCGGAATTTCCCCGAACAGGATGTCGGCAGGTGACTGGTTGATGTAGCGGTGCTGGAGCACGATGGCGGCAACTTCATTGGCGGGCGCAGCTTCCAGGATGAGTGCTTTCAGCGCTTCCGGGTTATCTATTGGTTCCCAGGCGGATATCAGCACGACAGGCCGGAACCAGTCGATACACAGGTTTTCATAGCCGGGATAGCAATGGCCGCGGCCATGAAAGATGCGCCGAGCTTCCGGCTGGAATTCGCTAAAAAAGGTGTGGAGTTTTTCTTTAAGGGGGTTAGGAGTTGTCATCCGCGCCGTAGTACTGCACGCCGATGCGGATGCGGTCACGCCCCTGGGAAAGACGGTGGTTGTTGGTATCGCGCAGGGAGTAGACACAGCCACAATATTCCTGCTGGTAAAAATTTTCACGCTTGCTGATTTCAATCATGCGCTGGGAGCCACCGCCCTTGCGCCAGTTGTAGTCCCAGTATTCCATACCCTCATAGCGGGACGCTGCACGCTTGCCGCAGTCATTGATCTGCGCCATGTTCTTCCAGCGGGAAATGCCCAGGGAAGAAGAAATTACGGGAAAGCCGTGTTCCTGTGCGTAAAGCGCCGTGCGTTCAAAACGCATGTCAAAACACTTGGTGCAGCGCTCGCCTCGCTCGGGCTCCCATTCCAGTCCCTTGACCCGTTCGAACCAGTTGTCCGTGTCGTAGTCAGCATCGATGAACTCGATGCCATGCTTTTCCGCGAAACTGATATTTTCTTCCTTGCGCAGCAGGTATTCACGCTTGGGATGGATATTGGGGTTGTAGAAGAAAATGCTGTAATTGATGCCGGAGGCGTGAATGGCTTCCATGACTTCACCGGAACAGGGAGCACAACAGGAGTGCAGCAGCAGCCTGTCGGCGCCGTTTGGCAATTCGAGTTGAGGTCTGTCGTCTGGATTCATGGAGTCACCGTGTTCAGGGGGCGCTACCCTAGCATATTTTGGCTGATCCGTGGAGGGGGACAGGTTGTGATTGTGCGCGGACGTCAGTTTCTTCGAGGCTAAAGCCGCTTCCTGCAAGGTTTACTGTACCAGGTAGGAAGCGGCTTTAGCCGCGAATGAATTGTCCTGGAATGGCCTGGCTAAGCCTTGTTCAGGAAAGGAAGCGTTTCGGTGACTGCAGGAATACCAGGGAGCCGAAAATGGTGAACAGCACCAGCAACAGCCAGGAAATATTGACCAGGGGATTGTAGACCGAACCATCCGGTGCGGTTTCCGGCTTGGGGCTTGTATCCGCGACAGCTTCGTCATCACCGCCGCCGAAGCTGAAAATGTCTGTGCTTACTGACTGCGGGGCTTGCGGGCGCTCTTCCGGCGGCAGGGCGGTCATTTTCCAGGCTTCCTTCACGGAAAAAGGCAGGTCGGAATAACTGCTGTATTCAGTGTCCGGCAAATCATAGGCATTGGCAAACGCCACGGCACGGCCGATGTCGTTGGCAGGAACCATAATGGCCATGACCAGGGAAAGCAGGAACAGGGCGAGACCTGCCAGCAAGCCCGGTTTGGGCGAAAGTCCGTTATTGAGTCGCATTAATGAATAAATCATGGCCCCCAGGTAAAGCAGGCCGGGTAGCCAGATAAGCAGGCTTCCCGGAGTGAAAATCGAAAAGAATGACATGAGCGTTACACCTTTTTTACAAACTGATGTTTTTTACAGGAACAGTCCTATTGTTATCGTTATAAATACCTGTCCGCAACCCCCTCAGGCCGGTCAAACCGGTTTTGCTGCCTACCAGCCTTCGTCCAGGGGCAGGGCGGGATCGGCAGTGATATTGAGTACGGCACAATGGTGATAGGTGAAGCCGCCTTCGCGAAACCCCGGGTGCTCTTCCATGAACTGCACCACTTGCAGGAAACAGTTTTCACAATCGATATTGGGTACACGTACCTGGGTTTGCTGCGGGCCGGTGCGCCTTTCCTGGTTGGCCCAAAGACCATCGACCAGAACGGGCGGTGCAGGATTTACCACGATCGGGAAGAAATCAGAGCGTGGACCATTTTCGGTGTCCTTCATCACCGGGACAGAATCTTCGGGCAACCAGTTAATGCGCCGGGCAAGTGACACCCGGTAATGACCGGGATGGAAAATGGTTTCCTCGATGGCAATATCCAGCATGCTGCCACCGGTTACCTCGGTGATGCTGCCGGTGCGTGTACCGCCATCAGCCAGGGTGCCGCCGCAAGGGGCCATTTTTTGCGGGTCACCGCGATCATCTTCCTCGATCCAGGAGGCCGGGCTTTCCAGCTTGAAATGAGCCTGGGCGCCAAGGGAGGCCAGGCTGAATAGCGCGGCGGCTACTGCCTTACCCAGGAGTTTTCGGGATGTTGGGTTACAAGTTTTCATAGTTTTCCTTTCACACGTTGGTATTCTGGCTAGCGGTTGTTGGAGGCCTGTATCAGGCACTGGAGTCTGGATTCCGGGCTGGGCCGCATGAAACAGGGGCTGCCCCTGAGTGCTTCCTTGTTCTGCAGTTCAGCGAACATGGCGTTAATGTTGTTATTGATTTCATCATAGCGAGACAGTTGGGCCTCTGCACCACCGGCACGTTCACGTTCCCGGCTGTTGTACTCTTCCATGCGGTTTTGCAATGCAATGCGTTGCTCTTCCAGTTCATCACGCCTGGCATCCAGGGCATTCTGGGCTGCTGTGAGGTCTGCTTCCAGGGATTCACAGCGATCCAGTGCAGCCTGGTCAAAGGAACCGCTGCCACAGTTTTCATTGAAATCATCAACGCTGTCATTGTGGTCAGCCAGGTCATCCTGGTAACGGCGGTTATCCCGTTTGTAACTGTCAGTTTCGCGGTTGATATCCTGTAGTTCGCGGGCAAACCGGTCCCTGGCTGCCAGGCTGGCCTTGACCTCCGACTCGGCACTTCTTGCCTCTGAAAGCAGTTCCCCCAGTTCCACCAGCAAGCGGGACGTGGAGTAGCCTTCATACTGGGCGAAGGTTAATGACGGCAGCAGGCTGGCCAGCGTGGTCACGACGAACATGATGATGGTGTTGTGTTTCATGTCACGATCTCCTGTAAATAGCCCTATTCATATTTCCTGCGTTCCCAGACATCCCTGAGGTAGACACCGCCGTCCGGCTGGCGGAACTGGCGGCTGTTGGCTTCATTCCTGGCCTGTATCTCTTCAGGCGTCAGGGAAGTCTCGAATTCAGACTCCCAGTGTTCGCGGCGAAAAGGAATGATCTGGGCGTAGGGAATGCCTGCAGGAAGGATACCCGTTATGCCCTTGAGAAAGAAGAATGGCATGGTGCCGGGCAGGTTGTCCTTGTCATTGTCCACAATACCGCTGGTAGTGATAAAGGGCAGTTCAAAGCGGTTGATGGGGTGCACATACAGGGCGCTGTAGCCCTCGGGCAATTCCACGGCCCAGTCTGCCCACCAGGCGAAATGTCTTTCATGGTATCCGGGTGGCGGCACAAACTGTGGCAGGGGTTCGCGATCCAGCAGGAAATTCGGATGCCCGGGGTCCAGTACCCTTGCCTGGATGATGCCGGAGGCATCTTCGAAAAACTCGATATCACAGGGTGTTTTGTAAGTGTAGCCACTGCCCATGACATCAAAGACGGCTGGGCAGGCTTTCCAGGTGGGAATCTTGCCGCCGATATCCGGCATCTCAACATGCTGGTTGGTGGCCGGGTCGCGGGCGAAGCGGTCGGCCTGGCGATACCACTCCGGTATGGTTTTCCGGATGGGCTCGGGTTTGGACGCACTGTCTTCGGTCAGCCAGGGGCGGTTGGAAACAAAGCGAATTTTTTGGGTGTTCATGTCTTTTGCCTATTGGTACTTGCGTCTTTCCCACACATCCCTGAGGTAAACGCCCCCGTCGGGTTGACGGAACCGGGCGCTGTTGGCCTTGTTCTTGGCGCTCATTGCCGGCTGTTCCAGTGAAGTGTCAATCTCGGCCGACCAGTGTTCACGGCAAAAGGGAAAGATCTGGGCATAAGGGGTACCTGCCGGCAGCACACCGGTGAAGCTCTTGAGCACAAAAAACGGCATGGTGCCGGGCAGGTGCACCTTGTCGTTATCGACAATGCCGCCCATGGTCAGAAAGGGCAGTTCAAATCGGTTGAGCGGCTGGGTGTACAGGGCACTGTAACCGGGGGGCAATTCCACCGCCCAGTCCGGCCACCAGGCAAAGTGCCTGGCATGATAGCCCTGGGGTACCGGAAAACGGTCAAGTGGCATGCGCTCAAAGAGAAAGTTCTGGTGCTGCTCATCCAGGACCCGCGCCTGGATGGTGCCGTCCTTGTCCAGGAAAAACTCGATGTCACAGGGCGTCTTGTAAGTGTAGCCACTGCCCATCACATCATAGAGTGCAGGGCAGGCTTTCCAGGTCGGAATCTTGCCGCCGGCATCAGGCAGCTGTGCAAACTCTCCCGTTGCCGGATCCCGGGCGTAGCGGTCGGCCTTGCGATACCAGTCGGGAATGGTTTTCAGGACAGGACCGGGGCGGGAAGGACTGTCCTGGGTAAGCCAGGGGCGGTTGGTAACAAACTTGATTTTTTTCGTGTCCACGCGGCTCAATGTCAGTGGCTGTCTGCAAGCAGTCAGGAATCGGTGTTCCAGGGTTTCCTGGGTGACAGGCAAGAATAAACAGGTAAATCCGGAGCGTCCAGTCCCGCACCAGCGGTTATTGTGAGCCAGTGTCGATCAGCTGGAAGTGATCAGTTACGGTGAACAGCACCCTGTCGCCCGTGATACTGGCGAGCAGGACTGGAGTATGAACCGTCGCGTGGAACTGAAATTCTGATTTAACCCCTGAAACATTGTGTCCTTGAAACAAAGGCTCTTCCTGCAATGGGAAGAGCCTGCTTTCGTTTGATGATCACCTGTTAACGCCCTTGTCGGGCCTGCAGGGTGATATTGGCCTGCTCTATCAGGTAGGCACGCAAATCCTCGGCACCCTGTGCATCAACCACATTGGCAAAGGACACCATGCCGTTCTGGCTGCGAATGCCATCGATGACAATGGCACTGAACAACTCGGGACTGGCCAGGGCCGGGGACAGCACCAGTTCGGGAAACAGGCCGCGCCTGCCGACACCGCCGGCGTTGCCTGGTGTTTCATGACAGATCCAGCAGTTGTCCTGGTACAGCTCTTCACCCCGGGCGATCTGATCGGCATCAGCCACGGACGGTGGCGGATCCAGTTCCGGCGGTGTGTAGGAAATTTCAGGCGGCAGGGTTTCGTCGGCCCCCAGCTTGAACACCAGCAGACGGGAATAGTCAGGGGCATAGTAATTACTGCTGGAGCGACCCGCGACCACTGCCAGGTACTGCTCGCCTTCGACAGCGTAAGTGACGGGTGCGGCCACGATGCCGGTTTGCGTGTCCAGCGATTGCCAGAGGACGGTACCGTCTTCGGCATCATAGGCTGCAATGCCGTCCTGGTCGCCCTTGAAAACCAGGCCGCGACCGGTGGCCAGCATGCCGGCACTGTTGCCTGGAATACGCCAGCCTTCTTCCTGGGTGACGGGGTTCCATGCGACCATGAAAGTGCCACGAGGCAGGTCGGAAGTGGCATTGGGTCCCAGCTCGGCAAAACCGGCCGCCGGATCGATACCCAGGTTGGAGGTCAGCGGGTCGGGATCAAAGTTACGATCTGCGGCATAGACAAAAGCACTGTTGCTTGACGACATGTAAACCATGCCGGTGTCGGGGTGAAAGGCCATGGGCTGCCAGTTATGGGCACCGCCGGGACCGGGTTGCACGGCGAAGGCGCGACCGGTCTGGTCAAAGCGGGCATCGGGGTTTTCAATGGGACGACCGGTTTCCGGGTCGATGCCAGTGGCCCAGTTGACGGCCGCAAAAGGCTCGGCGGAAATGAATTCGCCGGTGGCGGCATCCAGGACATAAAAGAACCCGTTCTTGGGGGCCTGCATCACTACCTTGCGGTCAACACCGTCCACGGGAATGGTGGCCACCATGATGGGCTGGGTGGCGGTGTAGTCCCAGGTTTCACCCGGTGTGGTCTGGTAATGCCAGACATAGGAGCCATCATCCGGATCCAGCGCGACGATGGAAGACAGGAACAGGTTGTCACCGCCACCAGGACTGCGAATGGCCTGGTTCCAGGGCGAGCCGTTGCCGGTGCCGATATATAAAAGATCCAGCTGTGGATCGTAAGCCATGGAATCCCAGACGGTACCGCCACCGCCCAGCGCCCACCACTCGCCATTCCAGGTTTCCGCTGCCATGCGCATGGTGTCACTTTCAAAACCGTCTTCCGGGTTACCGGGCACGGTATAGAAACGCCAGAGTATTTCCCCGGTTTCCGAGTCCATGGCCGTGACATAACCCCGGACACCGTATTCAGCGCCACCGTTACCAATAATAACCTTGCCTTTGACGATGCGCGGGGCGCCGGTAATGGTGTAGGACAACTCGCGGGAGACCAGCGTGTCCGTTTCCCAGACCTTGTTGCCGGTGGCCGCATCAATGGCGATCATGCGGCCATCAATGGTGCCCACATAGATCTTGCCATTCCAGGCAGCAGCGCCCCGGTTAACGACATCACAACAGGCGCGTACACCCCAGTCACGGGGCACTTCACTATCAAATTCCCACAGGGCTTCCCCCGTCACTGCATCAAAGGCCCTGACATTGCTCCACGCAGTAGTGACATAAATAACACCGTCTATCACCAGGGGCGTGCTTTCCTGGCCACGTGGAATATTGAAATCGGCATACCAGGACAGGCCTAACTGGTCGACATTGTCCCGGTTGATCAACTCGAGCGGACTGTAATGCTGCTCACCATAGGTGCGGCCGGTGGCCATCCACTGGTCGGGTTCGCGATCAGCCGCCACCAGGCGCTCAAAATTCACGTTGGCGGGGCCAGTATCAATACTGGCAGCAGGACTGGATAGTGTGTCCGGTGAGGCAGGTTGCACAGCCTCTTCTTCAGCGCTGCAGGCAAACAGGAACATAATGGACAATGCGGTTAACAGATTGGTTTTCAAATGGTTTCCCCCTTCCGGAAAGCTGTCGGGCATACCCCGAACCATGATTTCAGTGTAACCTGAACCTGACTTGCTTCACTTAAACGGGCTGTGCTTTTCTGTTACCGGTGCTGTCCCGGCCAGCATCCAGGAAAGGGCCTGGACTTCGCCGATGTTTTATTCGCCCTGAAACAGCGCCCGTTAATTGGGCGCTATGCGCAGTACAGCGAATTCATCACCGTCGGTGAGCACATACAGGTTGTCATCCGGGCCCTGGATGACGTCACGGATACGCTGGTGCAGTTGGCCCAGCAGTTTTTCCCGGCGCAGTTCCTCGTAGTTTTCGTTCAGGACAACACGCTCCAGGGAACCGGTGCGGTTGATCTGCCCGTAACGCACGCTGCCGACAAACAGGTTGCCTTTCCAGGCGGGGAAGGCATCACCGTCGTAAAACATGATGCCGCTGGGGCCAATGGAAGGAATCCAGACGACCTGTGGCTGTTCAATACCACGTTCCACTGGCAGTTCGGAAATCTTTGAACCGTCGTAGTTGCGACCGTAACTGGTGTCGGGCCAGCCGTAGTTGCCACCGGGGACAAGCAGGTTTACTTCGTCTCCCCCATTGGGGCCATGCTCGGCGGCAAAGACGGTGCCGGAAGGATGGACTGTCAGGCCAAGCTGGTCACGGTGACCATAGGAAAAAATGGCCGGGTGAACATCGTCGCGTCCAAGGAAAGGATTGTCTGCGGGAATACTGCCGTCATCGTTCAGGCGCAGGACCTTGCCAAACACGTTGTCGAGTTCCTGGGCCTCGGTGCCGAAAGGTGCACCGGTAGTCATGTAGACGGTGCCATCGTGGGCAAAGGCGATGCGCATGCCGCTGGTGCCGCCAGGTTCGCCGGCAAACAATTCCTCGACGTCTTCCACGCGCCCGTTTTCCCAGCGTCCGCGCATCAGGGTGGGGATACTGGTCTGGTTGTCACCGGTTTTTGGTCCGGGTTGGTTGAAGCTGAAGTACAACCAGTGGTTGTTGTCGAAATCAGGATGCAGGGCCAGGTCATGCAGGCCGCCATTGCGATAGGGCGTTGGAGCAGGCATTCCCGGAACCGGGGTCGGGTCGAGCCTGGCGTTCGGACCGGTAGCATCATGAATAATGCGCAGGTTGCCGCCACGTTCGGAGACCAGCAGGTCACCATCTGGCAGGAAGGCCAGACTGAAGGATCGTGGCAGCCCCTTGGCCAGGAGTGTCACTTCAATATTGTGTTGCTCTGCCGTGTCAAAAACGTATGGCGTTTCTTCCAGCGTGTAGGCAGCAATGCCGATAGGTGGTTCTTCAGCGGCGTGTACAGTGCCTGCCAGCAAGCCAAGACCAAGAAAAGTAGTGGTGCAGAAATAACTGAGTCGCATAGCGCTCATCCCCCGGGTTGTTGTTTTATTCGGGTTATCCCCGATATGGTTTTCTAGTCAGCGTCTGTATTGAACACATCGTTCAACAGGGCAACCACAGCCATGCGGCCTTCAGCTGATGCCCTGCGTCCCGGTCGGGTGCTTTCCTCTACCGGTGCCCGAGCCAGATCAAGTGGTGTGTTGCCTTCAGCATCTTCAATCGTGGGATCCGCGCCGTGTTCAACCAGGTGGCGGGCAACCTTGTCCCAGCCCAGTTCGGCAGCTGAATGCAGTGGTGTACGGCCTTCGTTGTCTTTCCAGGCGATATAGGTATCCAGTTTTGCCGTCAGGGTATGGCTGTCGTTAACCTGGGCATTTATGTCGGCCCCGGCGTCCAGCAGCATGTCGATGGTTCTGATGGCTCGTTCCTGGATGTCATCTCCCGTGGAACCGGTGGGACCACGACCATTGCCACTCATGCCGGCTGCATACATCAGCGGAGTCAGCCTGAAGACATTGCGCAGGTCGACTTCGGCACCATTGGCCAGCAGGATTTCAATCGCCTCGTAGTCATGAGTAAACACGGCCACGTGCAAGGCCGCTGTACCGCCACGCATGTCGTAGTCGGCAAAACGACCACGGCCAGGGCCGTTGGGACGCATGCGGGTGAGCTGGTGATTGACATCAACGCCCATGTCGATGAGACGGCGCGCAATGTCCAGTGCAGAGGTATTGAGTTCACTATTGGCCAGGGGATTGAACGAATCGCCGAAGCCGCCAAATGAACGGGGCACAAAGGAGTTCATGTCGATGGCCATGTAAAGGGGGGTGCGACCCGTCATGTCCCAGACATCCACCTTGGCACCCTGGTCAATCAGGTACATGGCAATATCAAAACTCTTGTTGTCGATGGCATTGATCAGCGGGGTCACGCCATCCGGGTTTGGCTGGTTAATATCGGCACCGGCTTCCACGATGGCAACCGCACAGCGGTAACAGCCGGAACGGGTGGCATACAGCAGGGCGGTCAGGCCACCGGTGGGGCGAAACTGGGCACGTGGTTCCGAGGTCATCTGCCTGGGCCAGTCGTCATGAACTGCCTTGACAGAAACATCGGCACCCTCGGCAACCAGTAATTCGGCAACATCAGGATTGTTCTCGGCAGCTGCCCACATCAGGGCGGTCTGGCCGCGAAAACTTTCTATGGCATTCACATTAGCGCCTGCATCGATGAGCATGCGCGCGATGTCCAGGTTGCCGATGTAGGAAGCCAGCATCAGGGCCGTCTGGTTGTCCAGGTTCGGGGAGTCCGGATCAGCGCCTGCTTCGAGCAGTGTGCGAACCAGTTCGGCATCATCCAGCTTGACTGCTTCAGCCAGTGGTGAGGAGCCGTACATGTTGGTCACATCAGCGTCAGCACCGGCCTCGAGCAGGGCGTCAACGAGTTCATGTTCCACCTTGTAGGTAGCCCACATCAGTGCCGTGGCACCATCGGGTTCAGTGGCATGGACATCGGCGCCGGCGGCAATGGCAGCCAGGGCATCATCGTTACGACCGTCACGTATCAGGTCGATGAGGGAATCCTGGGCCGAAACAACACAGGTGAACGTCGCCGCCATAGCCAGGACAAGAATTCTACCCAGACGTGTAGGCCGGAAATGACCGCAGGTCATCTCCGGCATAATGTTTTTGAGAAAACGGGAGACATTACTTGCCGGAGATTGCTGCGCAATTTCCGGCCTACAAGAATTCAAGGAAAAATTGGTTTTCATGTTAAACCACATTGCCTCCAAAGTTGGTGTAGTGCGCCCATAGTCCTTTGGCTGCGTCATAAAGAAACTGGTAGGGATCATTGAACTTGCGGTCAATTTCATCCATGACACCTGCCTCCAGGATATCCTGGGCACTGCGACCATTGTTGACCAGTGTCGAGCAGCGTTCCCACAGGTGCCACATCATGTCACGTTCGGCCTGGTATTCGGCCATGTTCATGACCGGGCCGTAGGCCGGCACGATCAGGGTGTCCGCGTTGGCCACTTCCAGCAGATCATCCATGGCATCCACACGACCGCCAAGCCAGCCACCGGCATACCAGTCCAGGGCGGGATCACGCAATGGTGAGGCAACATCGCCAACCGCCAGGACATTGGCATCACGCAGGAACACGTAGGCATCACCGCGGGTATGGGCTTCCAGCAGGTAGCCGGACTCGATGCTTTCGCCGCCCAGGCTCAGGGCTTCCTTTTCACGGTAAGTGTGGGTGGGCCTGCCTACTTCGGGCAGGGCCGGTACCCAGCGATCCTCGGCGGGAATGTAGTAATCCGACGACAACCACTGGCGAGTGATTTCATGGGCGTAAATAGTGGCGCCGGCTTCCCCGAACAGGGTGTTGCCGCCTGACTGGTCGGCATGATAATGCGTGTTGAACAGGGTACGAACAGGCGCATCACCCAGGGTCAGTTGTACAGAGGGGGCCATGGTTGTCGAGCCGCTGTCGACGAGCAACAGGCCTTCGTCCGTGGTCAATATCAGGACATTGCCTGGAGCACCGCTGATCACTTTGACCCTGTCGGTAATAGATTCAACAGGCAGCTGGCTCGGTGCAACCTGGCGTGCTGCAGTACCGGTATTGTTTTCGGGGGATTGTTCCTGCGAGCAGCCTGCCAGTCCGACCAGGACAGGGGCGCAAGCCAGGCCAGCACCCGCCCTGAGAATGTGTCTGCGTTCAAAAGTTTTCATGGATACTGCTATACCTCGGAAAGAATACCGGTGCTGTTACCGAAGCTTTCCTGCGGAATGCCCAGTTTGTCCAGGATGGTCATGTGGATATTGGCCAACGGTGTTTTTGGCGGTGGCGCGACATTCTTGCCACCTTTATGGGCACCACTGGCGCCGCCGACGAGAATCTCGGGCAGGGGATAGTTGTCATGCTGGTTACTGTTGCCCATGTTGGAGCCATACAGGAACAGTGAGTTGTCGAGGATGGAGCCTTCGCCTTCCGGGGTATCAGCCAGCTTGGCGACAAAGCGGGCAAAATGTTCCATGTGGTAAGTCTGCACGCGAATCAGTTCCTCGATGCGTGTCCTGTCGTTGGTATGGTGACTGGTCGGATGGAAACCGCCGGAAACGTTAACCTGTGGATAGGTGCGGTCGGTACCTTCAGCTGCCATGACCAGGGTCAGAACGCGGGTCAGGTCAGCCTGGTAGGCCAGGGCGGCCAGGTCAAACATCATCTTGATCTGTTCCTCGAAATCCTCGAACACACCCACAGGTGCTGCCGGCACATCAATACCGGACATATCCTGTTCACTGGCAATCTGCACGCGTCGTTCAATCTCGCGTACCGTATCCAGGTAGTTGGAGAGGATTTCCCTGTCGCCGGCGCCCAGGTCATTTTGCAGGGCGCGGGTGCGGTCGGCGATCATGTCCAGGACACTGCTGTTCTTGTTCAGGATCAGTTCGCGCTCTTCCTGGGTGTCATAGGGGCCCATCAACTGGATGAATACCTTGCGCGGATTGAACTCCATGGGCAGCGGCTGGCTGGGTGAGGCAAACGAGGTGGTCACCGCGTAAAAACCGCCGTTGCCGGCTGCCACCTGCACGGTGGTTTCAGTGGCCATTTCCAGGGAAGGCAGGGCAGTTTCCTGTCCCAGTTGCTGGGCAATGACCTGGTCCAGGGTGGTGGCCAACTGCGGTACCGAGCCAGTGCCGGGACGTACGCAGGAAAGCCAGGTAGCTGGGTTCAGGGTATGTACGGAACCCAGCGCCGAATTGTTTTCGATATTTTCAAACGTGGTGACGTAGTTTTTATACGGTTCCAGTGAGGCAAGCATTTTACCCAGCTGGAAACTGTCCCCCGAACCGGTGCTGGTCCAGTGGTCGACTTCCTTGCCAAAGGGCGTGTTGTTCATGATGGTGCCATGGGGCAGGTAAAAGAAACCGGCACGCTTTTTCGGCATGGCCTCAACCTGGGCCAGGGCAGTTCCTGCCGGCACCATGGCGTCCAGGAAAGGCAGGGCCAGTGCAACACCGCCACCGCGCAACAGTGTGCGGCGGGATAAATGTTTTTTGGTCAGAAATTTAGCCATGTGATTATCTCCCGGTCTCAGCAGACGCCACGTCTGGTGAAGCCTCGTTATGGTGTTCCTCAGGGCCTTGCATGCGGAACACATCGTGATTGACGAGTGCAGTAAGAATGGATGTAAAGGTGTAATTGTCTTCAGCGGCGCTTTGGACGATATCCCTGACATAGGGCATGTCGAAATATTCAATTTCCCGGTTCAGGGCATACATCATCAGGCGCTTGGTAACGGTCATTGGTAACTGGTCTTCCCGGCTGAGCAGGTGTTGGCGTAATTCAACCGGCCCATCAATATGTTTGCCGCTGGTCAGCACAGTCGTGGAATCAATGGTCGCATCGGCCTGTTGATCCACATCGCGCCAGCGACCGGTCACATCAAAATTCTCCAGGGCCAGTCCGGGTGGGTCGATGACACCGTGACACGCCATGCAGGTCGGGTTTTCCCGGTGTTTTTCCAGGCGGGCACGCAGGGTAGTGGGTTTTTCACCTTCACGGACTGACAGGTCCACTTCCACGTTGGGCGGCGGTGGTGCCGGTGGTGTACCCATGATGCGGTCAAGGACCCAGGCACCGCGCAATACCGGAGAAGTGCGGTCGCCATAGGAAGTGCGCAGCAGGGTCGCGCCCTTGCCGAGCAGGCCCCAGCGGTTTTCATCTTCAAGAGTCACACGGCGGAACTGGTTACCATAAACACCCTCGATACCGTACTGGTTGGCCAGGCCATCATTCACATAGGTCCAGTCAGCGGTCAGCAGTTCGTGTACCGGCCGGTCTTCCAGCAGGATGCTGGACAGGAACAGGCGGATTTCCTTTTCAAAATTGGTGCGCATGGCATCGTTGAAACGGTTGTCTACCGGCTGGATCTGGTCCAGTTCATCCAGGTTCAGCCAGGCCAGGGCAAAATTCTCGATCAGGGCATCGGCACGAGGATCCGCCAGCATTCTTTCCACCTGGGCAGCCATGACATCCGGATCAGACAGGGTGCCATCGGCAGCCAGGCTGATCAGTTCTTCATCGGGACCCTGGCTCCAGATCAGGAACGACAGGCGTGTAGACAATTCCAGGTCATTCAGTGGGCGCGGAGATTCCTCGATAATACGCATGGAGCGGTACAGGAAATCAGGGCTGGACAGGATTGCGGTGACCAGCTCGATGATGCCCGCTTCAAACCCGCCTTCCTCTGCACGTCCAACTTCATAGAATGGCATCAGCCAGTCCAGGTCGGCATCAGTGATCGGGCGCCTGAAGGCCTTGGTGGCCAGGTTGCGGGCAATGTTTTCTGCACAGGTGCGTTCTTCAGCAATTTCCTTGGGCTGGCAGACCATGATTTTCTTGCGGCTGTCGCTCATGGACAGTCCGGTGGGGTTGTAGGGGCCTTCCACTTCCACGCCCAGGCCGACAATGGGCATGCCGGTAACCCGGCCATTACCTGTAGCGTTGTTGCTGGCACCCCAGGAACGTTCGATAAAGGTGACAATCACTTCGTGGGTGCCTACCTCGACATCAGCAGACAGCCCGGCAATCTTGGCCAGGATGACATCGCCGCCGACAACACCGTCACGGGTGGCAATGGCCAGGTCTTCGGGGCCACCGATTTCCACACGGTTCACTTCCTTGCCGTCCACCAGGATTACCATGGTGGCAGCGGTCTCCATGCCGCGGGGATACAGGCCGGCATCGATATCCAGGATGCTGAAACGGTACTCACCGTCAGCCGGAAAGAAATGCGTAAACTTCATACCACCACGGGTGCCCAAAGGAAAACCGTCGATATGGTTGCGGGCAGAACCATTGCCGCCGGCAAAGCCGATATTGCGGTTGGGCAGTTCGTGGAAAACATTGGCAAATTTGGGTGTCGGGTTGCCGACAGCCTGGGTGGCTACCTGCCGTGTGGCAGTGATGTATTGCTCCAGGAATGAAGGTGAGGCACCCAAGGCATTGGCAATATTCTCGAAGCCTTCAACCTCGATTTCGCTGGGCAGGATCTGGGCCGGATCCACGGTGACGCCGATCAGGTCAGAGACAATGGTGGCAAATTCCGTGCGATTCAGGCGCTGAATGGGAACATGACCAATTTCGCGGTCGGCCACCATGGTATCGATGGTGGTTTCCAGGTGGTCGACAAAGGCATCAACCAGTTCCTGGGGCGGCTGTTCGGCACCGGCTGGCGGCATCAGGCGGCCGCGCAGCTTGTTGATGGCGTTTTCCCAGGTGGGCAGGTCACTTTCAACGTGGTTTATATCCAGTAGTTCAAACGCGATACCCCCGGAAAAGTCTTCCAGGTTATGGCATTCCATGCAGTAGTTGTCGAGCATGTCGGTGGCCGCCACACTCATGCCGTCCTGGGCGGTGGCATCCAGGCAGGTGAGCATCATGCCGCAGGCTACAGCCATGGCACTGGTGATAGCGCGAACCGGGTTCGGGATTGAAGTACCGCGGGTTGTATCAGTCGGATTCAGGTCTTTCTGAGCGGTTTGTGCTGCAAATGCTGCTAATTCTGTAAGTACCAAGATTTACCCCTTATAAAACTGGTCTAATGCGCCTGATGTTCCAGGCTTTTGCCACCAAGGCAAAAAGTCAGGCAATCTGCCCATTATATAGGAATAATGAACGGGTATTCGATGGTTGCTTGCACCCTTCCACGAAATTGGCACAGTCGAGTACAGGCAGGTTTTTCAGGTACAATCCACGGAAAACGGGGGTGACAGGGCAGAAATGCCACCCCGTTGAATTGCAAATTTCACAATGATTTCATAATGAATCAATGAAATATCAGGTCTGTATACCAGGCCAACGCTAAAATTGGCCAGTCAGCCAGTTACTGCAAGCAGTATATATATAAAGGAAAGAGGAACCAGACATGTTTCTGACCAAAAAACATCTCAGCCGCAGAACGGTGCTCAGGGGCGCGGGCGTTGCCCTGGCATTGCCGTTCATGGATGCCATGGTGCCTGCCCATACAGCACTGGCCCAGACGGCCGCGGCACCCAAAATTCGTGCCGGTTTCTTTTACTTGCCCCATGGCGCCATCATGCACAACACGGCCCATGGTCCTGAATGGGATAACTGGACACCCAGCGGTGCAGGGGAGAATTTCAAGCTCAGCACCATCATGAAATCGCTTGAGCCCCACAAGCAATACGTCAACTCCTTTGGCAACCTGGAAAACGCCGCCAGTGCGGGGTCCGTGCATACTATTAACCCGGCTACCTGGCTCAGCGGCGTGCGGCCTGATGCGGAGGCCTCGGGCGCCAGCATGTCCACGACACTGGACCAGGTCATTGCCCAGCATATCGGGCAGGATACTGCCCTGCCTTCCCTGGAAGTAGCAGCAGAAACTACGGTCCAGGTGGCTGCGTGCGGCGGTGGTAGCGGCGGTTGTTACTACTCGTCTACCCTGTCTTTCCGCAACCCGACCTCACCGCTGCCCATGGAATTCAACCCGCGCAAGATTTTCCTGCAGTTGTTTGGGGAAGGCGATAACGCCGAAGAACGCGAAGCCATTATTCGCCAGAAGGCGAGCCTGCTCGACCTGATTTCCGATCGCACCAAGGCCCTGCAGAAGACCCTGGGCGCAAGTGACAAACTGATTCTGGACAGCTACCTGGATACGGTCAGGGAAATTGAACGCCGGGTGAACCTGGCCGCCAGCCAGGACCTGTCCGGTTTTGATGTCCCGGAAGCCCCGGTCGGCGAGCTGGACCGTTTTGATGAACAGGTCGCTCTGCTGTTTGACTTGCTGGCCCTGGCCTACCAGGCCGACCTGACCCGCGTGGTGTCCTACATCATGGTGTCAGAGGGTACCAACCGGACCTACAACCATATCGGCGTCCCGGATGCCTTCCATCCGCTGTCCCACCATGCCAATGACCAGGAACGCATCAAGCGCCTGATCAGGATCCAGACCTGGCACATGGAAGAGTTCAGCAAGTTTCTCACCAAGATGAGTGAAACTCCCGACGGTGAAAACAGCCTGCTGGAAAATGCCCTGTTCATGTACGGCTCCAACATGTCCAACAGTGACATGCACAACAACTATCCGGTGCCCAATATCCTGGTTGGCGGCGCCGCCGGCAAAATGAAGCTCGGCGGCCAGCATGTTGACCTGCCCGAACGCACACCGATTGCCAACCTGCATCTGACGGTGCTCGACAAGCTTGGTATCGAGGTTGATGAGTGGGCGAATGGGACGGGGATTATTACGGAAGTTTGAACTGCCGAAAAAAGGAAACAGGGAAAAAGGGTAAGCGCTTCAGGTTAGCTTTCTATTACTGGACATTACAAATCGTCAGTTTACTGACCTGAATTTCCTTTCGACTTTAGACTGCAAACCTTTTTTCCCTTTTTCCTTGTTTCCCTTTATCCTTCCGTTCCATGGAAATCTTCACCCAATCCCTGCTCCTGATTTTTGTCCTGCTTAATCCGTTCATCATGAGCGTGTACTTGCTGACGCTGATCAAGGAAGTGCAGATCGTCCAGTTCGCGCGCATTATGCTGCGGGCCGGGCTGATCAGTTTTGTGGTGTTTTTTCTGTTCGCCTGGCTGGGCGAGTTTATTTTTGATTCGGTTCTGCAGGTGCGCTTTGCGGCGTTCATGATCTTTGGCGGTATTACCTTCCTTATTATTGGCGTCAGGATGATCCTGGGCGTTGGACCACCGATGTCCACCATCAATCCGCATTCGGAGGAAATAGCCGGTGCCATTGCCATGCCTTTCATTGTCGGGCCAGGCACCATCAGTGCCAGTGTGATTGTTGGGACACAGCTGGGGCTTGGCTTGTCCAGCCTGACCATCGCCATCGGGCTCTCCCTGGCGCTGGGCTCTATCGTACTGTTCAAGTACATCCATGACTTTGTCAAAACCCGCAGCGAGAAGTACGTGGAGCGTTACGTGGAAATTGCCGGTCGTATTACGGCCCTGTTCACGGGCTCATTCGCGGTGGACATGATACTCAGGGGAGTCGAGCGCTGGCTCAACCTGATTTGAAGTCTGTCTTTTAATGTTCAGGCAGCTAGTCAGTTACATTCACCTTTCAGCAACAGTCGCTTCAGGTTACCTGATACAGGCTCTTCCCCCAGCCACAGGTTAGTCAATGCCGGCATCAGTGCTATTTCGGTTTCCCGAATCTCGATCGTGTCATTGATGCGCACAATTTCGCACTCTCCCGGTTCAAAACTGATTTCCACGCTGTCGCCATTGTCCACCTTGTCATAGATGTCCTGCAGGATATCCAGGTATTCACTGGATAACTGCCGGGCAAGCGGCTCGCTCCAGAGTGCGGGAAGATCCTCTGGCAGATCTCCCTTGTAGAGCACCTTTAACAGGAAAATACGACCACTGTTGCGGATAGTGGCAGGATCGGCAATGGGGGTTTCCAGGTACAGGCCAAGCAGATAGATGTCACTGAAGAGCATTTCACGCAGGCCACAGCCACTGAGCGAATAACTCTTGTTAAAACGTGAGATGGTATCCGGTAACGTGTAACCGCTGATGTCTGCGGCTTCTGTGTTCGATGTGATCTGGAACAGGAGAACCAGGAGTGCAAGGCTGAGTTTTTTCATAAATATCCAATAGAATGTGCGGTCATTATAGAGGAATTCCCGCAGGCATATGGCGTAGACATATCTGTGCAAAATATATAGGCTTTATCAGTCAGGTCAGCCACTGCAATGAAACCAAAAAGCACCAGATGACACTCAATAAAAAAATACAGCATCTGCTCATCCTGCTTGCCGCCAGCACATCCTTCTGCCTGGCCCAGGAGCAGTCGTCCTATGAAAGGGCGCCCAGGAATATTCTTGATGTCATGCCTCCCGGTGAGCGCATCCAGGGTGAACCTGGTGCCATGCGCATTATTGACCGCAGTTGTCGCGAGTACCCCCTTGACCAGGTCAGGGAGCGTATTGTCAAAATTTCAGAGCAGGAATGGACGTTTTTCGGCCAGAATGTCATCGATATGACCCGCCAGGAAGAACTGGATCGTAATAACGGTCGCCTGCGAAGGTTCTGGCGCACCAACTGGATGGATGAAGAGCAGGCCTCCCGCCTGGCCGATGATGTTGCCGGCTACTGGGCCGCAGCGCCCGACAGCAGTTGGATACTCAACAAGCAGAACCAACGCTGGAACGAACTGGGCATCACCGCCCGCTGGCGCGACTTCTGGTCAGCCGCCTTTATTTCCTGGGTCATGTGCGAAAGCGGCCTGGGTAATCCCGAACAATTTCAACGTGCCATCGCCCACCATACCTATATCGACCAGGCCATCCGCGCCCGTGACGGTCTTGAACCCAAAGCAGCGTACACAGCCTATGATATTGGTGAACAGGAAATCCTGCCTGGTGACATGTTGTGCCGGGGTAGTCGTCCTGAATACCGAAGCCTGGCAGAGCGTCGTCCCCATATGGGCGATGGTGCCAGAACGCATTGTGATGTTGTCATTGAAGTTGATGCAGCCGACAACCTGATAAAGGTCATCGGTGGCAATGTCAGAGGCTCGGTACGCATGAAATATCTGCCGGCAAAGCAGGCGGATTCAGGCCTTATTACACCAGTGTCTTATGGTGGCAGGATGCTCTTCTCACATCTCAAACTTAATACCAGCTCCTATCTCGCCGAACATGAAGAAGTCGCTGTCGCACGTGATGATGCTGCTACCGGAAGTTGAATCAGCCAGACGAATTGAGGCCTGAGACAATTTCCGGCCTGTATACAGGTATAAACAGGGCTAACTGACCAGAGAAGGTCACCTCCACTTGGTCCTTGGTTTGAATGCAGTTTTCACCCTGTCTCTCCGGTGTCGGTAATCCCCTGGCACAGTGGTTTCTACTCTCGGGATTCTGGAATTGCGGGTCAATTCACACTCTTGAGATATCAAGTCACACTACAGGAAAAACTCCTGTTCTTTCCCCTTAAAGACACTTCTATGCTTGCCATGCCCAGCAATAATGCGGGATGGCAAAATGATATTAATTCCTTATATACTGGGTGACAGGCAGTGCAGGTCATCAAGATCGCTTCAACTGCATTCTCTGTCCCGGTAAGGAAACAAGAACAAAAACATTATGGGAAAACCGGAAGCATTCATGTCTACTCTCGATATTTCCAAACCGGCTGATGGCAGTCGCGTAGTCCAGTTTGGGGATGAATCCCTGTTGTTTGGCCAGCCTCCTGAAGTACTCAAGGGCTTGCTGCTGAATAAAATTTCTGCCTTCAGCACACTGGTCCTGGTCGACAGCAAGGAAAAAGACGGGTCACTACTCAACAATATCGAATTCCCACTGTATTTTTTTCTTTTCATCAGTAATGGCCTGGCCGAGGGCAAGAGGCTTAACCTGATTGGTACACCGGAAGATATCAGCCAGGTCTTCCGTCTTTTATGATTCACCTTGCTGGGTCCCACCGGTGAGGAACTGGACCAATGGCAAACCCCGGATCATCTCAAGCGAGAATGGCTGGGCGCCTCCGACTACCTTGCCCTGAAAGATGAAAACGGCAACATTCGTGACGTGGAAAGTTTCTTCAACGTGATTCCCCTGGAAAACGCAGAGGCCTCCGTGGGCTCATTTCACATAACCCACGATGGACCAGACCGCTATACCGTCAATGCCGGCGGCCAGGCTGTGAAAGTGGATCTCAACGAAGATGTCACCATATTTCCGCCTTACCAGATGCAGTCGGACTTTATTCCCCGTGACCTGGTCAAGCTTGGCCTGGAAATCCTGGGCAGTGCTTCGGGATTCACGGCCAATGAGCCCTGTACCGGCCTGGCACTGTGTTATAACGGTTCCTATATCCTGATCGATTCCATCCCCTACCTAGACAAGCATCTGTTCGCCCGCGGCATCTCCAAGAATTCCGTGTCGTCAATTTTCCTGACGCATCTGCATGATGATCACTGTGCCATGTTTCCGCTGATTCTAATGCCGCACCGGGTCGAGGTGATCACCACGCGGGAAATTTTTGAAATGGCCATCGAGAAACTCAGCTGTCACCTGAACTGGAAGGCTGATGTCATTCGCGAATATTTTCAGCTTGTCGAGGTCAGGCCGGCTGAGCCGTTAAAATATTTCGGTATGGAAATTCTGCCCCACATCACCGTGCATAGTATTCCTACAATAGGTGCGACTTTTACCGTACAACATAAAGGGAATAGCAAGCGTATCTGCATTATTGGTGATAACAATGGCATGAGCTCGGTGCGGGAAATGCATGAGCGGAATATTGTCAGCGATGATACCTACGAAAACCTCCGACGAATTTTTTCCGAACGCTATGACCTGCTGGTTGCCGATGGCGGTGCCGGTGCCATTCATGGTGACCCGGAAGATGCGCTGAATTCCGATGCCGACCGGGTGGTGTTTGTACACGTCGAGCAACTGGCCCACCAGTTCACTACCACTTTTTCGCTGGCCAGCTCCGGCAAGCGTTACATCGTGGTGGATGGCGATGAATCCATCTATAACTCTCTCATGAACCAGTATCTGTCGACCTGGTTGGGTGAGCCTTTTTCAGACCGCTGGGTACGCACCATCATGGCGGAGGAAGAAGTCCGACGCTATAACAAGGGTGATGTCATCGTGGTACAGGAGGAGCGCTCCCGGGGTTTTGTCTACCTGATCCTGACCGGCTATTGTGATGTCGTGGTTTTCGATGGTGAGGATTTCCAGACTATTGCCAGCTTGCAGGCCGGAGAAATAATCGGTGAGATGGCTGTTGTGACGGGTACCAATGTGCGCAATGCCAGCGTAGTGGCAAGCTCTCCAGTGTCGGTCATGGTCTTTTCCGAGGAAAACTTCAATGAATTCGTGGTCAGGGAAGGCTACCGGGATCGTCTGCTCAAGCGTTGGCGAATGCGTGCGGCGCTACGCAAGTTGCCCCAGTTCTGGGAACTGATTTCTACTGTGCTGGAAAAAATATCCGGCATAGCCAGTGAAGTGGATATTGCCGCTGGTGAGCAATTTACATTATCGGAAGATCACTGGTACATTTTCTACGAAGGACAAGGGGTATGTAACGGTGCCGCACTGGGCGTTGGTGATGAATTCGGACAGCGGCCTTTCTCTTCGGCAATGCCGGGAGTCATAGAGGCAGAAACCGATTGCAGGCTGGTCAGTTTTCCGATGAATGAGTTTGCGAACTTGCTGTCCGGCACACCCCAATTGAACTACCTGCTACGCAAGTTCCGCGTTGATCGCAGCGACCCTGCTGTTGACTGGCTGCTCGGGGAAGTGTCGACTTCATAGGCAGATGGCGCATCACCAGTGTTAGCGCCGTTCACCATCACCGCCTGATCTCAAAACCGCTGAAATTCTTCAGTCCGGATTCATTGCTCGTGATGTCATCGACTTCAGCCCGGGGCGGTCCCTGTTGTAGCCAGACCAGTAAGTCTGCCAGTTGTTCCTGGCTGCCTTCAGCTTCCAGGTAGACGCTGCCGTCGGATTCATTCTGAACAAAGCCATTGATACCCAGGCGAGCAGCCTCTTCCTGTGTCGCAGCGCGAAACCACACGCCCTGCACCTTGCCTCGTACATGAATATCCAGGTGTTTCACTTGCTTACTCCTCTTTCGCTTCGGCATCGGTCAGCTTGTCGAGGTTACGCAATTCCGGGAAAAGTTTGTAGCCGCCCAAAGTGACCATGAAGGCCATGCCGGCCCCGGCCAGTACGGTGAGCACTGGTCCCAGTACGGCGGCCACCGACCCGGCACGGAAATCGCTCATCTCGTTGGAAATGCCGATAAACAGCATGTTGACCGCATTCACGCGACCACGCAAAACATCAGGGGTCGCCAGTTGAATCAGCGTGCTGCGAATATTGACACTGATCATGTCGGAAGCCCCGTACACCCACAAGGCAATCAGGCTGAGCCAGAGTACGGACGAGATGGCAAACACCAGGATGGACGCGGAAAACACGCCCAGTGCGATAAACAGCAACCTGCCTGAATTGCGCCTGGGCGGCAGCCGGGCCAGCAATACGCCCATCATGACACCACCAAGTGCCGGCATCGCACGCATGAAACCCAGGCTGATCGTACCGACTTCAAGCACATTGACGGCATAGACAGGCAACAGGGCCATGACGCTGCCGCAGAGCATGATAAACAGGTCCAGGGAAATGCTCGGCCAGACAATCGGGTCGCGTTTTACATAACGGATACCGTCCAGCAACTGGTCGATGCCGCGGCCCATGGGTTTGGTGGTTTTCAATGGGGGTAACTGCAGGTACAAGACCGCACCCAGTATCACCAGGGCAAGCATGAACCAGTAGGTACCGTAATCCACCAGGGCAATCAGTATCCCCGCCACCAGCGGGCCCAGTGTCTGGGCGGTGGTCCAGGTCGTGCTGGTGATGGCGATGGCGCGGGACAGGTAATCAGTGCTGACAATGTTTGGCAGGATGGCTGACGAGGCGGGCGCATAAAACGTGCGCACAGTGCCATGGATAAAAAGCAGCGAGAAAATCATGGGCCTGTTCAGGTCGCCACCATTCATGCTCAGGGCAAGGCCGATATACACGCACGCCTCTACAACAGCGCACAGGACGAGAATATTCTTGCGGGAAAAATGGTCGTTGACCCAGCCGGAAACGATAAACAGCAGCATCATCGGCGTGATTTGCATCAGGCCGACGAGTGCCAGGTCAAACGGATCTTCACTGAAAGTGAACAGGTGCCAGCCAATGGCCACTGACAACATGGAGCTGGCCAGGGCAATCGAAATCCTGGCGCTCAGGTAGGAGACAAAAACAAATTTACCCATTGGGTGGCGACAGGATTACCTGGCGGCGGTGACCTCCATTTCCACCATGGCGCCTGGTGAAGCCAGGGCCGTTACGCCCAGCAGGCAGCCGGCGTGCTGACAACCCAAAGCCTTGAGGCTGGCGGTCATGTGATCATGGGCTTCCAGTATGGCATTCATGTCGGTGGTAAAAATGTTCAGTCGCACGACGTTGGTGAAGTCCATGCCGCCCTGTTGCAGGATAATCCCGATATTCTCAAGTACCTTGTCGATCTGCTTTGCCATGTCCCCGGGGTGCAGGCAATGGCCGTTTTCATCACTGGCTGTCTGGCCGGCAAGAAAAAGCACTGATTCGGCATTGTCCACCTTGTTGGCATGCACAAACCCGAGGGCTTCCTGCCAGGTCCAGGGATTGATGATGTCGCGTTTCATAAGTTGCCTCCTTCTTTGGTCCCGACTACAAGAACCGGGAGCAGGAACGAAAAGGGAGCCGTCATCAGCAGAAGTCTGCCGGACGACCTCTTGTTTTTTCCACTTGGCCTTTACAGGGCAGGAATTGGAGTGCTGCTCAGGTTGTCGGTTCTGCCTTGGTGGACTGGCCCGCCTTCAGCATATTGTCGATCCCCTTGGCCAGCAATTTGTCGTGATTGTGTTTTTCTTCAAGATAATACGTAAGCGGTGTGTACACAACCAGCTCAAGAACACTCAGGATTTAGAAGAAAGAGGCGCCGAAGGGAATGACAGTACGCGTGTTTTTCCAGACACTGATGTCACTTTCCAGGTTAAAAGACAATTGCAAAGTCACGTAAATGAAAATGCCCATGGATCACCTGAGCAGGGATAAAAAGGTGCGGGTGGTTCCGGCATACCAGTCGAACACCAGCAAGGTGCCGCCACCGTAGGAAACGAAAACAAGCAGAGCATAGAAAATCATGCCGGGTGCGCCATCAATTTCATAAGCCAGCCATGACAGGCCGCCGGCCATGATGGCAAACACGGAGTACAGGAACCAGCGCAGGTATTTCGAGTTCGCCTGGACCAGCAAGGGGATTAGCACCAGGATGCCGCTGGCTACGGCGAGGAACTCGGCCTGGATAACATAGCCAAGTGTTTCCAGGCTGGTACCAAACAGGTAATGGCCTTCACCACGCAAAAGACTGTAGTTGTAGAGTGAAGCGACTATGAAAAGAGGGAGTGCTGCG
>CAZROW010000010.1:52995-56793 GCA_964601805.1 uncultured Enterobacteriaceae bacterium
ACGCAAAAGACTGTAGTTGTAGAGTGAAGCGACTATGAAAAGAGGGAGTGCTGCGGCCAGGCAGTAAAACATCACTCGTTCTTTATGTGGAATTTTCGCCAAATGCTGTCTCCGGCCGCTTCCTCAGTGGGCTTACCTGGTCAGTAACAAGCTGATGTAAGCACTTAATTCTGATGAGTTTTTATTATGTAAGAGGCACCAGGGGTTGTACAGCAGGAATTCCACCCTATTTTGAAATTATGAAAATAAGGAGAAACTCCTGAAATCCCCGGAAGATCAGTTACCTGCGAGGTGTCTAATAGAACAGGGCGGTTATTATCTCGCTGGTAAACCAAGTATAATCAGTCGCCCGGAGCCCGGTACAGGAATAACGCCTGTAGTTGCCGGCTAACCTGTTGAAATAATTACTGAATCTGAAATCTGCATGATGCGAAAACTGCTACTGACATTACCACTGACTTTCACACTGTCGATGGCCATTGCCCAGGAAAATAATCCCCCTGGATCACTTCTTGATGCCTATTGCAGCGACTGTCATAACAGCGAGGACTGGGCCGGCAGCGTGGCTTTTGATCTCATGTCACTGGACAACGTGGGTAGTGATGCGGATATCTGGGAAACCGCCGTGCGCAAATTGCGGGGCCGACTCATGCCACCGCCGGGCAGTGACCAGCCTGAACAGCAAGCCATCGATGAATTTGTCGCCTGGCTGGAAGGCAACCTGGATGAGGCGATCAGCGCAGGGCATGGCATCACGGCCGGGCATGTCCCGGTGCAGCGGCTCAACCGGACCGAGTACGCCATTGCCGTCAAGGAACTGCTGGGTGTGGATATCAATGCCGCGGATTATCTGCCGGTGGATATCGAAGTGGATGGTTTTGACAATATTGCTGCGGCCCTGAGTGTGTCGCCGTCTTTTCTTGAGCAATATATCAATGTGGCTCGTGAAGTCGCCAAACTGGCCGTGGGCCAGCCGGTACCGAAACTGTCCAACAGCTGGTACCAGGTGGTCAGTGGTGACCAGGATACCTACCAGGACGGTTTCCCCCTGGGCACACGTGGCGGTATGCAGATCTCCCATAATTTTCCTGCCGACGGGGAATATCGCCTGAATATTCTCGACCTGGATGTCGGCCTCTATCCGCGTTCCATCGAAACCGAGCAGACGCTCGTGGTATTGATTGACAGCGAGGAGGTCTTTCGTGAACAGATAGGCGGGCCTGAAGACTTTGCCCTGGTCAACAAGGGCGGCGCGCCTGCCGTGGCCCAGGTGATGGAACGGTTCCAGGACATTCCGCTGCTGATCAAGGCCGGTGTCCATGACGTCACGGTGACTTTCATAGAAAGGGCGCGGGTGGAAACCGATGAAATGATTGGCGGCTTTACGCCCTATGGTGGCTTTGCCTTCACCGGTTCACTGCGTGTACCCCGATTGCTGGACGGCATAGAAATTATCGGTCCCTTCAATGCCACCGGAATTTCCATGACCGACAGCCGCGAAAAAATCTTTGTTTGCCAGCCTGACGAGGTTGCCGATGAGCGGGCCTGTGCAATCCGTATTGCTGAAAACCTGGCCCGACGTGCCTATCGTCGTCCGGTAACCCAGGAAGACCTGGATGCCCTGATGCCATTCTTTGATATGGGTAATGAAGGACCGGGAGGCTTTGATGGGGGCGTGGAACAGCTCGTGGCTGCCGTATTGGCCAGCCCTGACTTCCTGTACCGCGGTATTTCACCCATGCGTGATATCGGGGATGCCCAGGTGTTTGCCCTCAATGATATGGAACTGGCGACCCGTCTCTCGTTCTTTTTATGGGGGCAGGGACCGGACAGCACCTTGCTGGATCTTGCACAGGCCGGAGAGCTGAAAAACCGTGAGGTCCTGGACCAGCAGGTCATGCGCATGCTGAATGATGATCGCGCCGAGCACCTGGTCAACAGCTTTGCCCTGAAGTGGCTGAACCTGGACGAACTGGATGCCATTGACCCGGACCCCAACCTGTTTCCCGGTTTCAGCGACCAGATGTATGACCTGTTCAGTACCGAGTTGACCCTCTTCCTGGGCAGTGTGCTGCTGGAAGACCGACCGGTGACTGATCTGCTGGAAGCAGACTGGACCTATCTGAACGAAGGCCTTGCCCGTCATTACGGCATCGATGGTGTCCATGGCGGACAGTTCCGCCGGGTGACCCTGGATGATGAGCGTCGGTGGGGCATATTGGGCAAAGGAGCAGCGCTGTTGCGCACATCCTATGGCGATCGTACCTCTCCGGTGCTGCGTGGTGCCTGGGTCCTGGAAAAATTGATGGGTACACCGCCTTCACCGCCACCACCCAATGTTGAAACCGACCTGTCCGTACCGGAAGGCCAGAAGCCGACAACTGTGCGCGCCCGTCTTGAGCAGCATCGTGAAAGCCCCGGCTGTAATCAATGTCATGGCGTGATCGATCCCATTGGCCTGGCGCTGGAAAACTTTACCGTCACCGGTCAGTGGCGCGATGTTGATTTACTGGCAGAAGCTCCCATCGACGCAAGTACAGTATTGCCAAACGGCAAGGCCATTGACGGCGTGATCGAGTTGCGTGAAGAACTGGCCGGCAGGCCTGAGCAATTCGCTCTGGCCATGACTGAGAAGCTCATGATGTATGCGCTTAATCGTGAACTGGAATATTTCGACATGCCCCAGCTGCGCGCCATTGTTCGCAACGCTGCCGCAGATGACTACCGACTGTCTTCCCTGATATCCGGCATCGTCAACAGTGATGCCTTCCAGAACCAGGCGCTGCCTCATGATGAAAACAGCGAAGCAGGCCAGCTTGCTGCTGTCTCGGGAGAGTAAGTCATGAAACACAATGAAATGTTGGCTGGCCGCCGCTCATTTTTGCTCGCCGGTGCTGGCACTATGGCAGCCATGGGATTGCCGCGACTCGTGCTGGCCCAGGGCGCTTTGGTTGACCCGGTCACTCCGGCCATTAACCTGGTCCGTGATGTGGGCGGCAACGTGATTACCCTGGATTCCGGTGACGGTCTCTTGCTGGTAGACAGTGGCTCGGCACAGGCCACCGATCAGTTGGTAGCCGCTCTTGGCAACAAGCCGGTCCATACCCTGATCAATACTCACTGGCATCCTGACCAGGTGGGTGGCAATGCTTATTTCGGCAATCGTGGTGCCCGCATCATTGCGCACAAGAATACCCAACTGCATCTGAAAACACCGTACTACCTGTTCGAAGAGGAACGCTATCACCAGCCCATGCCGGCCGATGCCTGGCCTGAAGAAGCCGTGTACACCAGCGGCAGTATTGATGTGGGCAACGAGGAAGTGGAATACGGTTACCTGGAAATGGCACACAGCAATGGTGATCTCTACGTGCGTTTCAACAATGCCAATGTCATTGCTGTCGGCGATGTGGTCTCCCCGGTTATTGATCCCGGTTTCGACTGGTTCAGTGGTGGCTGGATTGGTGGTCGCGTGGATGCCCTCAACAGGCTGCTGGACATGGGCAATGATGAAACCCGCTACCTGCCTTCCTATGGTCCCGTCATTGGACGTGCTGACGTGGAAGCCGAACGTGACATGATGCAGTTCCTTTACGACACCCTGGTCGACCAGATTCGCATGGGTTTTGATTACCAGGACAGCCTGGCCACCGGCATCATGGATAACCTGCCCAGAAAACTGGATGACCCGGCAAAGTTTCTCTACGACGCACACAAGGGACTTTGGGCGCATCACAACAAGCTTGAGCCGAATATTGTTTAACCAAAGGGACAAGGGACAAGGGACAAGGGACAAGG
>CAZROW010000011.1:0-16075 GCA_964601805.1 uncultured Enterobacteriaceae bacterium
CAAACAGAACCCCAAATGCCAGGGACACAACCGTGGGAATCAGGAACTGGGCCTGGAATATTTTCCCGGTTTCAGCAAGAAAGCCGCCAAGACCCTGCTGGAATACCCCTGGTCTGGCAATGTGCGGGAACTGAAAAATGTGATTGAACGCTGCGTTTACCAGTCCGATGATCCAGACGCGCCGATCAAGGAAGTCAATTTCGATCCCTTCGCCTCTCCTTACAGACCCCGGTCGACATCGGCATCCGCCAGCACCAGGTCGTCTGAAAGCAATAGCACGAACGAATTTGTCACGGACGAGGACTTTGAATTCGGCTCGATTGGTTTCAAACACCAGGTTCAGGAATACGAAAAGAAGATACTGCGCGAAGCTCTCAAGCAGTGCCAGTTCAACCAGCGCAAGACAGCGAAGTTACTCGACCTGAGTTACGATCAGTTGCGTGGTTACCTGCGCAAATACGATCTCAACAATTAACGCTTATAATCCCGGATCATCCCCGGCGATCACGTTGGCACGCTCACGATGGCGTTTGACCCGGTAGACCAGGCTCAGCACGATGGTAACCACGATCCCCAGAAGAATGGCCATTACCAGCGGAATCAATGCGCGGATACTCGTTGTTGTATCGATTGTGATCAGGTCCAGCAAGAAGATGATAGTGGCCGGTGCCAGGATTTCCTCTTCGGGTAGCACGTACCAGGGGGTAAAGATGACAGCCAGCAGGAAACTCTGCAGCAGGTAGGCCAGTTCACGCCAGAAATACCGCTTCATGAATTTCCAGCTGATGATACTGAAGACAATGCCAAAGACGAGATACACGCCCCAGGCACCAAGATACTCAGCAGTTTCCATAGAATTCAATCTGCCCAGTCAATGAGATGTTCCTCGAACCCGTCCACGTGAACGAATTCTTCCGAGATGACCTTGCCGGTCACAGTATTGTCACTGGCAATAATCGCATCCCTGTTTCCGGTTAGCAAAGGATGCCAGTCGGGTAATGGCTTGCCTTCCTTGACCAGACGATAGGCACAGGTGGCAGGTGCCCAGTCCAGGTCTTCCAGGTTTTCTGTGGTCAGCACAAGGCAGTCAGGGACCAGGGTTTTACGCTTCTTGTAGACAGTGCAATTGCACTTGTCCTGGTCAAGATACTGGCACACTACCCGCGTGTAGTGCACCTCGCCGGTATCCATGTCCTCGAGCTTGTGCAGGCAACACTTGGCGCAGCCATCGCACAGGGACTCCCATTCCTTTCGCGTCATTTCAGAAAGTGACTTGGTTTCCCAGAAAGGTTTTTGCCTGGCCAAGGTTAATCTCCCCTTCGCTTACGGGACACCGGTTCAGTCGCCATCAAACAGGACCTGCCCACTGATGTCCGGAGGTAACTGCAGGTAAAAGCCCTTGTCCTGGATATCCCTGAGTACCGTCTCGGCACTGGCCCGTGCCAGCTTGCGCTGCGGGCTGATTTCCAGTGTCATGACTTCTTTCAGGACGCCCATGCGCTTTTGCAGCTCTTCAGGAATATTGTCAGCACCGGCCTCACGCGGAACATAAACATACATCTCCTGTTCACGACTGCCCTTGAATATTGTACAAAGCATGTTGTCTGGCTCGGACATGGATTACCTCATTGCCTCCACCAGGCCTGGTAATAAACAGGACTTACGCCAGCCTTCCAGCTCCAGGGGCAACTCGACACTGTCCACCCCCCTGGTATCCATGTCCTGCAACATACTGATCAACCAGCGTTTACGCACCAGCATCTCTACTGGCAGGGCCATTTCCTCGGCCCGTTTCTCGACAAATTGCTGTCCTTTTTTGAGCCGGCTTTTTGCCTTGCCATCCAGCGGTCTAGGCAGTGAGGGCGGCCACTCGGATTCGGGCAGCGCGGCAGCGTTGTTCACCAGTTCAAGCAATTCCTCGCCTTCGTAGTGCACAAACTGTTTACCTACGCCTTCCATGTTCGCCAGTTGAGCCAGGCTCACAGGCGCCATACGGGCAATGTCGAGCAGGTTCCTGTCACGAATAATCCAGTTACGGGGTTTGTCCCGTTTGCGCGCCCTGAGTTCACGCCATGCTGCCAGCTCACGCAGGATGGCAAGTTGCTTGCGGTCAAGCTGCCATGCCCCCTTGATGTTCAGGTAATAGGTCGAGAAGTCTGCAAGCATTTCATTGCGATACTGCTGCAACAGGGTGTTGCACTCCTCTTCCAGCCAGGCCAGCCTGCCCTGCTCTTCGAGTGCTGCTCGCTGCGACCGATAGATTTCGGGCAGGCAGGCAACATCCAGTGCAGCGTACTGTAATTGCGTTTCAGTCAGGGGCCTTTGCAACCAGTCCGAACGGGTTTCTCCCTTGGGAATATCCACATCCAGGCTCATGTTGACCAGGTTCTGGTAGCTGATACCAAAGCCCTTGTTCAGTAATGCCGCTGCAATCTGGGTATCGAAAAGCGGTGCAGGCACCAGTTGCATGGCTGCCATGAAGACCTGCAGGTCTTCCGAGCAGGAATGGAAAACCTTGATTACTGCCTGGTTCAGCATCAGTGCCCTGAAGGATTCCCACTCGGTGATGGGTAACGGATCGATCAGGTAGCTGGTTTCACCACCGTCATTAATCTGGATCAGGCCAACGTGCGGATAAAAGGTCGTGGTACGAATAAACTCGGTATCCATGGCCAGGAAATCACAGCTTTGCCAGTGGGAGCAAAGACTGTCGAGTTTGTCATTATCCGTGACCATCTCGAAAACAGTCGTCTCTGGGCGGTATTTCGATGAGGTAGTCGTCATGATGTCAGCTGCCAATCACCTGGCGACCGGCCATTGAGTGCACGAGGGTACCACCATCGATATATTCCAGTTCACCACCAACAGGGACACCATGGGCAATACGTGACACTTTCAACTCGCGCTCGCCTGGCACTGCTGCCTTGAGCTGCTCGGCGATATAGTAGGCAGTAGCCTCACCTTCCACCGTGGGATTGGTGGCCAGGATTACCTCGGTGACCTCAGAGTCCGAAACCATTTCCACGAGACTGGTCACACCGATTTCATCCGGCCCGACACCATCAATGGGTGACAGGTGTCCCATCAGGACAAAATAAAGCCCTTTGTAGGTGGCGGTTTGCTCAATGGCAAAGACATCGGCGGGTGTCTCCACTACGCAAATGGTCTTCTGGTCCCTGCCGGGATTCTGGCAAATACGGCACAGCTCTTCCTCGGCAAGAGTGCGGCAACGCCTGCAATGACCCACACCATCCATGGCAGCCAGCAGGGCTTCGGCCAGCGCCTTGCCGCCCGCCCTGTCCTTCTCCAGGAAATGCAAAGCCATACGCTGTGCTGATTTCTGGCCAACACCGGGCAGGCGCCGAAAAGATTCGATCAGCTGGTCTATAAGGGGACTGTAATTCATTCAGATGTCATTATTGTCTAGAAAGGAAACTTGAAGCCTTCAGGCATATTTAATCCTGACGCCATGCCGGCCAACTGGTCCTTGTTGTTCTCTGCCACTTTCCTGACCGCATCATTGACGGCAGCAGCCACCAGATCTTCAACCAGGGATTGTTCTTCCTGCATCAGCGACGAATCCAGGTTGACCTTGTTGACCTGGTGCTTGCCATTCATGGTGACCTTGACCAGTCCTGCACCGGATTCGCCTGTGACTTCTTGTTCTGCAAGTTCTTTCTGGGCTTGCTGGAACTGTTCCTGCATCTGCTGCACCTGTTTCATCAGGTCGCCGAAATCTGTCATGTTGTCCTCTTGTTTCAGTAATGTTTGTATCAGTAATGTTTGGGTGTTGTGGGTTCTATCGTGTCAGGCTGAATGGCACCGGAAAAGCGGTCAACAATCGCCTTGACCACGGCATCATTTTCAAATGCCTGACGTGCTGCCTGCAAGCGTTCATTGTCCTTGCGCTGGCGCCAGGCTGCCGGTGTTTCATCATCGATGGTGCCCGGCGTGATCTCGAGCTTTACAGCTTCACCAAAATACTGGTCCAGGGCACTGTTAATGCGCCGCTGGTGTTCTTCATTGAACACGGAGGTCTGGCTGGCATCCAGTACCAGGGTAACCTGGTTGCCGTTCACAGCACTGACCAGACAGTTGGCCGCAATACTGCGGGTTATGCCATCCAGGGGCAACTGGTGAAATACGTCAATCCACGTGTCGGCCCCAAAAGCTGCCAGGGTAACAGGCGCTTTACCTGGCTCTTCATCCTGGCCAGCGCCCTGCTTTTCCGGTGCCTGTGGCGGAGCGGCCGGGTCCCGGGGGCTGTGATCACTGTTAACGGAATCTGCTGCAGCTGCTGGCGGGCTGCCTGAATTGTCACGAACAGCTACGGGTGTCTCGGTAATACCGGAGGTCTCCGGCGCGGGTGGCGATTCAGGTTGGTCAGGCGATTGTGCAGCCTCTTGTTGATGATCATTATCTTGATCAACAGGCGCGGCTGCCGGTTCACTAACCGGCGCCTGGTTCAGTGGCGACTTTTTTTTTACGCTGGCAGCCTCGTCCTGGCTACCCGCGTTACCAGATGACGCAGGTTCAATAACGGCAGTTGCTGCGGGGGTAAAAGCCAGCATTCTCAGCAAGGCCATTTCCAGACCGGCCCGGGCATCGATGGCGAAAGGCAGGTCTTCCCTGCACTTGAGTGCTACCTGGTAATACAACTGCAGGGTTTCTGCAGGTAGCTGGCCGGCATGGGCCAAAACACGTTCCCTGTCACCCTGGGCATTATCAATGCCTTCGGGCAATGCCTGGGCAATGGCGACCCTGTGCAGGTAGGACTGCAGGTCGGCCAGTACCGCGGAGAAATCCGGGGCATGGTCGGCGGCATCCTCGGTGATGCCAAGTAATTTACCGGCATCCTGCGCCGCCAGTGCATCCACCAGTTCATGGATAACGCTCTGGTCTATGGTGCCGAGAAAACTGCGCACCTCGGTATCGGTAATATTGCCTTCGCAATAGCCAATCGCCTGGTCAAGCAAGGTCAGGCAATCGCGCACACTGCCCTGGGCTGCGCGACCCAGTTGCCAGAGTGCCGGTTCCTCAAAAGGAATTTTTTCCTCATCCAGAATATGCTTGATGTGCTCCACCAGGCGCTCAGGGCTGATGTTCTTGAGGTTGAATTGCAGGCATCGTGACAACACGGTAACCGGCAGCTTCTGCGGATCGGTAGTGGCCAGCAGGAACTTGACGTGGGGTGGAGGCTCTTCCAGGGTTTTCAACAGGGCATTGAAGCTGTGCCCAGACAGCATGTGCACTTCGTCTATCAGGTAGACCTTGAAGCGGCCCCTGGTTGGAGAGTATTGCACGTTATCCAGCAGCTCCCGGGTGTCTTCCACTTTCGTTCGGGAGGCGGCATCCACTTCGATCAGGTCGATGAAGCGCCCTTCATCAATTTCCGTGCAGGCACTGCACTTGCCGCAAGGTTCGGAGGTGATGCCGGTTTCACAATTAAGACACCTGGCCAGGATGCGGGCAATGGTGGTTTTGCCGACACCGCGGGTGCCGGTGAACAGGTAGGCATGGTGCAGGCGATCATTATCAAGGGAATTGATGAGGGTTTTCAGGACATGTCCCTGGCCTGCCATCTCCCGAAAATTCCGGGGACGCCACTTTCTTGCCAGTACCTGATATGTCATCGAATGAGTGTGAATCCAGTAAGGTAATTTAAAGTACTGCCTGGTCAGCGATTGTGCTGTTTTATCGGCTTTTCCGCATTTTATCGGCAAAGCTGACAGCTGATCCGGTTGCCAGTTTCCTGGCTGCAGTCGTTTTCCTGCTGGAGGTACCTCCTGCCAGCCACACCCCGGCACATGAATCAGCCATTACCGCTGCTCCCTTCCGGGCCTGACGGGGTTCACAACCTATCATTGCGAGGGGACCGACAAGAGATACCACTAAGCAAATCCCGGCCTGCACCGGGTACCTTCGATAGTAAACGGTTTGCAAGCTGTTTCAAAGTGCAGCGCACCAGGGACAGCGCAAACCAGCCGCGCATTATGGGGAAATCATGGTTCTGAATCAACCGCTAACCGACCCTGTTATTGCGGAGAGAGAGTCACCGGGCTGATTTCAAAGCCGGCTTCGCGCAGGTGGGTGATAACACTGTCTTCCCCCAGCAAATGGGCTGAGCCCACCACGACAAAATACTGACCGGGGGCGGCCTCGGCAAAGCTGCCTATGGTCTCTGCCATATCGATATTGCGATTGGTGTACAGGGCTTCCATCAGGGCCTCCATGTCAATCCTGTCACTGTCAGACAGTGTTTCCTCGGCAAAGTCAGCAAACAGCATCTCTGTCAGGGGTTCCTTGTCGGCACACTGCCAGGCAGAAACCAGGGACTCTATTTCGCTGGTCCCGGTATCAAATGATTTCAGGGTATAGGCCAGGTAAGACTCCGCGTTGAGCTGCTGCAAAAAGCCGATTTGTTCCTGGATACTTTCCAGCTCAAGAATTTCGGCAGACTCCGGTTTCTGTGACAGGAAATAACTTTCCAGGCCGTATTGCGGCTGGTAGCCAAGAGCATTCATTTGCAGACCAGTGAGCATGAGGGTCAGGAACCAGGGCTGCATGCCCATGAAGTTTTCTGCCGGCAAGCCCATATCGCCCATAATGCGTCTGAAATCACGGATGATTTCAGGTGCAACCACGTCCTCCAGTGTCTGCCCTTGTGGCAACATGCCGCGGGTTTGCATGCTTACAATGACAGCCGGATCGGTCGCCATATTGGGATCCACTTCGAACACCACGTAATCCGAGTCCCTGTATATGGCTTCTATTTTTTCCGGCAGGGGATAAAAATCCGGTTTGCCCACATGGATGGAGCCAAACAGGTAGAGCTCGGTGCCCTTGCCTGCCAGCGCCGGGCTTTCCACCTGCCACAACATGGAGGCCGTGGGATCAGGGCATGATTGTGTTACAGATCCTCGTTCCTGAGCACGGGAGAGCGTAACTCCCTCAAGACTGGCTTCATTCAGGCGCGAATCCAGGTTTTCCCATACTGGTTGCCAGCCACTGTCGGCATTGATCGCATCACGCAACTCAACGTCGGCAAAGGCCGCGTCAACGACATCGGCAAAGGCTTCCCAGCCCGACCGGGAGGTCCAGGCTGCCATACGAATGACCTGGCTATCAGGTAATAAAGCCACCCTTTCCTGGAAACGCAGTCCCAGTTGGGGGTGGAAGTAATCCAGCTGCATGGCGCTGTCATCAGTGGACAGCCTGATACTGGTGATTTCCATGCCCTGGCTCGTGATGCCCTGGGCAAGGATCTGGCCGTAGGCCTCCAGGTCATCAAAAAAGGTCTCGGACAACAGCCGGAGAAAGAGCTGTTCATTTTCATGCAAGCCAATAAACAAGGGCGATTCATTGGGTCCCTTGTCAGGGGGAAAGTTGGGTTTCAGGACATCCGGGGCCTGCTCCCTGCTGGTGATAATGTTCCACCGGTCGGTAAAAGCCCCGCGTACCCCCACAAACTCGTTTCTGTAGATGGCAGAGGTACTGATGGCCTGTGCACTGGCCCATTGGCTGTGGCCAGCCAGGCAAATGACCAGCAAGGTCAATAAACGCAACGTGTGGCGCGGCAAGGAAAAAGACATCGGGAACCTACCCATAATCAGCTTATGCAGTCATTGTAAAAAAAATTGCCGGGGATTACAGGAATCACGACAGGAAAAAGTGAAAATGTGAAGTGGTGGCGGGTAATTGGAAGGTTCGCATGAACTGGCGACTGAACCAAAAAACCCGTTCTTCCCTGAACAGGTAGTATGAATCTAGCATAAAAATCCAGGAATGGAACATTTCTTTTGTAACTTTTTGTATATGAATCATATCGTTATGACATCATTGTTATCCTTCTTCGACATCAGCTCCCTGAATTGCTGCTGGCTGACCGGACATAGTCCCTGCTGGCCCAGCAAAACAATGCGGTCAGCCTGGAGTACGGTTTCCGGTCGGTGGGCAACAAGCAGTGTGGAAATACCCAGCTTCCTCAGGGACTGGTTGAGCCGGAATTCGGTTTGAATATCCAGGTGGCTGGTCGCTTCATCGAGGATGAGAAGACCCGGCTGCCTGTAAAGCGCCCTGGCGAGCAGCAGGCGTTGTACCTGCCCACCTGACAGGGCCGCTCCCTGGTCACCGACACGGGTCAGGTACTGCATGGGCATGCGTGCTATTTCCTCATCAATGACTGCAAGGCGGGCTGCTGCCCTGGCTTTTTCCAGATCGGGCTCTGTGTCAAAAAAGGAAATATTTTCCAACAGGGTGCCTGACAAAAGTGTGTCATTTTGCATCACGGCTCCTGTGCTGGCCCGGTAAACCCCCAGATTTGACCGGGTAACGGCCCTGTCATTGAAGGTGACCCTGCCTGTATCAGGTATAACGAGCCCGGCGGCGATCTTCAGCAACGTGGACTTGCCACATCCAGTCGGACCGATGATGACAACCATTTCACCGGGTTCCAGTACCAGGTTGACCTGGCTGAACAAAGGGGGGCATTCCGGTTCATAGCCATGGGCAATCTGTTCAAGAGCAATTTTCACCGGGATGCCCTGCTCCAGGTCAGGCAGCTTTTGCGGTACAGGGGGACACTCCGGCTGGCAGAACGCGATATCAGCCAGTCGTTCAAGATGAACGTCAAGCAAGCGAAACTCAAAACCCTTGTCCAGCAGGGAAAAAACGCTGCGAAAGAAATGATCCTTGAAGCCAATGAAGGCCATGAGCATGCCCACGGTGAGCTCTCCACCAATCACCGCCAGGGCACCCAGGAGCAGGAGCAGGATATTTTCCACACCCAGCAGCAGTCCCTGGGCAAACTGCACGCAAATCCCCAGCTTCTGCACACGCATGCCTGAATGGATTGCACTGGCGTACCGGTTCTGCCACGCCGCCAGTCGGGCATGCTCGCGACCGAAGAGCTTGATGCCCTGGATACTGCTGATATTCTCCATAAAACAGGTATTTTCCAGCGCCCGGTCGTTAATCCACTCGGTGTTTCGGGCTTTGAAACTGTGATAACTGGCCAGCCTGATCAGGCCATAAAGCAGAACTGCCAGTACCGCGACCAGGGACAGCAACGGACTGTAAACCAGCATCAGGCTGACAGTGCCAACCACCATCAGGCCATCAATGAAAATCTCAACGATTCCTGAACACAGAAAATCCCTGACATGGTTCAGGGAGCCAAACCGGGAAACAATATCGCCCAGATGGCGACGGGCAAAGTAGTCATGGGGCAAGGACAGCAAATGCCGACAAAGCCGCGTGGCAAAATCAACGCTGACACGGTTACTCAGGTACATCACCACCCATGAACGCACCAGTTCGGCGATCTGCCTGAACAGGATCAACAGCAGGAATCCACTTGCCAACAAGACCAACAGACCGGTATCCCCGTTAACCAGCACATCGTCCAGAATCAGTTGGGTATAAAATGGCAGGGATAGCGCAAACACCTGCAACAGCAGCGACAACACGAGTAACTGGGTGATGCTGCCTGCCAGGCCGGTGGAATAACGCCAGATTTCACAGATGCCCAGCCGCTGTCGTTCATACCGGGATTCAAACCCCGGTGCGGGCTGGCATTCCAGGGCCACTCCCGTGAAATGATTGCTGGCATCCTGCCAGCTGAGTTCCCTGCACCCGGTTGCCGGATCATGAATAACCAGTGACTTGCCCCTGACTTTCTTGAGCACAACAAAGTGGTCCATGTCCCAGTGCAGTATGGCTGGCAAAGACAGGCGTGGTACATCCGCCATGTCCAGGCGCAAGGGCCTGGCTGCCAGGTCCAGGTGTCCGGCAAGGTTCAGCACACCTTTCAGGGTCATGCCATGCTGGGAAACAGGGCAGCGGTTGCGCAAGGTTGTCAGGTCGGTCCGGTATCCGAAATATCCCAGGAGCATCGCCAGGCAAGCCAGGGCACATTCACAGCGTTCAGACTGCAGAATAAGCGGCAACCTGCCAGAGAACATGAATCCGGAGCCGGGCATCACAGCCAGCCGGGTTGTCGGCCGCTGATGAGCAATGGCTCCAGCAGCCATGCCAGCAGGCTGCGTTCTTCCAGGACGATATCCGCCTCCAGTTTCATACCGGGGCGAAGCGCTAAATCCTGGCCAAACGCCCTGACTGACTGGTGATCCAGAATCGCAGTGGCCCTGTAATAGGGCTCGCCCTGCTCACCCTGCAGTGATGGCACGATCACCGTGCCGGAAATATCGCTGATCGTCGCGGATTGCAGGCCAAACTTCTGGTAAGGAAAAGCATCCAGGCGCAGGTTTACGGCTTGCCCCCTACTCAGGAAACCGGCTGCGCGGGAAGGCACCTGTAACGTGGCCTGCAGCATTGCCCCTTCCACCAGCAGGGTCATCAAGGACTGCCCGGACTGAACTTGCTGCCCCGGTTCCACCAGGGTGACTGCCACCGTTCCGGTGACCGGTGAAACCACATCCAGCATTGCTTCGGCCAGTAATTGCAGGCCCCGGACTTTCAATTCCGATAAAGACTGTTTCAGCTCACTGTGTTTGCGGGCAAATCCATGTGCCAGCAACGTTCTGTTCTCAACAGCCTCGTCCAGCAATTGTTCAAGCCTGTCGCGTTCAAGCCGGGACTGCATCACCGTATTTTCCTGCCTGAGCAATTCCATCCGGGCTTGCTCGACAGCAGACTCGGCAACCCACTGTCTTGTCCCTAATGCCTGCAAGCGATTGGCATGTTGTTGACGCAGGCTGACCAGGGCATCTTCATTGGCTATCACGGCATCCTGCTGTTTCATTCGTTTTTCAAGCTGCCTGACTTTTACACTAGCCCTTGCCTGCCGGAGCCGGTTTTCCGCCTGGTTTTCACTGATCCTGTCCTCCAGCAGCGCCACCTGGTGACGGTTTTCCTCCAGCAATCTTGCCACCACGGGCCGGCCTTTTAATTCAGACGGCCCCGACTGCACAGACAGCAATAAATCCCCATATCCCACCCTCTTTCCAGAGCCTGCTACTACCTCACCGATGATCCCGGCAGCAGGCGCCCTGACCTGAATCGTGCCTTTATCGGATACCAGTACACCACCGACTCTGGCCTTTCGCTGATAGTTTCCTGTCACCAGGAAGCCCACGATGACCACGACAAGAACCAGCAAGCCCCAGGTCAGCAGGGACAGCATGACCGGCTTCAGTCCCACACAATGCCCCCAGTGACGTTCCTGTTGCCTGGTTAGCACTTGCTGCCGGAAAAGCGGTTTTGCCATTAGGTATTTCCCTGGTCCGGATGTCCCTGTATCCTTGAATTCAACATAGACCCGATTTTGACATTGCGCAAAAAGCGGGACATTTTTGAATATTTCCGGTAGCTGAATTTTTTGCAATTGTGATAATATTCAGTCTTTAAAGTGAACTAATCTTGCAGCCATGAAAAATCTGATTAACGCCCTAGCCTTTGCCGGCTTTACTGGCACCATGCTCCTGCTGGCCGTCCAGACTGCGGCCCACCACTCCTTTGCCATCTACGATTTTGAAACGAAAATACCGTTTGACGGTGTCGTGGAATCAGTCAAATTCCGGAACCCGCATATCGAGCTTGAGCTGAAGATCATCAATGAAGACGGTGAAGAAGAAATTATTCATTTCATCGAAGGTGCCCCGGCCAACATGATGGTCAGGAATGGCATTCGACCCAATATGATGCAGCCAGGATCGAAGTTGCATACTGTCGGCTCTCCCCTGATTGAAGATCCGAGCAAATATTTTCTCCGGACTGTTCGTACAGAGGACGGTGCCGAGTATTCGAACTAGTCGGAATTCAATGAAAAGCCCGTAACGGCTTCGACATAATAATAATCACAAGCAGAATAACTACATCCCTTTTTTAATTTCAGATGTTTAGGAAGCAAGTATGAATAAACCCAACGAGCCCTGGGGCAATACAGTTGATGTTGAATTTGAAGACGGTATCGCTTTTGTCTATTTCAATCGTCCCGACAAGAAAAACTGCATGAGCCCTACCCTTAACCGGGAAATGTATGCAACGTTACAAGCCCTGGAAATGGACGATCGTTGCCAGGTGCTGGTGCTGACCGGTAAAGGCGAGGCCTGGTCTGCGGGGATGGACCTGAAGGAATATTTTCGTGAAACGGACAATGAAAGCGATATTTTCAAAATGCGCATTCGTGAAGAATCTGCTGCCTGGCAACAGGTCAAACTTCGCTATTACGGCAAGCCCACTATTGCGATGGTCAATGGCTGGGTATTCGGAGGCGGTTTTACTCCCCTGACCTCCTGTGACCTGGCGATTTCATCCGATGATGCCACCTACGGCCTGTCGGAAATCAACTGGGGTATTCTGCCCGGTGGCAACGTGACCAAATCCGTTGCAGATACGATGAATAATCGTGATGCCCTGTACTACATCATGACCGGTGAAACCTTCAAGGGTCAAAAAGCAGCCGCGATGGGACTGGTCAATGAATCTGTACCCCATGACAAACTCAAGGAAAGGGTTGTTGAACTGGCCAGGGAAATCATGAAGAAAGATCCTATCGTTCTGCGCGCCGCCAAGGAAGTGTACAAGCGTGTTCGCTACATGGATTATGAAACGGCCAATGATTACATCTATGCCAAGTCAGACGGATCACAGCATCGTAGTGGTGGCGAGTTCAGAAGTGGTGCCATGAAAGCCTTCCTGGATGACAAGAAGCTGAAGCCCGGACTGGATACCTACGACAAGAAAGATTGATCCTTTTGTATCTCACAAAAAAACCGGCCTTTTGGCCGGTTTTTTTATATCTGCGTCATTCCGATGCTGATGACATAGGTCAGTCCGATGACCAGTGCCGACAGAACAAATACCTTGGTCAGCCCGAAACGGGAACGCTGCCGAATTTCATATTCTTCCTGAATGATCAGATGCTTCGGAATTTTCTTTGCTTTGAATACCATGACTGTTCCTCCGTCAAGTGTGGGTATTAAAGCAGGACAAAATGCGTTTTCGGGGTCTCAATAGTGGCAAAAATCTGACATTATCAGCCTGTACCACAGGGTCGGCCCCTTCACCTTATCGTCCATGCCGACCTGAAACCTGCACAGGAGGCCTGTATGCTGAACATGGATTTCTCCCGGCGTGTTGCCATCGATACTCACGCCATGGACTGGATAGCCAGCCCCGCAGCGGGTGTCTGGCGCAAGCCCCTGGCCCGCGAGGAAGCCGAGAGCGGGCATGCCACCAGTATCGTGAAATACGATGCCGGGGCCAGCTTCAGGGCCCATAATCATCCCCTGGGCGAAGAGATACTTGTGCTGTCTGGCACTTTTTCCGATGAAACCGGTGATTTTCATGCCGGCACCTACTTTCGCAACCCCAAGGGCTTCATCCATGCCCCGTTCAGTGAAGAAGGCTGCATTATCCTGGTCAAGCTGCACCAGATGGACCCAGCTGACACAACCCGGTTGGCACTGGAAACCAATGCCAGCGATTGGACTGGCCTGGACAACGGGGGCAAGGTTTTACCCCTGCATGAATTTGGCCAGGAAAAAGTGGTGATGGTGGAACTGCCCCAGGGCACTGATGGCCCCCTGCGTCATTATCCGGGTGGCCAGGAGATCTTCGTGCTGCGCGGGCGCTTCCATGACGAATTTGGTGAATACACGGCCGGTACGTGGCTGCGCATGCCCCCGGGGAGCAGTCATTGTCCTGTGATGGATGAGAACACCCTGCTCTGGGTCAAAAGTGGGCACCTGCCCGACTCCGGCAAGGCTTGATCAGTCTTTCAGAGCATCCGGTTCATTCACCAGTTGCCCGTTCTTCCTGCCTTCGTTGAAGGTATTGAGCATTTTCCCCACCCAGATCAGGATCAGCAATGCCGGTGTCACCATGACCGTGGTCAGGATAAAGAACAGCGGCCAGTTGCCTCCCAGGCCGTCAACAATGGCACCGCTACTGGCAGCCAGGGTGGTCCTGCCAAAATTGGATATGGAGGTCATCAAGGCAAACTGGGTGCCCGTGTAGGTGCGGCTGGCAAAATAGGAGATAAATGACACGGCGCAGACGGTCGCAAAGGCCTGGGTAAAGTTGTCGATCACCAGGGTCAGGACAAACAACCAGGGTTCCGGACCCACTTTGGCCATCAGGGCGTACAGCAGGTTTGACGAAGCCATGGCAATCCCGCCAACAACCATTCCCCGCACAATGCCAAAGCGGGTATTGACGAAAGCACCAATCAGGGAAAATACGATTGTCATGAAGCCACCGAAAAACTTCGAGTAAAAAGCGATCTGTTCGGTACTGAATCCCAGCTCCACGTAAAACACCAGTGACATGCGACCCAGCATGGCCTCGCCCAGCCTGAAACTGAAGAGGAATATCAGGATGCCCAGCGCCAGTTTGAATCCACAGCGGTTAAAAAATTCGGTAAAGGGATTTATGACGGTATCCTTGAGCCAGTTGGCCGGCAGTAGCCTGCCTTCGCTATCGACCGGCTTCTCCGCGGCTTCCTGCTCCAGGGGTTCAGGTGAGAGGATGACAACAAGCATCAACAGGGCCACGAAGAATATCAGTGCCCGGTATACCGAGGGCCACGCCAGGCCGACTGATTCACCACCCAGCCACAGGGCCAACGTACCGCCGACAAAGGCATAGCCTGAGTACCAGCCTGCAGTGGCAATGGCAGATGCCCAGGGAATTTTTTCATCCATTTCGTCCCGGCGGAACAGCATGACCCGGTAGGCATCTATGGCCACGTCCTGGCTTGCAGATACAATGGCGATGCCAAATGCACACAATCCCACGTAGAACAGGCCATCAACCGGGTCTGTAGACCCAATCAGCAGCAACAAAATGATCAACAACGCCTGGCAAAACAGGATCCAGGAACGGCGTTGCCCAAACAGGTTGAACAGGACAGGTATTCGTACCCGGTCAATCAGGGGAGCCCAGGCCCAGTTAAAGGCATAGGAAGCGGAAATGGCACCGATATAGCCAATGGCAGATCGGCTCAGCCCCTCACTTTGCATCCACAAGGTCAGGACCGAGCCATGCAATACCCAGGGAAAGCCGCTGGAAATACCAACCAGGTAGCTCACCAGGAAACGGCGGTCCAGAAGTGTCTTGAGGGAGTGAACTGTGGGTTGCATGCAATGCGCCAGTGTCCGAAAAGGCAAAGGTAGCAGAAAGGGGCTGCTCAGGCATGTGTTAACAGCACTGAAAAACTGTCAATACAGGCCCGGCAAGCCCGACTCGACTCAGTCTTTATCCGTAATGGTTATTTCCAGGATTCCCAGCTTGTCGATGCTCGCTTCAAGTTTGTCTCCCGGCAAGACGGGGCCGACACCGGCCGGCGTGCCCGTGAAGATCAGGTCACCCGGCTGCAGGGTAAACAGCCTTGACAGCTCACTGATAATTTCAGGGTTCTTCCATATCTGGTCACTGACATCCGCGTCCTGGCGTGTTTCACCATTGACCTTCACCGCTATCCTGCCGGCATTGATATGACCGACCTGTTCGGCGGGATGGATCAATGAGATCGGCGCAGAGAAATCAAACCCCTTGCCCGTGTCCCAGGGATGACCGAGGCCACCGGAGGACATCTGCAAATCCCGTCGCGTCATATCCAGGCCCACGGCATAACCAAAGATATGGTCGTTGGCATCGCTGGCACTGATGTTGCTGCCGCCTTTTCCAATGGCCAGGACCAGTTCGGTTTCGTAGTGATAATTTTTTGTACCCGGTGGATAGGGAATTTCCGGACTGGTCGTCGCAGCATCGGCCGGCTTCATGAAAAAACAGGGCGGGTCTCGCTGCGGGTCAGAGCCCATTTCACGAATATGGTCTGCATAGTTTTTGCCGACGCAGTAGATACGATGGACCGGAAAAATCTGTTCGGTACCGGCAACAGGTACAGCCGGGATCTGGGCAGGTTCAAACACGTAACTCATGACAGGGATTCCTGATAATGTAAATCATGCCCATATTAGCTTACAGGCCTCGCAGAGGCTAACGGGCTGTACCGGCAGATAATATTCGCTTCCTGGCATTGGGCATAACAATCAACTCTACCCTTGCAACAGGTGAAATTGGTACTATGTGCATACAGAGTGTAATTGAA
>CAZROW010000011.1:16175-56047 GCA_964601805.1 uncultured Enterobacteriaceae bacterium
CTCTACCCTTGCAACAGGTGAAATTGGTACTATGTGCATACAGAGTGTAATTGAACATAGAAGAGATTTGAGAAGGTATTAATAAAAGGGGAACTTTGTCGTCAAGGCGAAGTGCCTGTGCCAGCTCCCCTTATTCCTGCAAATCCCTGTATAAACCCGGTGTGTAAAAACACTGATGTCACAAACATTGATCTCATGAAAGCAGTTTCGATTAAAAATCTCGTCAAGAAGTTATCAGGTTTTGGCCTGGAGTCTCTGACCAACCTGTACAATGGCAACAACGTCCCCACGAGTGAATACCTGGGCAATCTGTGTAATGCCCTGCTTGGCCTCAAGGGTGAGGCCTCCTCCATCGCCCTGGCAGAAGAAATCCTGGCCGTGTACGCCCAGTTTAGTGCAGAGGAAAAACTCGAGTTTTTCCAGTTCCTGGAAACCGACCTGGCTGCTAATGCAGACCAGGTCAAACTGGCAATCAACCAGTACCAGGAGAACCCGAACCAGCAGAGTATCCAGACCCTGCATGAAGCCAGTGAATCACGCCGCATGGAATTGTTTCGCGCCCTGAATATGGCTTCCCAGGGCACCGAATCCCTGATTGCCATGCGGGAGGATATTTTCGAAGTACTACGTGAAAACCCTGGCTTGCAGTCACTGGATAACGACCTGCTCCACCTGTTTCGCTCCTGGTTCAACCGCGGCTTCCTGGAAATCAAGCGTATTGACTGGGAGACGCCGGCAGTCGTCCTGGAAAAACTGATTGAGTACGAATCCGTACATGAAATAGCAGGCTGGGATGATTTGCGGCGCCGCCTGGAAGAGGACCGTCGCTGTTTTGGTTTTTTCCACCCCGTCATGCCCTATGAGCCGCTGATTTTTGTCGAGGTGGCACTGACTAACGAGATCAGCACCAATGTTGAAGAACTGTTGAAAGAAGACGTCAAGCATGATGAAGATGCCACCTATTCAACGGCTATTTTCTATTCCATTAATAATTGCCTGAATGGCCTCAGGGGGGTTTCCTTCGGCAACCTGCTCATCAAGCAGGTGGTGGAAAAACTGGAGCGGGAAATCTCAGGTATCAAGAAATACTCGACCCTTTCACCCCTGCCCCGTTTCAGTCACTGGCTGAAAGAGAATTACAACGACCTGGACTTCCTGGAAAGCGACCAGAAGCACCATGTGAAAGCCCTGCTTGATCACCCGACCATCCAGATTATTGATGATGAACAACTGAAATCCATCATGCTTGGTATTTGCGCCCATTATCTTGTTCAAGTGAAAAGCCATGACAAACCACATTGCCCTGTCGCCCGTTTTCACCTCGGCAATGGCGCCACACTTGGAAAGATCAACTGGCAGGCCGATACCTCGGAAAACGGGTTGCGCCAGAGTGCCGGTATCATGGTGAACTACATCTACGACAAATCAAAACTGGCCAAGAACCACGAAGCCTATGAGCAAAGCAATATCGTCAATTGCTCTTCAGAGGTCAAGCAACTTCTGCCCTGATCTTTTACCAGCTCCCTTGTAGATTCTCTAAAAAAGAAAAACCCGAAGCCTCCAGGCTTCGGGTTTTTTGAACCATCTGATTACAGGTTGTAACTGATTGTCAGCGTACTATCACATACCCTCACATACCCTCTCATGCCCTTATGGCACAATCGGGCTGCTTCTGTCGACAGCATCTGATTCCTGGCCGACCATCAGTTCAGCGGCGTAGTTCGCCTGCTGGCAGATATACTCGAACAGTTCCTGGTCTTCCTGCCAGCGCAGATTGAATCCTCCGGTGAAAGCTGCCGTGTAGGCGCCCGGATCATCAACGGTAATCTTGTAATCAATACGACCTGAGTTATAGCGTGTAAAGCGCTCAATCAGGTGTAACTGCTCAGTATGTGGCAGCCCCCTTCTTCCGAACCAGAAGTCTTCATTGAAGCCTACTGTGTCAATGACCAGGGTATCGCCTTCCCACCAGCCTATGGAATGACCATAGTTACTGTGCTGGACATCGGCCGGATGGGACCTGCCGTCCATGTGCACAACACGGTAGGTGTGGGGTCCCCCGATATCAAAAATATAGAGTTTCTGAATCTCGGGAATCTCGACAAATTCCACACCATAAGGTGTCAGGAACTGGCGTGAGCCACCTGATGCCTTGCAACGGGCATGGGGTTCAAGCTCGTGTAACTGCCTCTCGGCATAGACTTCTTCAGCCCAGGGCTTGAAAGGGACAATTTCAAGCGGCGCGATCGGATCAAATATACCGAACACGGGCGTCCACACTCCCTTTTCATCTGGCGATGCACCGCCCAGTAGTACCCTGCCGTCGGCGTTGGTGGGAGCGGGACCAAAGTTCTCCTCTTCCCCTCCAGGTTGTGCCAGGACCAGAGAGTTATAACCCATGGCCAAAAAACCGATTGCTGCTGCTTTAGCAATCTTGTTAAAAATCTGCACGTTCTAGTCTCCGAGTATTCTGATGCTTAAAGAGTCGCAACGGGAATGTCCCAGGTCTGGGCATTCCCGTATTTCGTTCCCAGGATAATTATTGCTGACCGCTACCAATACTGGAGTCGGCATCCAGTGTCTGACCCGGAGAGCTTCCTGTAGCAGTCAGGGTAACACTGCGTGCATTCACACGTGGTGAACCGTTCCTGGCCAGGAAGCCATCAACAGTAATGGGCGTTCCGATACTCAGGGTGCTCCTTCTCCAGCCACGACGCTGCAGGCCATGGGGAGGGCCAAGCTCTGCACCCCAGTTAACTACTTCACCAGTCTCTTCATTCCTGACATTCAGGTAAATCCAGACGTGCGGGTTGGTCCATTCAACCTTGGTGACAATGCCCTGCAGTTGAATAGGTTTGTTGGAGTCAAACTCAGCCACAAAAGAATGGTGAGCAAAGGTATTGGCTGCCAGCAGGAAAGTACCGGCAAAAAGTATTTTAATCAGATGTTTCATAGGTTTTTCCTCATTAAATTCCTGGGATTTACTGCCTGTTGTGCTGACAAAGAGAAAACGGAAGCTCGGCACCGCCTACCCAGCTGAGATCCCAGCTGGCAGTCCAGGGACGGGTATAAGCTCCGGGATCATCGATAGTGACTTCATAGTGCATGGTATCGAAATCTGTACGGGTAAAACGTTCTTCCATGGACAGCATGTTGGTATGTGGCAGGCCGCCATTGGTAAACCAGAAGCCTTCGTTGAAACCCGTGGTTTCTACAACCAGTGTGTCACCATCCCACTGTGCCGTGGAGCGACCGTAGAACAGCGGGTTGTCATCGTCACCTGTTACCAGGCCTACCTGGTCCCTGCCATCCAGATGAATAATGCGGTAGTTCCTGTTGCCGCTGCCAAGCAGGACAAATATGCGGTTGTTTTTCTTGTCCTCGATCAGCTGCAGGCCAAGGTCGGACTGGTACTGTCTCGGGCCACCGGGAGGCTTGCAATCCAGGTACATGGGATCATCCCTGAGATTGCGCTCCTGGCGATGGATATAACGTGCCAGCGCCCAGTCCTGCATCGGCGCCACTTTGTCGGCATCCTCAATATTGTCCAGCAAACCATACTCATTCATGCCCACATCCACACCGTCTTCCACCAAAGCGGTTTCAGTGGGATAACTCCAGATGCCACCAGCACCACCGGGAGCTGCACCAAGTACCGGGCGGTTATCTTCAGGCCAGCGTGGTACCGGGCGTTTCGCCAGGGGCTTCTCGGGGCTTGAATCACTGACGGTATATACCTGGCGCCCGGTATCGGCCAGGACCACGTCCTCACCCCAGACCTGCCTGCTGCCGTTGCGTGCCACCATACCGGAAACGTTGATTGCATCACCGGGCTGCAAGGAGTTTTCATCCCAGCCGTTGGCAAGCAGGATATAGGGGTTCTCCAGTTCGATAGCCCAGTTCACGATGCTGTTGCCATCAGCGACATTCAGAAAGACATGCACGTGAGGGCTACGCCAGTCCACCTTGGTGACAATGCCGGAAAGCGATGTTTCCTGGTCAGGGTCAAATTTGCCCTGGATCGGATGATGCGACCAGGCAGTTGAAAATGCCGACAGACCCAACACGGCCACGATCATTCTCAGCGTCAATTGTATTCTGTTGTTTCTCATTAAAATCTACCAAATCCTTAAGTAAAGTCGGTTAATAACAACGAGCCGGTTTTACTGCCTGACAATGTCGAAATCACCGCTGCCATTACTGCTGCGCCACGTACCGCTTAGTGAACGTGAAGGCAGTTCCAGGTTTTCGATAACCGCGTCAATGGTGTAGCCGCCGGCCTTGATTTCCACGGACCAGTCAGAGGGGTCAAGATCCACACTCTCGATTTCCATGTTGTCAGTACCCGGATTGATCATGCCTGTGACTTCTTCACCATTCCAGTCCATGACCAGAAGCACAAAATCACCGTGGGCGCTGTTGCCTGACCATTCACCAATCCATGAACCTTTGAGCGGATGTCCTTCCTGGGCAGTTGCCGTTGCCGACATGACACCCAGCCCCATGATAAAAGTCAGACCTAAAATTAAGCGTTGATACATTGATAATGACTCCAACTTGATTTTTGTTGTTGAAAACTGAATTAAGATTAATAAATTCGGGATTTGTTCCAGTTGTATCTCGCCCGGGTTTCATCAGAATGTACCTGAGCAAACCTGAATCACAACTGAGTGATTTGTTAATCATTACCACTGGTTGTTCAGCAGTAAATCCCCCTTGGATATTTCCCCTTGTCTTTAATGACTTCCAGGACTCGAAAACGGCCCTGAAAACCAATGTAGCATAATTCCTGTGGACGTGATTATTACTACTTTAAGATTAAATAATTTACCAAGATTCAGGCATTTATCCTAATAATCTTTGGCCAATTACATAGACTTTCCACATTTCATGCCTTCCGGTAAAAAGAAACCCGGCATTGTGCTCACAATGCCGGGTTTTCAGTCTTTTTTCGGGACTGTTTTTACCTTTTGAAAGCCTTGTTGGCGATCAAAATATTAAGTGACACCTACACCGGCTGTTCCCGATGGTATGCCTCGTTGTTGGGTGTGTGATCACCGGCCAGCCAGCGCTTGAGTTCACTGTGGGCTTTGGGCTGTACTTCAGCATTGATCTTTTCCACATCCGGATGATCAGTACAGAATTCGACGATCATGCCATCCGGGTCAATAATATACAGTGAGTGGCAATAGCCATGTTCCAGGAAGTAATACTTGTCTTCCGGGTAATCAGATTCTTTGACTTTCTGAACAAACCTGTCCTGCTGCTCCTGATCCACTTTCAGGGCAATATGACGAAAGCCTGAAATGGGCAGTTCCGGACCGAACTGTTCCTGGTCTTCTTTATCGGCAAACTGGAAGAATGCCAGGGAGCTCTCATCGGCTATAGTGAAAAAGCAATGGCAATAGGTCCTTTCCTTGCCAAACAAATCGGTTTTTTCGCACCAGGTTGCCGTCAGGGGCAAGCCGAGCAGATCTTCATAGAACTGTCGGGTCGTCTCAAGATCCTTGACTACGTAAGCATTGTGATGGAGACGAGACGGTAAATCGTTTTGCGCATTCATGGGTATTTCCTCTTAAAATCTTGTTGAATTCAGTGCACGACGCCTATCTTATTCAAAAGCGCCTGACAAAATCTACACCCCAGCGAGCTGGCGGAGCCTTGTAAACGAATCCCCCGGTCGAGTATTCAGTGTGATATTCCTCATCCAGTGTATTCTTGCTCCAGGCTGTAACCGACCATTCATCGGGCACTTCGACGCCAAACCGCAAATCAACCAGGTGAACATCATCACGATCATTGGTGTCCGGCTGCTCCCGGTCAAAAAAAGCTGTCTCGCCCAGAATCTGGTAATCAGCTCTGAAGAATCCTTCAACACCATTGCCAAACGCAGCAACTGGCCAATGCAAGTTGATGCCGGCATTAAAAGTATATTCGGAAACATTCGGTGCACGGTCACCAATATCTTCCGGTGTGTCCGAATCAGTAATTTCACTATCAGTGTAACCGATTCCCAAATTGAAGTCCGCGTTAGGTGACAGCCGGCTGGTCAGGTCAAACTCCAGGCCCCGGTATTCCACTTCATTCAGATTACCCAGGTTCTGGGTGGAGTTGGCGGCCAGAAAGATGAAGAAATAGGTACCTTCTGCTTCAGAGGCAAACAGGCTCAGGTTCGTCCGAATCCTGCCGTCATTGAACTGGCCTTTCAGTCCCACCTCGAATGTATCCACCACTTCTGCATCAAACGTGTCGGCGACTCCGAGAAAGCCGCTGTCAAATGCCACTGCGCCGACCCCTGTCTGGTTGAAACCACCACTGCGGAAACCACGACTCAGGCTGGCGTAATAACTGAGATTGTCCCGGGGTTTGTAACGCACTGTGAATTTGGGCTGCCACTCATTCCAGGTCTTTTCCCTGGTTTCACCGGTAAAGCCTTGCGGAAAACCCGGGACGTTAGGCAGGAAGGCTGTTGGTGTTCTTGTTGTATTTTCACGTGTGTCCTCGTCGTACCTGAGAGAAAACGCCACTTCAGTGGCATCCGAAACATCATAGGCAACTTCACCAAAGAGCGCCCAGGCAAAATTATCCTGCTCATCCGCCAGAAAGCTGGCCTGTGGATTTATCGGATCAGTGGCAAAGTCAAAGGGGAAATTGCCTCTGGGAGACCTGAATACCGGAAACAGTCCGCCACCGGTATCCACCATTGCTCCCGTGGAGACAAAACGTTCGGTACCGACAAAATACGTACCGGCAATCCAGCGAAGCCTGTCTTCGGCTGGTGAGGTAAACCTGAACTCCTGGCTCCAGGCTTCAACATCATAGTACTGGCTCTGGTTCTGGTCGGTAAAACCAAAAGCAACACCAATGGATTCTTCTATGGGAACAAAATCGAATGCGTCTCCCGTCAGTAGCTCTTCCAGGGTGTCGTAGGACGTGATGGAAGTGAAGGTACCGTTTTCCAGTTCCCAGTCCATTTTTAACGACACATTCATCAGATCCCTTTCATTGCGCCCCGGATTGTTTGTGCGAATATCAAGGCTTGTGTCATTGACCGAGTCAGGATCCGCCATGCCATGACCGAGTGAAATGGGCGCACCGGGAAATGGTTCGGCCAACGGTGAGCGTATATTGTAATAAAGCGCTCCTCCCTCGAGTTCGGAGGAATAAAATCTGGCATCGGCCCTGAACGTATCGCTGGGATCCCAGAGTAACCGCAGTCTCACCGAAGTGTCCTGGTAAGGGTCCGCTTTTTCACCAAGATAGGTGTTATCAAGAAAACCGTCCGTATCCTTATGCGATACTGCTGCACGGTATTTAAGGGTATCTGAGTCTCCAACCGGTCCGCTGACCACGCCCATGACATTGTAGCCATCACCGGAATCCGCCCCGACCCGGAACTTTCCTTCAAACTCGTCTGTAGGCTCCTTGGTCGTCACCGTGATAGCACCGCCAATGGCGTTACGGCCATACAGGGCGCCCTGTGGCCCTTTGAGCACCTCAATCTGCTCGATATCAAACAGTTCCTGGTTAAACTGGGCAGGGTTGACAAGCAAAATGCCGTCCATGAGTACAGCAACCGACATTTCAGTATTCCTGTTCTGGGAGATACCCCGTGCCGTGACAAACGAGTTGCCGGCGTTTTGTACCTGAACCAGGGTGACATTCGGCGTCAGTGCAATGAAATCGGCTGGATTGCTAATGCCTGCTGATTCAATTTCTTCAGCAGTAAAAACGCTGATTGCAACCGGCACATCGACATAGGACTCGTCCCTTTTTCGTGCACTGACCACAATTTCCTGAATTTCGACACTACTTTGCTGTGCCAGTGCTGCACTCCCCGGTACCAGGCTCGCTACAGAAGTGGTCACGGCAAGTGCCAATAATGATTTTTTAAGATCCATGGAATATTCCCTTTTCATTGTTTTTTTGGTTTTTCACACGGATCCGGTGCCCGTGTTCTGATCAAAAACTGCTGCTTCAATGAACACCTTGTTGGTAGCTTGTCTTTCAAAGCGTGATCAATGCCGTGATGCTAGCGCCTTGCTGGATACCGCACAACCGATCAATAAAAATATCAAGGTTTTTCAGAATGTTAGTCTCAATAAAAGACTTTTCAGGAGATCTTCAGCCAGTCAAGAATCAGCCTGCTGACAATGTCAGGCTGGTCGAGAACGACCATGTGTCCTGCATCTGGCACCACTTCCAGTTGGGCCCGGGGTATCTGGTCCCGGATTTCTTCATGTTGCCTGACCGGACTCCAGGTATCCTTTTCCCCCACGATCAGCAGCACCTTCTGCCTGATACGGGGCAAATACTCGGCCTGGTTGTTACGTCCCAGTCCGGCGGTAATGTGGGCAATAAAATCGTCCAGGGTCTGTCGCCGAGCCATGGTCTCAATGCACTGCCTGACCGGAGGGTTGTCAGTGTCACGAAAACTGAGCATCAGGTCAGCCCAGCTGGCAGCGTACCTGTCCATGCCCATACTCGCGGCTTCTTCGACCAGGCTGCTGCGCTGCTCACATTCTTCGTCAGTAACAGCATGCGCACCCACACTCAGCAGGATCAGGTGGCTGATACGCTCTGGCGCCTTGTTGACCAGTTCCAGGCCAACCCTGCCGCCCATGGAGTGACCTGCCACGGCAAAGCGCTCCGGCGCCCCGTCGAGCACCTTGTCTGCCATGGCAGACAGTGAATCCATGCCCCGAAAATCCGGAATCCTGACTTCATACGTATCAGATAGGTACTGTGCCTGGTGTTGCCAGATATCACTGTCACATAACAGGCCTGGTAGAAGGTAAATGACATTTTGTGAGGACATGATGCTTTATGCCAGGTGTTTACGGGCTGCATGGGAGATATTCACCGCCCCGGGACGCAAGGCGCGGCATTATATCGGTATTGTCATTTTAAACAATGCCGCACAGCTTGCCATGTACAGACCTGTACGGAAACACATGAAATACCGGTCCAAAGACTTTATGATGCCGTGATTGAACCCTGGATAGCCTGGAAGGAGAAATTCATGAGCAAAGTTCTGGTTTTGTATTACTCGATGTACGGTCATATGGAGATCATGGCCAAGGCCGTTGCCGAAGGGGCAGCCAAAGTGCCTGGCACCGATGTCACCATCAAGCGCGTCCCTGAACTGATGCCTGAAGACGCGGCAAAAGCTGCCGGCGTCAAACTTGACCAGGACGCCGACATTGCCGATCCCGGTGAACTGGGTGACTACGATGCGATTATTTTTGGTTCACCTACCCGGTTTGGCAACATGACCGCCCAGATGCGTAATTTCCTGGACCAGACCGGTGGTCTCTGGTTTGAAGGCAAACTGGTTGGCAAGGTTGGCAGCGTATTTACATCGACTGCTTCGCAGCACGGTGGCCAGGAAACCACGCTGAACTCCTTCCATACGACCCTGTTCCATCATGGCATGATCGTAGTTGGTGTGCCCTACAGCATTCCACAGCTGACCACGATGGATGCTATATGTGGCGGCTCACCCTATGGTGCCTCCACTATCACAGGAAGCGATGGCAGCCGCATGCCATCCGAGGACGAACTGGAAATCGCCCGTTTCCAGGGTGAACATGTGGCCAAAATCACGGCCAGGCTTGCCTGATTACGGCCTGGTGCGCTATCGGCTTGCCCCTTGTGTTTACGGCAAGCCGGGGCGCACATTACAATAGCCGCCCCGTATAGAAGGGGATTTCCGGATCCTGAGAACCGGATTTACCCATTGATTACCGTTTTTTTCCCAATTTGGACTGTATCCTGAACGCATGATGACACGTACTGACAAGCTCAATCCCCTGTTACTGATACCGGCATTACTGTCCCTGGTTGCTGCCAATCCCCTGGCTGCCCAGCAGGATGCCGCCTATGACGCCATGGCGAACGCCGACCAGCAATGGGAGTTTATTAACGAGTATTGCACTGAATGCCACAACTTCGAGGATTATTCAGGCGGCGTTGATTTCACCACCATGTTTGTCGACGAAATTCCACAGCATGCCGAAACCTGGGAAAAAGCCGTCATGAAACTGCGCGGGCGCATGATGCCCCCGCCGGGACAGGAGACTCCCTCCGAGGAAACCCTGGAAAGCTTTGTCACCTGGCTGGAATCCTACCTGGATGAGGCTGCAGAGAAGGATCCTGTCTATCACAGCATGCCGATCCATCGCCTGAACCGGAAGGAATACACCAATGCCATCAGGGACCTCACCGGCATTGAGATTGAGCCAGCCGCCATTCTTCCCGAGGATAATTCCCTCGATGGTTTTGACAATATCGCTGAAGCCCTGAATGTCACACCGGCATTTATCAACCAGTATGTCCTAGCGGCCCGTTCCATCATGGAGCAGGCCATTGGCGACAAGTCCCCGGCCACCGGCAGTACCACCTATTTCCCGGAGGAAGAACTGCCCATCCGCATGCAGGGCGGCGGTTCCCAGCAGCAACATATCGAAGGCCTCCCGCTGGGTACCCGTGGCGGCATGCTCGTGGAGCACTGGTTCCCGGCCGATGGCGAATACGCGGTGAATGTCGGCGATTTCAACCTGTTTGCCTGGATGTTCAATATCGAATTTGAAAACACCATGATTGTCACGGTTGACGGCGAAAAAGTGTACCAGACAGTCCTGGGCGGCGATGAGGACAGAATCGCCCTGGACCTTGACCAGGCTGCGCCCATGGACGATATCAACGGCCGCACCAAGGATATCCGTTTCACCACCACAGCAGGGCCACACAATATCGGTGTGACCTTTATCCGCCGTACCTTTGCCGAATCTGACGATCGCCTGGAACCCCCTATTCCCGGTACATTGCAGGACCGAATCCTCTCCATTCCCTCCGTGGAAATCCGGGGACCGTTCAATCCTACCGGCATCAGCATGACGCCGAGCCGGGAAAAGATATTTTCCTGTTACCCCGAGTCTCCGGCCGAGGAAATGGACTGCGCCCTGGAAATCATTACCGACTTTACTTCGCTGGCCTATCGCCGCCCGCTGACCGACGATGACATGACTCCCCTTCTCGATTTTTATGACCAGGGTTATGCCATCGGCGGTTTTGAAGAAGGTGTACGTCGTGCACTGACCCGCGCCCTGGCCAGTCCCAATTTCCTTTATCGCATCCAGACAGGTCCACAGGACCTGGAGCCTGGTGAGGTTTATGCCCTGGACGACCTGGAACTGGCAACACGGCTCTCATTCTTCCTGTGGAGCAGCATTCCCGATCGCGAACTGCTCGACCTGGCCATTGCCGGTGAGCTTTCCGACCTGGACACCTTCGATGCACAGATTGAACGCATGATCGCGGATCCTCGCTCCAGCACCCTGGCTTCCAACTTTGCCTACCAGTGGCTGGAGCTTTCCAAGCTGGATGAAATCAACCCTGATGGCGGCATCTTTCCCTATGCTTTCGGTGCCGGGGACCTCAGGCCGGATTTCAAGCGTGAGCTTGAACTGTTTATCGACAGCATTATTCGTGAAGACCAAAGTGTGATGGCCTTGCTCACCGCTGACTACAGTTTCCTGAACGAACGCCTGGCACTGCATTACGGTATTCGTAACGTCAAGGGCAACCGTTTCCGTCGGGTCGAGCTGGCCGACTCCTCGCGCTGGGGATTGCTGGGTAAAGGCGGCATCCTGATGTCAGCAGCCTATCCCAACAGGACCTCACCGGTATTACGCGGTGCCTGGATTCTTGAAAACATCATGGGAACTCCGCCTCCCGTGCCGCCACCCGATGTGGAAGACCTGGCGGAAAATGAAGTGGGTAAACCCGCTACCACCGTGCGCGAAAGACTTGAGCAGCACCGCCAGAACCCCACCTGCTTCGCCTGCCATGCTGTGATGGACCCGCTGGGCTTTGCCCTGGAAAATTTTGATGCCGTGGGACACTGGCGCAATATCGACAGGTATTCCCGCGACCCGATAGATGCTTCGGGAGTCCTGCCCAGTGGCGAACCGGTAGACGGGCCCGATGATTTGCGCAAGGCCCTGACTGAAGATCCCTCCATGTTTGCACGCACCGTGACCACCCGTCTGCTGACCTACGCACTGGGACGTCCCGTGGAAGCTGTGGACATGCCCCAGGTCAGGGAACTGGTCCGGCAGGCAGCACAGGATGACTACCGCTTTTCATCACTCATCAAGGGTATCGCCAACAGTGAAGCCTTTCGCTACAGCGTGGTCCCTGGTGCCTCGGATGATGGACACATGGTCGCTGACAACTGATTTCTTCCCGAACGACGAGAAAAGCCCGGAGAGCAATCCCCGGGCTTTTTTTTGCCTAAAATTTTCATCCGGCATTTACATCTGCCAGGTCCTATGACAACATTATTTCGGTTATCGAAATTTTTTTCGCTTTTTTGGTCAGGAAAAAGGTTTCACTTCCTGGCATGACACGCACCGTCTTCCCCTATTGGTGTCTTACCTGTATCTGGTTGTTAGGTAAGGCGCCAATAGCCTAATACACTATCCCGGCTGGATGTTCGGCTCCAGGATTTCGACAGCAGCCAGGCAAACAGAATTCTGCAAGTCACTGCCGGAATTCAGGCATAAAAAAAGCCGGTTTTTAAACCGGCTTTTTTTATGCCTTCGGTGCATTTTTACAATGCCGCTGTTTGAATGACCCTCTCAGAGGACATTGCTCACGATGGTCTTGAACTCATCCTCGGAGATGATGGTTTTCTTCTGGATTCCCAGGGCTTTTACCTGTGACAGGATTTCAGCAACGGCTTCATCGCTGTAATCCTTGATTCCCATCTGCTCCAGGGAATAGGTCACAGAACGTTTGCCGCTCTTTTTACCCAGGACAATGTCTCCATGACGCCCGGTCAGGGCAGGATGGGTACCGAACATGGCCAGTGGTTCTTCCAGTACCAGGTCAACACCAATACCGGATTCACGGGTAAAGTTGCGGGAACCGCCCACAGGCTTGTTGGCTGCAATGGGGATATTGCTGATCCTGGACACCAGTTCAAACAGCTCCGGGAATTTCTTCATGTCGTAATCCATCTTGATGCCATAGAGCACATCCAGGGCCAGTACCAGCTCTTCCATGGCAGCATTGCCCGTTCTTTCGCCCAGCCCGTTAACACAGGAGTGAACAACTGTGGCGCCGGCCTCAACACCGGCAAGCTCGGTGGCTACACCCATGCCAAAGTCATTGTGCGTATGCACTTCAACCGGCAGGTTTGTCAGGCCCTTGACCTTGCGGACCAGGTACTTGATGGCTTCCGGCAGCGCACAGCCCATGGTGTCTACCACACCGACAGAGTCCGGTGGACAGTTGTCCATCACCGCATTGAGCAGGTTTTCCAGGTCCTCTTCGCGGGCGCGGGTGGTGTCATAGGGGAAAAATACCGTGTGCAGGCCATGATCCTTGGCGTACTTGATGATCGGGGCACTCTTCTTGTAAACGTCTTCCCAGGTCCACTTGAACTGGTATTTCAGTTTCGGATAACCGATGGGCACTTCAATGATCACACCGTCCGCGCCGCACTCGATGGCAGAATCAATATCTGACTCCATGGCCCGGGCAAAGGTATAAATCTTGGATTTCAGGCCCAGGGAGCAAATCTGCTTGATGGCCTTGTAGTCATCCGGTGAAACCGCGGGCATTCCCGCCTCAATACGGTCAACACCGACTTCAGCCATTTTCTCGGCAATGGCGATCTTGTCTTCCGGGCTGAATACCACGCCGGGTGTCTGTTCACCGTCGCGCAGGGTCGCATCATGGATTTCCACTTTTTCGGGAAGGTCAAACTTGGATGTCACCTCGTCAATCACGTTATAGGGACTTACCCACCACTCACCTTCTTTGAAATATTCAGCTGTCATGTTTTTACCTTTACACCTTTGAATGTAGTCTTGCGTGTCGTCTTGTTTTACAGAATGTCTCGCATTGTCCGAAACGGCGCCCAGAATAATTGCAGGCCCCGGTCCAGTCAATGAGTCAGACCCGTAGGTCGAGGGGGGGCATTATAATACAGATTGGCACCGGTGGCCTTTATCGTTGCTTTCAGTATAATCCGGGGCTTCTTTCAAGGGAGATTACAACAAGATTATGACTAAAATCCGCACAGCCCTCGTTGGCAGCTACGCCCAGCCTGAATGGCTGATAGACCGTGAAGCCCTTCGCAACCGCCTGCCCGCCCGCATTCTCACCGGTGACATGTGGAGAGTTTCCAAAGATTTACTCCAGGAAGCCCAGGATGATGCCGTTTTGAGCATTCTGGAAGACCAGGAGCTCGCTGGCATCGATATTGTCACTGATGGCGAAGTCCGTCGTGAAAGCTATTCTGCCCCGTTGGCCAACGCCCCGGAAGGTATTGACAGGGAAAAGGTTGAAACCCTGATTGGCCGTGCCGGCAAACCCAACAAGGTTCCCCTGATCAGCGGGCCGTTAAAAAGAGTTTCCCCGGTACATGTCGACGATGTGAAATTCCTGCGTGCACATACGGACAAAACCGTGAAAATCACTATTCCCGGGCCATTCACGCTCTCCCAGCTGGCCGTAAGCCAGTACTACAAAACACCGGAAGAAGTCGCCATGGCCTATGCGGAGGTGGTGAACGAGGAAATGCGTGACCTGTTTGCTGCCGGTGCCGACATCGTACAGTTCGATGAGCCTTACCTGCAGGCACGTTATGACGACGCCAAGGAATACGGTGCCAAGGCCATCAACAAGGCCCTGGAGGGTATTGAAGGCACTACTGCCCTGCACGTGTGCTTTGGTTATGCTGCCATGGTCTCAGACAAATCCGGTGACGGTTATTCCTGCCTGCCGCTGGTCAGCGACATCAATGTGGACCAGGTGTCCATTGAAGCTGCTCAACCAGACCTGGACCTGGGTGCAGCGCTGAATGCCCTGCCAGGAAAAACCATCATGGTCGGTGTACTCGATCTGGGTGATGAAACTCCGGAAACCCCGGAAATTGTGGCCGACCGCCTGCGTGCGGCGCTGGAATTCCTGCCACCTGAGCGGATCATTGCCGCACCTGACTGTGGCATGAAATACCTGCCACGTGAATCTGCCCGGGCCAAACTGAAAGCCCTTAGCGCTGGTGCGGCCATCGTGAATGCCGAACTGTAGCTTTCAGCTACTGTCATTCAGCAATCCATAAAAAAACCGGAGCGGCCAGGCCACTCCGGTTTTTTTTGTATGTTTGCAAAGTCAGGAAATGATGGAATGCGCCAGCATCGGGCAACGCCGCAGTTCAAACTCGATGTCCTTGGCAGCTTCCGTGAGCAAGGGCACAACGGTTTCAATCATCTCCTCCTGGGGCAGGCGTGCCGATGCCGTGGAACAGGAAATGGAGGCAATAACCCGGTTTTCTTCGTTGAATACAGGCACCCCTACTGAAACCACGCCAAAATCCAGTTCACCATCGGTGGCAGAAAACCGGTTTTTCTTGACGCTGGCCAGGATGCTCTTGAGCTCCTTCTTGGAAGTCACTGTTTTTTCAGTGAGTGGTTCCAGCTTCACCTTGCGCAGGTAGTCTTCGATCTCATCTTTTTCTTCAAAAGCCAGGATGGCACGTCCGGCCGATGTCGCATAGGCTGGGAACCGGGTGCCCACACCGGCCACAATCCGGGTCAACTGTTTCGTGGAGACATAAACCAGGAACAGGATATCCCTGTCGGACAGGACCCCCAGGGCGACACTGTTCCCTGTCAGATCCCTGACACGCTGCATCGCCGGCCTGGCCACTTCTTCCAGGTTCATGGATTCGATATAGGCAGAACCAAGACGAAAGACCGCTGGCCTCAACAGGAAGAGCTTGTCTTTTTTGCCCACATAACCCAAATGTTGCAGCGTGTTCAGGCAGCGTCGCACAACAGCCGGGTTCAACCCGGTCTGGATAGCAAGCTCGCTCAGGGTCATTTCCGGTTTCTCACGGCTGAATGCCCTCAACACCGCCAGGCCACGTGCCAATGAATTCAGGTATTCACCGTCATTTCTTGGATTTTTTTCGACCATGTTTATTATTTCCCGGAATATTGGACGCCCGCTATCAGGCCGGCTTTTCAGCACTGACGATAGAGTAATAACCGTATGTATTCACACTGCTGATATTGGTGAAACCGGCTGAAGACAGAATGTCATGTAAGTCCGGCAAGGTAAACTGCTGACCCCTGGTACCAATGGCCATCAACAGGGAAAAGGCAATAGCCGGATAAGGTGACTTGCCCCCATCATTGAGCAGCATTTCATGCAACATGATTTTGCCGCCCGGCTCCAGCGCCTCGAAACTGCTCTTGGCCAGTTCACGGCATGTATCAAAGCTCCAGTCATGGAAAATATTGGAAAAGAAATGCATGTCATAACCTGTCGGCCACTTTTCACGAAACATATCCACCGTGACGGTATCGATCCTGTCGCTCAGGTTTTCTTTTGCCACGTATTCCTCTGCCAACTCACAGATGGCGGGCAGTTCCATCACGGTGCAGGAAACAGACGGCATGGCCTGGGCCATGGCAATGGCAAAACAGCCTGAACCACCGCCAACATCCAGCACCCTGCTGACACCGCCGAAATCTCCTGTGCGGGTCATACCCTGGGCTGCCGCCATGGAATGACTATGCATGAAGGCCGTAATCTCCTTGGCCATATCCTTTTTAACCTGGCCGCTTTCCCAGCTTTCCGCCGGGCGATCCTTGCCATCATGTTCATTCTTTTTGCCCGTGACGGCCTCAACCAGCAACTGGTGTCGCGTCATCATGCGCCCTTCCCGACGAAACACACCGCTCCAGCAATAAGGGCTGTCTTCCAACAGGTAATACCTGGCCTGGGCAGAGAGTTGCCAGGCACCATCAATGAACTTCATGAATCCCAGGTGGCCAAGTACCGGCAACAATGCCTTGAGCGTTCTTTCTTCAAATCCCAGCCGCTCAGCCAGCCCTGAAGCTGAAGCAGGCGCCTTTTCCAGTGATTCGAAAATACCCAGTTCCAGTGATGCTGAAATGGCAGGCACATTCAGCATCGTCATCCAGGCATCCCAGATACCCGTATCATCAACAACAGGAAGCTCCATAGTTCTCAATTCCCTAACAAAAAATCAGGACAAGACTCTACTGCGTCTCGGTCAAGAAATAAACCATTCTTGCGTTTCCTGCATGTTATTATCAACTCGCAAAGGCGACTGCCTGACCATGAATAAACTCATTATCAAAGAAAGGCCAAAAGACGATGATAGAACCCGGTTATGAATTTATTTTTGCCGCTGAAGGCAAGTTGGCTGACCCCATCCAGTTTGGGGAAACGTATGAAGGCCCCAGGCGCATGATACCTATCCTGGACGGCACGTTTGAAGGGCCGGATATCCGTGGCACTTTCATGCCTACCGGCGCAGCAGACTGGCAACACACCCGTAATGATGGCGTCACCCAGGCCGAGGCAACCTATGCCATCCAGACCGACGACGGCGTCATCATTCAGGTGGAGAATTATGGCCTGCGCTTCGGCAAGGACGAGGTCATGAAGCGTCTGGCAGCCGGTGAGGATGTTGATCCTTCCGAGTACTACTTCCGGACCAATCCGCGTTTCAAGGCTCCCGCGGGAAAATATGAGTGGCTTAACAAGGGGATTTTTATTGGGACAGGTGCCCGCTATGCCAATTCAATCAGGCTCTGGTTTTTCAAGGTGACCTGAGACACGTTCGCCCGGCAATGAAGCACTATTCGACTATCCCTTTTCAACTTCTCAAAAGGTACAGGTATGCCGCTTAACCTGATGGAGCATTATCTTGTGCTCACTGATGATATCGATGCCACGCGGGCGTTTTACATTGACATCCTGGGCCTTGAAGATGGGTTCAGGCCGCCGCTTGAGTTTCCCGGTTACTGGCTTTACCTGAACCAGACGCCTGTTCTGCATATTGCCGAATGGGAAACCTACACCCGACATTCCAACAAGCTGGGGATTCCTGTGACTAGCCGGGCACCGGGAACAGGCGCCTTTGACCACATCGCGTTCAATGGCACCGATCCCGACGACATGATCTTGCGACTGGAACAACAGGCCATTGCCTATGATCGCAATGATGTGCCACATGCCGGCCTCGTTCAGCTGTTTCTGAATGACCCCAACGGCGTCAAGATTGAACTCAATTTCGCCGTGTAAACGCCATATTCGTGCTAGCGGAAGGTAGAAACAGTATCAGTCATGTTTTCCGTCCCTGAACAGCCGCACCTATAGCGCTCAGACAAAAAACAGGAACAGAACAAGCCCCAGCAAGAGACGGTAGATGACAAAGGGCAGAAAGCCAATACGGGCTATGGCTTTCAGGAAGTAATGAATGCAGGCAAAGGCCACCAGTCCTGCCAGGACCATACCGTATACCAGTTCAGGCCAATTGACCGCTTCCGCCTCCAGCAGGTCCAGCACCAGCAACAAGGCCGCCCCGGCAATGACCGGAATGGAAAGCAGGAAGGAAAAACGACTGGCGCTTTCCCGGTCCAGATGACAGAACAAGGCCGCCGTCATGGTAATGCCGGATCGGGAAGTCCCGGGTACCAGCGCCAGCACCTGGGCCGCGCCGATAATCAGGACTGTTTTCCAACCCATATCAGCCAAGCGCATACTTGCCGTTGATTGCCTGTCGGTCCAAAGCAGCAGCAATGCAAAAAACACGGTGGTGGTGGCGATCACAACCGTTTGTCTCAGATAGACATCCACATAGTCCTTGGCCAGAAAACCGATGATGACAACGGGTATCGTGGCAACAATGATTTGCCAGCCCAGCATGCCCTCTGCTGAGGGCTCTCCCCTGAACACCTGCCTGAGACAGCCGGCGGCAATACTGAAGATATCCTTACGAAAATAAAGTACGACTGCTGACAGGGTGCCCAGGTGAACGGCAACATCAAAAGCCAGGCCCTGGTCTTCCCACCCCAGCAAGGCCGAGGGCAGAATCAGGTGGGCAGAACTTGATATAGGCAGGAATTCGGTTAAACCCTGGATAAGTGCCAGAAAAGTCACTCGTATGACATCAAAACTCATTGGCACTTATCCCTTTTGCGGACTTCCTGTTATCGCCATGGACAGCGTCCAGGTACGAGCAATCAGCCATGGGTGACTTTGTCCCGCAGGTAAACCGGGTTGACGTCCTCGGGTAACTGGGTCTGTCCTGCTGCCAGCATGCCGGCAGCCAATTCAGCCATCACACCGGCCCTGGGATGCACTTCACTGTCAGTGTAGACAAAACAGTCACGGTAAGTTGCGGGCATACGCTCCTGGTATGCCAGGCCACTACCCACTGCAGCGAAGCACTCGGCATTGCCAGGTACCGGAACAGGCAAGGCTTCCGGTTTGCACAGGCCCGCCTCTCCGACAGCCTCGATACCCTGTGGGTCAAGCCGGAAGAACGCGTAATACACTTCATCGATACGGGCATCCAGGGTACTGAACACCAAACCGGGATCAATCGCATTTCTCAATTGCATGGCCTGTGACGCCAGGGTGGATACCGGTATCACAGGCAAACCGGCACCAAAGGCAATACCCTGGGTGACACCGGCAGCAATACGCAGGCCGGTAAAAGAGCCTGGACCCTGGCCATAGGCTACGGCATCAAGATTTTCATAGGACAACCCGTGGGACTTCAGTAAATCACTGATCATGGGCAACAGCTTGCCTGCGTGTTGACGCGGCACAACGGCAAAGGTTTCGCTGATTTCACCGTCCCGGTTCAGGGCACATGAACAGGCCTGGGTGGATGTATCGATTGCAAGAATGACTGACATGCAGTATTTACCAAAAAAAATCCTCCACAGGGTTCTGCGGAGGACTCATTATAAATTAAGCCACTGCCAGGATATATACTGACCGTGGTCGTAACCCCTGATGTAGTAATGCCGTTATTTCTTTTTCGCGGCTTTTTTACTCGCTGTTTTCTTTCTTGCCGACTTTTTCTTTACCGTTTTTCTGGCAGCTTTTTTAGCAGCTTTTTTAACTGCTTTTTTTCCGGCTTTCTTTTCGGCTTTCTTTTCGGCTTTCCTTCTGGCGGTTTTTTCCCTGGCTGCCTTTTTGGCGGCCTTCCTGGCGACTTTCTTTTTCGCTGCCCTGGCCTCGGCTTTTAACCTGGTTTCTGCCTTCCTGGCCTTGAGCTTGGCCTTCGCCGCTGCCTGGCGCTTTTCTTTTTTCGCCTTGGCTGCCAGTTTCCTGGCTGCAAGCCTGGCCCTGGCTTCTGCTTTGCGCTTGGCGGCTGCTGCCTTGGCTGCTTCTTTTTTCAGTTTTTCGGCAAGTTTCCTGGCATCTGTCTTGGCCCGTTTCTTCGTCCATGAAGCCTCGAATTGCTTGATTGCTTTTTTCAGGTCTTGCCTGGATTTTTTCTTCAGGGTGTCTTTATAGGATGCTACTGCTTTGGCCTGTTCGGCGACCTTGGCCCTGGCAACTTCCACCGCCTGGGCCTTGACCATGTTTTGTTTGGCTTTCAGTAAACTGGCCTTGGCAGCGTTTAGCCGTGTAGTGGATTTTCTGACAGCTGCCCTGGCCTTGACGACCGCTTTCCTGGTCCTGGCAGCACTGACTTTCTTGCGCGCGGCGGTCACAGCCCTGGACTGTTTTGCCAGCTCTTTCTGGGCCTTGTTCAATGCTGATTTTGCCTTGGTGGTGGCGGACACGTTACGGCGTTTGACCGACTTTACGGAGGTTTTTCCGGCACTTGCCCGTGCAGAAGTTCTCGCAGATGCTTTGACGGTTTTTCTTTTTGCTTTCGCAGTAGACATATCAGCTCTCCTGAACCGCAGCCTGTAAAGGACAGTTGTATGGCAAAGCTGTCCACGCCGACGTTGGCGGAAAACTTATCACAATCTCGTTAAAGTATCCAACAAAAACGATTGATTTAATTTAGTATTTTAGTTTTGGCGAATAGGCTTTTCGTGCCCCGGGATGGCGCTGACGCCGCCATGGCGCCAGCGTACGGGCATTACAAACCCAGGCTTTGCTTGATGTCGTCGACGATATCCTGGATGCCACGGGTACCGTCAATACGTATGAAACGCACGTTACCGGTTTCTTTTTCCATGGTCTGGTAGAAGTTGACCAGGGGCTTGGTCTGCTCATGGTAAACCGACAGGCGTTTCCTGACGGTATCTTCCTTGTCGTCATCGCGCTGGATCAGGGGCTCACCTGTTTCATTATCCACACCCTCTTTTTCAGGTGGATTGAAATCAATATGGTAAACCCGACCGGAATCCAGGTGGACTCGACGACCACTCAGGCGCCTGACAATTTCATCATCAGGGACATCGATTTCCAGAACGACATCGATATCCACACCGGCGTCACGCATGGCTTCGGCCTGGGGAATGGTGCGCGGAAAGCCATCAAAAAGAAATCCACCCTTGCAGTCTTCCTGGGCAATGCGGTCCTTGACCAGCGCGATGATGATGTCATCAGTGACCAATGCCCCGCTGTCCATGACCGCTTTGGCTTTCAGGCCCACTTCGGTACCTGCCTTGACGGCAGCACGCAGCATGTCGCCGGTGGATATCTGGGGAATGCCGTAGGCTTCCGTCAGGAATTTTGCCTGTGTGCCCTTGCCGGCACCCGGTGCCCCCAATAAGATCATTTTCATCGTTACCACTCCTGCTAAATAAATAAAACATACACGGTTGGATTAGTGTCCACAAGAAAGTAATCCGTGCCTGTGCTGGTTAGTTGCTGTTCTTGATTTGTTGCCAGTAGTTTTCCATTTCTTCAAGATCCATTGTCGCCAGATCCCTGTCTTCACTATTGATGACTTTTTCCATGCGGCGAAACCGGGACTCAAATTTTTCATTGGCCTTGCGCAGGCATTTTTCCGGTTCAATATTCAGATGCCGTGACAAATTCACCAGGCTGAAAAACATATCGCCAAGCTCTTCCTCAATATGCTCGGCTTCCCCTGAGGCCATTGCCTCCCGCAGCTCTGCATTTTCCTCGTTGACCTTGTCCAGGACGCCATCGATATCAGGCCAGTCGAATCCACTGCGTGCCGCCCTTTTCTGGATTTTCCTGGCCCGTGTCAGTGCTGGCAGCGCACGGGGAATATCGTCCAGAATGCTGCCGGGCTCCTGGCCTTTGTTGTCCCGCTCCTGCTGTTTGATCGCTTCCCAGTTGCCTTCTACCTGTTCCGCTGTGATATCCGCCGGCGAACCGAAACTGGCAAGGCTGGCATCAGGAAAGACATGGGGATGACGTGTCAGCAGTTTGTTGCAGATCTCGCTGACCACCTCGTCAAAATCAAACAGCCCTGCCTCCTTGCCAAGCTGGGCATAAAAGACCACCTGGAACAGCAGGTCACCAAGTTCATTGGCCAGGTGGTCATAATCCTTGCGCTCAATCGTATCGACGACCTCGTAAACCTCTTCCAGGGTATGCGGCACAATCGTGTCAAATGTCTGCTTCCTGTCCCAGGGGCACCCGTGATCCGGATCCCGGAGTTTGGCCATGATGTCGAGCAGCTCGTTGATGGTCATGCCTGTTTCCGTTTGCTATCGATGAACAGTGCCATGGCTTCGACATGGGCAGTCTGGGGAAACATGTCCATGGCACCGGCACAGGACAGGAGATAGCCCTGTTCAACCAGGAATTCGGTGTCCCTGGCCAGGGTGGCAGGGTTACAGGAAACATACACTATGCGCTCGGGTCGCAAGGTGACGATGTCCGGCAGAACCTCCCAGGCGCCGGAACGAGGCGGGTCCAGCAGTATCTTGTCAAAACCTTCTGCCAGCCAGGCAGCCCCTGCCATTGGCCTGGACAGATCGGCACTGTGGAATTCCGCATTGCCGATACCATTGGCCGCGGCATTTTCCTGTGCCCGACCAACCATAACCTCCGAGCCTTCCACGCCAGTGGCATGGCCGCAGCGCTTTGCCAGGGGCAAGGTGAAATTGCCCAGGCCGCAAAACAGGTCAAGCACACGGTCATTGTCTGTCAGCTCCAGCAAGGACAAGGCCCTGGCTATCATCTGACGGTTGATCTCCGCGTTTACCTGGGTGAAATCATTGGGATGAAATGCCATACGCAGACCGGCATCCGGTAACTGGTAATAGAGCCGATCCTCGCCTGCACCGGGATAAATCCTGTGCACGGTATCCAGGCCACCCGGTTGCAGATAGATCGCCACCCCCTTTTCCTCACCAAAAGCCAGCAACTTGTCCTGGTCTTGCGACGGCAATGCCTGCAAGTGCCTGAACACCAGGGCGACGGTGCAACCGCTTTCATCGGGGTCACCTGCAGCCACTTCGATCTGGGGAATATGGCGAAAGCTCTCCATGCTGCCAATCAGGGCCGAGAGCGCTGGCAGCAACACCGCCAGGCGCGGATCCAGAACCTTGCAATCGTCCATATTGGTGATAAAGGTAGACTGTTTTTCCCGGAACCCCACCAGCACCTGTTCTTTTTTATGCACATAACGTACAGCAAGCCGGGCCTTGCGCCGGTAACCCAGGACCGGGCCCGTCAGCGGTTCGAGCACATCAAAAGAAACATCAGGAACAGCATGGGCCAGCTTTTCCAGCAACATGTCCTGCTTGAACGCCATTTGCGCCTGGGCATCGAAGTGTTGAAGACTGCACCCGCCACAGATATCAGCGTATTCGCAGGCCGGTGTAATTCTTTCCGGGGCTGCCTGCAAAATCGCATGGAGCTTGGCTTCATCAAAACTTTCGCGGCGGTTGGTCAGCATGGCTTCCACCTGCTCCCCCGGTAGCGCACCTTCCACAAACATCACCTTGCCCTCGTGATGTCCTATACCGCGTCCCTCATGACTGAGTTTTTCAATATCCAGGGTGACCGGGGTAGTCGGCAGGTTCTTTTTGCGGCGGCGTCTTCTCATGGCAGGCTGATTCTTACCCGGCGGTAAACAGCCCGGAGGACAGGTAACGGTCACCCCGGTCACAAACGATGGCAACAATGACGGCGTTTTCCACCTGCCGGGAAAGCTCTAGGGCAGCAAAGACTGCTCCGCCGGAGGATACACCACAGCAGATTCCTTCTTCCCTGGCCAGGGCCCGCGTGGTGTTTTCAGCATCTTCCTGGCTGATATCAATGATCTGGTCTACACGTTCCCGTTCAAATATTTTTGGCAGGTACGCCGGCGGCCAGCGGCGTATACCGGGTATCTTGGCGCCCTCTTTCGGTTGCAAGCCGATAATTTCGATCGCCGGATTTTGTGATTTCAGGTAGCGCGATACCCCCATAATAGTGCCGGTGGTGCCCATGGAACTGACAAAATGGGTGACAGTGCCATTGGTATCACGCCAGATTTCCGGGCCGGTATGCTCCACGTGGGCGGCAAAATTGTCCTCGTTGGCAAACTGATCCAGCACCTTGCCCTTGCCCTCGGCTTCCATGCGCTTGGCCACGTCACGGGCGCCTTCCATGCCCTCCTCCGCAGTCACTTCGATCAATTGTGCGCCGTAGGCTGTCATCGAGTCCTTGCGTTCCTGGGTCGAGCTTTCCGGCATGATGAGTATCATGTTGTAGCCCTTGATAGCCGCCACCATGGCCAGGGCGATGCCGGTATTGCCACTGGTTGCTTCAATCAGGGTATCCCCCGGCTTGATCTCGCCGCGGGCCTCAGCCTTGCTGATCATGCTCAGCACAGGCCGGTCCTTGACCGATCCTGCCGGGTTATTGCCTTCCAGCTTGACCAGTACGGTATTGCTGGTATTCCCCGGCAGCCTTTGCAGGCGCACGAGCGGCGTATTACCAACCGTATCTTCAATTGTGGGAAATGACATAACTGGATTTCCTGGCAAGTATTCAACCTGCATCGCAAGGGATTGCGGGTATCGGCTCAAAAAGGCGCTAATTCTATCGTGTGAAGGCGCCAATGCCCACACCCCGCATTGGTGCTCAAACCCCCATCAGCGGGTAAACAGCGAACGACTGCGCAGAGGGGCACTGCCCAGGTGGTTTGCCAGTATGCCGCGGATTACCAGCTTGGCCGTACGACGGGTGGAATCTTCAGAAAAATTCCTGTCATGGATATTCAGCAGGTCCCGACCGGTAAAGACATTGTTGCCCGCAGTAACAGCCTCACCATGTACGGCCTGGTCCTGCACGCGGATGAATCCGCTTTCTTCCTGGAAATAGTACCAGTCGTCAGGTAGTACCGGTTGATGCGAATGGGCCTCGGCACTGAAATCCACACCATAGCCCAGGGCCTCGAGCAGGCTCAACTCGAAGTTGCGCAGCACCGGTTCCGGCTGCTCCTGGTTGCCCAACCGGGCAAGCGCCTGCTCATAGTCCTGAAAAAAATCGGGATCGGCCTCGTGGCTTTGAAATAACCGGACAATGATTTCATTCATGTACAGGGCACTGAACAACCTTTCGCCTTTGAGCATGGGCAGGGAATATCTCAGCTCAATACTACGCAGGCTTTTCAGTTCGCTCTTGCCGGACAGGGAGACCAGCACAGGTGTAAAAGGCTGCAGCAGGCTTTTGGTTTTCGACTTGCCACTGCGACCACCACGGGAGATGGCGCTTATCCTGCCATAATCGGGCGTAAGAAAATCAAGGATCAGGCTGCTGTCGCGAAACGGCCGACTGTGCAGGATATAAGCCGGCTGTAATTCAATCAGGGTCGACAAGGCTCACATCCTAGTCGCCCATGGCCAGCAAGCTCTGCGCATGCGATGTTTCAGGCAAAGTCATCATAGCCAAGGCTCTTGAGCGCTCGTTCATCATCTGACCAGCCACTTTTGACTTTCACCCAGAGATTGAGCATCACCTTGCTGTCCAGCAAGTGTTCAATATCCTTGCGTGCTTCCGTGCCGATCAGCTTGAGGCGAGAGCCACCATCACCAATGATGATGCGTTTCTGGCCCGGTTTTTCTACCAGGATTAATGCACTGATATGAATCACCTTTCCATCATGGCGAAACTCCTCGATTTCAACCGTGGCTTCATACGGTAATTCATCACCGATCTGGCGCGTAATTTTTTCCCGAATGAACTCCGCGGCCAGGAAACGGGCATTGCGGTCGGTAATCTGGTCTTCAGGGTAATAAAACGGGTTTTCGGGCAGGCGTGCGGCTATAGCCTTTTCCAGGTCTTCAATGTTGTGCTCTTTGAGCGCCGATAGTGGAAAAATTTCTGCAAACGGGTATAGCGACTGCATTTCATTGATATGCGGCAGCAGGATGGATTTGTCCTCGATGAGATCTACCTTGTTGATGACAAGCATTACCGGTGTCTCGGTATGCCGAATCTGTCGCAGGACCAGCTCGTCTTCCTCGTTCCATTTCAGCCTGTCCACGACAAACAGGATCAGGTCCACATCCCGCACCACGTTATGCACCGTCTTGTTCATGTAACGGTTAATGGCCTTGTCCTGCCCGCTATGCAGTCCGGGCGTGTCCACAAAGATTATCTGGGTGTTCCCCACGGTCTTGATGCCCAGCAGGCGGTGCCGGGTAGTCTGGGGTTTTCTGGAGGTGATACTAAGTTTCTGGCCAATCAGGTAATTCAGCAAAGTGGACTTTCCGACGTTGGGCTTACCCACAATAGCAACCAGCCCGCAGCGTGGCGACGATGCATCAGCCTGGTCGTGTTGTTCAGAACTCATAGGGAAATAATAGCAGTTTTTGGGTGTAACGCTTGTTTTTAGTCGGCTTCGGCCAGGGCGGCAATAACGGCTTCGGCAGCTTCCTGTTCAGCCTCTCGACGGGAGGTGCCATAACCGGTAACCGGTTCCGGCAGCAAAGCAACATGACACAGGACAGCAAAGCGTTGCTGATGGTCCTTGCCCACCACTTCCATCACTTCATATTCCGGCAAATCACTCTTGATGGCTTGCAGGTGCTCCTGCAGGCGGGTCTTGGCATCCTTGGTCTGGGTGTCCAGGTCCAGGCTGTCCAGGCGTTGCTCAAACCAGCCCAGGACTATCGAGCGACATGTCTCCATGCCGGCATCAAGATAGATGGCTGAAATTATAGCTTCGAGGGTGTCCGCAAGAATGGAGTCACGGTCAGCACCGCCACTTTTCAATTCCCCGATTCCCAGTTGCAGGGCCGGGCCGACTTCCAGTTCCCTGGCGACACCGGCCAGCGTTGCACCCTGTACGAGATCAGCCCTTAAACGGCTCAACTGCCCTTCGCGGGCCTCGGGAAATCGGCGCTGAAGTTCATCGGCCATGATGAAACCAAGAATGGCATCACCAAGAAATTCAAGACGTTCATTGTTGTCCCGGCCGACACTGCAGTGTCGAAGTGCCAGGTCAAGCAGGGCCTGATTACTGAACTGGTAATCGAGTTTGGGGGTCTCAGAGGGCACGTCAGGTTTTTGCTGGACTTTCAGTCCGATTTGGCCACCCGGTAATCGAATTTAACGATGGCATCGATATTCCAGAACATGGGCACCCTTGTTTCATACTTGACTTCAATATAATCAACACCGCCTTGTTCTACCTGGTCAAGACTGTCTGACTGCCAGTTAGCACCGTTGGCAATCATCGTCCGCGAGACACGCCTGCGAATCTCGCTCAGTGGCGCCGAGGCCAGTTCACCTTCAGCCCTCATGTTTTCCAGCGTTGTGCTGATGATACGGTCATCAATGTAAGCAGGGGAAATTTTCAGGCCTGCGAATATGATAATTCCCAGGAGGGTCATCACCACGATAAGCGCATACAGCGTGGCACCTTTTTGTCGCGCAGGGTATTGCCTGATCATGTTCATGTTAGTCCTCTCTTCAAACACTGTTCTGGTAACACTGTTTTATAACCGTTCCAACACCCCTGGCATCAAGGGTTATCTATGAACCGGTTCTGGCTGAAACTCGGCAGGCTCAAGCCCGGGTCCTTGTGCATCCAGACCGCTACGGCCTTGCCGACTATATTGTCTTCGGTCACAGGACCCCAGACACGGCTGTCGCTGCTATTGTCCCTGTTATCTCCCATCATGAAATAATGCCCTTCAGGGATAACACGGCCTTCCGGCCACAGCCAGTTGCCTGGCCGGATGTAAGACGGCGATGGCGACGTATAAATATCGTGCGTTATACCACCGATACTCTCCTGAGAATAGATCACAGGAGGCCTTCTGTCGTTGATGAAGTCCACATATTCCTGATCTAGTGGTTCACCGTTAATATAGACGGTTTTGTCCTCATAACGCACATGATCACCAGGCATACCGATAACACGCTTGATGTAGTAATTCGGATCATGGGGAGGAATAAAGACCATGACATCGCCGCGCTTGGGCTCGCTAACGTCAATAATCTTGGTGCCTACGACTGGCAACCGTACGCCATAGGAATACTTGTTGACTACGATAAAGTCTCCCACATTGAGGGTAGGAATCATGGAACCTGTCGGGATCTGGAATGGTTCAAAAAGGAAGGAACGTAATATCAGGACAGCAAAAATGATGGGGAAAAAGGATTTTGCGTAGTCCACCACCAGAGGTTCCTGGTAGAGGTCATAGGCCTGCTCCAGGGTCGACTGGTTCTGGAAACGCACGCTGTCGCCGCTTTTGTTTTCGGTGGCCAGGCGCCCATCTTTCTTCCCTGTTTCCAGGTAGCGGGCAAAGAGGTCAAAATCATTTCGCGGAACGCCTTTGCTGGCCAGGAAAGCATCCACCTTCGCCTGCCGCGGCTTTTTCATCAGAACGATATCCAGCAACCAGATGACGCCAGTAATAGCGGAAAAAACCAGCAGAATTAAAGAAAAATCAAAACTCATGATCGTGTTGTACCGGCTAGTTCCCGGCAAAATCTCCTCATCTCATACTTGTATGTAATATCTGCCGCTACTTATCCACTTTCAGAATGGCGAGGAAGGCTTCCTGGGGCACTTCAACATTGCCAACCTGCTTCATCCGTTTCTTGCCCGCTTTTTGCTTCTCAAGCAATTTCTTCTTGCGGGTAATATCACCACCATAACATTTTGCGGTGACATTTTTGCGTAAGGCCTTGACCGTGGTACGTGCAACAATCTGCCCGCCTATAGCTGCCTGGATTGCCACATCGTAAAGTTGCCTTGGAATGAGCTCTTTCATTTTTTCCGTCAGCACCCTGCCCTTGCTCTGGGCCTGGTCCCTGTGAACGATCAGGGCAAGGGCGTCTACTGTATCACCATTGATCAAAACATCCAGCCTGACCAGCTTGGCCTCCTGGAAACGTACAAAGTGATAATCCAGTGATGCATATCCCCGACTGACGGATTTGAGCCGGTCAAAAAAGTCCAGCACAACTTCACTCATGGGCAATTCATACTTGATGGATACCTGCTGCCCGACAAACTGCATGTCTTTTTGCAAGCCGCGCTTTTCCGTACACAGCGCCAGCACGCTACCGACATGTTCCTGGGGTACCAGGATGCTGGCCTCGACGATGGGCTCACGCATCTCTTCGATATTGGTGGTCGGTGGTAATCGTGACGGACTTTCCACCTTTATCACTTCTCCACTGCTGGTCAACACTTCATATACCACGGTCGGCGCAGAGGTAATCAAATCCAGGTCATATTCGCGTTCCAGGCGTTCCTGGACAATTTCCATGTGCAGCATTCCCAGGAAGCCACAACGAAAACCCACACCAAGGGCATCGGAGCTTTCCGGCTCATAAATCAGCGCGGCATCATTTAATGTCAACTTCTCCAGTGCATCCCTGAAACTGTCAAAGTCATCACTGGAGACAGGAAACAGGCCTGCATAAACCTGGGCCTGGATTTTTTTGAAGCCCGGTAATGAAGGGACATCCGGCGTGGAGGCATGGGTAATGGTGTCGCCGACAGGCGCTCCACGTATTTCCTTGATGGTGGCTTCGATAAAACCGACTTCACCGGCCTTGAGTTCATTTTTCACGGTGCGCTTGGGCGAAAAAATACCGACGTTATCGACGATATGCACTTTGCCCGTGGACTTGGTAATAATCTTGTCACCCTTGCGCAATACCCCTTCCCTGACACGAACCAGGGAGATCACTCCCAGGTAATTATCAAACCACGAATCAATAATCAGGGCCTGGAGCTTGCCAGCAGGATCTCCCGTGGGGGGAGGAACATCATGAACAATTTTTTCCAGGGTCTCGTGGATACCGAGCCCGGTCTTGGCACTGGCGAGGACCGCGTCTTCAGCACTAATGCCGATGATCTCTTCAATTTCCTGCCTGACCTTCTCAGGTTCAGCCTGGGGCAGATCCATCTTGTTCAGAATCGGGAGTACTTCCAGGCCCTCGTCAATGGCCGTATAGCAGTTGGCTACAGACTGTGCCTCTACACCCTGGGCGGCATCAACGACCAGCAGGGCACCTTCACAGGCTGCCAGTGAACGGGAAACTTCATAGGTAAAATCCACGTGTCCCGGCGTGTCGATAAAATTGAGCTGGTAGGTTTTACCGTCATCAGCCTGGTAATCCAGGGTGACACTCTGCGCCTTGATGGTAATACCACGCTCACGCTCGATATCGAGGGAATCAAGGATCTGCTCCTTCATTTCCCTGTCACTAAGGCCGCCACATAACTGGATAAAACGATCGGCAAGAGTGGACTTGCCATGATCGATATGGGCGATGATGGAAAAATTACGTATGTGGTCTAGGTTACTCACCTGGATAGCAAGCTCAGTGGGTGAAACAATGAATCCGGAGATCGGAAAAAGTGCGCAAGTCTACAGCAAGATGTGCCTGTCCGCCATGATATCGGGCTCCACGATCAATCAGGAATCCGTACTGTCAGGAAGAACTGGTTACCGTCCCTTTCCACCAGTGCCGGCATGACCTGGTCGACTGGCAGTTCGGCAATGAGGGCATTGAAACGTTCGACCGAACTGGTCTCCTGGCCATTGATACTGATGAGGATATCGCCGGACTCAAAACCGGCTTCGCGCCCTGCACTGCCGATGACATTGACGATCAGCACTCCGGAGGAATCTCCCGACCGCTCAGTATCGGTAATCATCAGGCCCAGGGGATTGGGGTCAGCCTGTTCCATGCTTGCAGCCACCGGTGCACCTGAGGCCAGTTTGCCAATCGTCATTTCCAGGGTCATTGCCTGTCCCGAGCGAATGATATCGACATCCGCCACGCTGTCCGGTGCGGTCAGGCCAACATGAAACGGCAGATCGCCACTGCTGACAATGTCGCTGCCATTGAAGCGGGTAATGATATCGCCTGTCATGAAACCGGCCCGTTCTGCCGGACTGCCTTCTATCACCTGGTTAATCAGGGCGCCGGCCGGTGTCATCAGGCCGGCTTCTTCGGCAACCACCTGGCTGACTTCATTGATACCCACGCCCATCCAGCCACGTTCTACCACGCCCTTGGCCTTGAGCTGGCCGACGACGTTTTTGGCCACATCCACGGGAATGGCAAAGGACAGGCCCATGGAGCCGCCGGTACTGGTAAATATCTGGGAATTGATACCAATCACTTCTCCATCCAGGTTGAACAGCGGCCCACCGGAATTGCCGGGGTTAATGGCCACATCGGTCTGGATGAAAGACACGTAATTGCCCCCGCTGCCATTGGGAATGTTGCGTCCCATATAGCTGATGATCCCGGCAGTGACGGAAAAACGCAGCCCCATCGGTGAACCAATGGCCAGCACCCATTCCCCCACTTTCAGGCTGGAAGAATTGCCCAGGCTGACAGGTTTCAGATCAGCGGCCTCAATTTTCAGCAAGGCCAGGTCCGAACTTACATCGGAACCGATAATTTCGGCGTCAAACTCGCGCCGGTCATTGAGCGTGATGGTGATGGCATCGGCACCTTCCACGACATGGTGATTGGTGATGATGTAACCGTCAGCAGAAATAATAAAACCTGACCCCAGTGAAGGTCGTTGTTCCAGGCCCCTTGGTTGCCGGTCGGGCAAATCCGGAATATCGTCGCCAAAGTAATAACGCAGGATTTCATCCAGGCGCTCATCATTGTCCTCGTTGTTACCTGCCCGCCTGACAGAACTGACATTGACGATGGCATTGGCATTTTCCTCAACCAGGCTGGTGAAATCAGGCAGCATCTGTGCCTGGGCTGAAGTCAGCAACGTCATGCTCAGGAAAGCGATAAGTACTTGCCACAAGGCAAAAGGATTACGACTTGTCATCAAGAGTCCCGTCATTTTTTTTCAGGTTATGAATGAAATGCTCGCTGGCATTTTCCGGCATCTGCAGCGCAACTGGAAGCTTCATGCCCTGGCTGATATTCCTGACCAGCACCAGCGCCGCAACCAGCCCGGCTGAAGCACAGAGAATGACCATGATTTCGTTGCTTGAAGGCTGTGCCATCAGGCTGCCCAGTGCAGTACCCAGCAGCAAGCCCGCCAGGGGAACAAGATATTGCAGAAACGACAGGAAAACGAGCCTGGTTTCACCCACCTTCAACGTAAGCGTGTCACCCGGGGAAACCTTTCCCTGCATTGCTGGTGGTAGCGGCAATTCGAAGGCCAGAGCCTGCCTGGAGTGCCTGGTTGCTGTTGCCAGTAACTGGTGTCCACAGCCGGACTGCAGAGCACATTGCCGGCAATGCCCGGAGTGATTGCCCAGTATCCTGGCGGAATCCGGGTGGGCATTGATTACAGTGACTTGTTCAACGGTCATGAAAGACCCTGTGCTCCAGACGATACAGGGCTGTCATGATAACAGGCGGGGAATTTGGGTGGAAACGTCGCTTAGCGGTTCTTGTCAGGGTCAAAGGTGGCTGGTGTTTCCAGGACATCTTCCAGCTCTGCAGACACCATGCGTTCCAGGCGGCTCATTTCTTCAGCATTCAGGTCATTCTGCACGGCAATGCGTGTGCTGGTCGCCGGGTTCAGGTCACCGGTCAGTCCGGGCAGCTGGTCTACAGCGTTCTCCGCAACCTGGGCGGACTGTCCGGCAGGCGCAGTGCTGTCAGTCAGGGCCAGGTCTGCAGTAAAGAGAACGGCAAGGGCGATGGATGCCGCGATGGCGCCCTGCCCGATCATGCGGAAAATGCCTTTTCCCTGTACGGCGCTGACCAGGGAGCGAGCCGGAGGAGCATCCTGGGCCAGTTCGGCCTGGATTCCTGACAGCAGGTTACGTGAGGGTGACGTATGGACTTCCTGTTTCAGGCTGGCACTGAGAATATGATAGCGATGCCACTTGGCTTTCAATTCAGCATTTTCAGATGACTCCATGGCATCCATTTCTTTCAGGATACGGCGCAGTTCAAGCTCATCTGCCTCGTTATCCATCAATGCAGAAAGTGATTCGTGTAATTTATTTGCCATGAAGTCCTCGTTGGTTGCCGGTACCGCATTGGGCACCCGCCAGATACTATAAATATTTAATCTTTATTTTTCAACAAGTTATAACTGCACATCTATAAACCTGCTTGCTCTTTTATGTCTGGTCCCTGCTACTGAAACTGAACCGGATATTAACTAGACAACGTGTTTTCCTGAAAATTCCCCGAATCCGTATTTTTTATCCGGTTTTTTTATCCGGTTCTTTACCTGGCCAGACAAAATTGCGGCTTTGCCTCATTCACCGTCCAGTAATGGCCGTATTTTCTTGTCCAGGGCTTCCCTGGCACGAAAGATCCGGGATCTGACCGTGCCGACCGGACAATCCATGATTTCCGTAATTTCCTCGTAGCTAAGGCCGCTGAATTCCCGCAGGGTAAATGCGGTACGAAGATCCTCGGGCAGGTCTTCTATGGCTTCATTAATCACCCGCTGCAGGTCATCCCGTTCCTGGCTGGCTTCGGGACTTTCAATATCGGTGAGCGCGGTGTTGTGTTCCATGAATTCGGCATCTTCAACATCCACGTCCGTGGCTGGAGGTCGTCGGCCGCGTGCAACCAGGTAGTTTTTTGCCGTGTTGATGGCGATGCGATACAGCCAGGTATAGAACTGGCTGTCGCCCCTGAATTTGGGCAAGGCCCGGTAAGCCTTGATGAAAGCCTCCTGGGCCACATCCTCGACCTCTGCCGGATCATTGATAAAGCGTCCGATGAGTCCAAGGATACGATGCTGGTAACGCAGGACAAGCAGGTCAAAGGCGTGTTTGTCACCCTTGAACACCCTGTCTACCAGTTGTTGATCTGTATTTTCTACTTCTTCTGAGGCCAAAAGCCTGGCTCCAAGCTATGGTGAATAAAACAGAAGCCTTGGCTCTACTGCATATCAGATAGACAGGCTCGATGCGAAAAAGTTCGTCTTTGCCTGACGGCAGCAGGCAATCTCTTTATAATTTCTTTTTTATTGTATCTCACAAGGTAGAATAGCGTTAGGATGTTCTTAAGGCCTGTTAATACTATTTGAATCGCCACTGTTGTGGCTGCCCTATGCCAGACACCCCCCCTTCCAGCTCATCACTGAGCGCTTCATCCAGCCATGACACCGATGTCCTGATTATCGGCGGCGGTGCTGCGGGTCTCAGCCTGGCACTGAAAGTGGCGGACCAGGCCCGGGTTACCATCCTGTCAAAAAGCTCTCTCGAGCATGGTTCAACCTATTATGCCCAGGGCGGCATAGCGGCCGTGCTTGATGAGCATGACAGTTGTGAGTCCCATGTCGAGGACACACTGATCGCCGGTGACGGCCTGTGTAACAGGGAGGTGGTTGAATACACCGTCTCACGCGGTCGCGAGTGTATCAACTGGCTGGTAGAACAGGGCGTGAAGTTTACCCAGGCAAATGCCGCTCCCGACAAGCCGGGCCAGTATCACCTGAGCAAGGAAGGTGGACACAGCCACCGCCGTGTCGTGCATGCTGCCGATGCCACAGGCCGCGCCGTGTTCGAAGGCCTGGCCGCCCAGGTCATGGAACATCCCAATATCACCTTCCGCATCAACACGGTGGCAGTAGACCTGATCACGACAGCCAAGTTGGGGCAAAAGGGAAACCGGTGTGTCGGCGCCTATGTCCTCAATGAAATCAGTGGCCAGGTTAATGTCTACCGTGCCCGTTTTGTCATCCTGGCCACCGGCGGTGCCAGCAAAGCCTACCTGTACACATCCAATCCTGATGGTGCCAGTGGTGATGGCATCGCCATGGCCTGGCGCGCGGGCTGCCGCATAGCCAACATGGAGTTCAACCAGTTTCACCCGACCTGTCTCTACCACCCCCAGGCCAAGTCCTTTCTGATTACCGAGGCCCTGCGTGGAGAAGGCGCCCAGCTGAAGCTACCCGATGGCACGCGCTTCATGAAAGATTATGATCCGCGCGGCGAACTGGCCCCCCGTGATATTGTCGCGCGCGCCATTGACTCGGAAATGAAACGCCTGGGTTGCAGTTGTGTCTACCTGGACATCAGCCACAAACCGGATGCCTTTATTTTTGAGCATTTTCCAACCATTTACGAAAAGTGCCTGGAATACGGCATTGATATCACCCGTGAGAAGATTCCCGTAGTACCGGCTGCCCACTACAGCTGTGGTGGCGTCATCGTCGACCTGGACGGCAAAACCGATGTCGAAAATGTTTATGCCATCGGGGAAACCAGTTGCACCGGCCTGCATGGTGCCAACCGCATGGCCAGCAATTCCCTGCTGGAGTGTTTCGTCTTTGCCTTTGCCGCTGGCGAGGACATCCTTGCCCGCCTGGACACGGTGTCCCTGCACAGCAATATTCCGCCCTGGGATGAAAGCCAGGTCACCGACTCGGATGAAGACGTGGTGATTGCCCATAACTGGGATGAGATCAGGCGCTTCATGTGGGATTACGTGGGCATTGTCCGCACCAACAAGCGCCTGCAACGGGCACAGAACCGCATAGAGTTGCTGCAACAGGAAATACGCTGGTATTACTCTAAGTACCGGGTCAGCACCCACCTGCTTGAACTGCGCAACCTGGCACTGGTGGCACAACTGATAATCCAGTCTGCCATGAACCGGAAAGAAAGCCGGGGCTTACACTTTACGCTGGATTATCCCGAAAAATTGCCTACAGCTACTGACACCGTGCTGGTGCCCAGGAATTATATGGCCGACAGCGATGACTGAATGTACCTTCAGGCAGTTGCAAGGACGGTGGCGATTATTGACTGCAAACCCTTCTCTGGAACAGGCTCGCCCCTGACCAGCCACAGGAACAGGTCCTGGTCCTCTTCTTCCAGTAACTCGGCATAAGCCCGTTTTTCGTCGCTGCTCAAACCCGGCAGGACTTTTTCAGCAAACGGCACAAGAATGAGGTCCAGCTCCAGCATGCCTCGCCTGCTGTGCCAGTACATTTTCTTCAAGTCGATATTTTCTTCCATAGTGCCCGGGACTCTTTGTGCCTGTATCAGGGATTCATTGAAATGGATGGCCAAACCAAATTTTACCATTGAACAGGTCTTTCCACGTGGCTATTTAACTCTATTGTGGCAACATTTATACTGCCCACCCGGTCACTATCGACCGTCACCTCTTCTGTTCCTGCACCGAATACTGCAAAACCATGGAAAGTTTCTACACATCACTCGATTATCAGGATCTGCTGGAAGTCAGCGGCCAGGATTGCGAAAAATTTCTCCAGGGCCAGGTAACTTGTGACCTGGCACATTTTGCCAATGACCAGTACGGCCTGGGGGCACTTTGCAACAACAAGGGCCGGGTGTATTCCAGTTTCCGACTCCTGAAACATGAAGACAGTTTTTTCATGGCCATGCAGCCGGGGCTCGCGGAAATTACGCAAACCACCCTGAATAAATACATTCCCTTTTACAAGGCCGAAATTGGAGATGCCAGCACACGCTATCACCGCGCCGGCCTTTACGGGCCACTGGCCGCTGAATTCCTGGCAGACCATCTGCAGGGGTTACCCGATCCAGGACATGGACTGACATCTGGTGAGCACCTGGTGATCAATCTCAGTAGCAACCTGCCGCGGTTTGAGATCTGGTCTTCGTCTGCCGACGCATTGGCGGAATTGCTCAGAAACAGCAATCTGCCTGAGCAGGCTGACAGCACGGCTTGGCAGGCACTCGACCTGGAGGCCGGACTGTTTTTCATCGGGGTGGAAGATATAGAGCAATACACGCCGGAAGAAGCCAATCTTGATCTGGCCGGATTCGTCAGCTTCGATAAAGGCTGTTACACCGGCCAGGAAATCGTGGCACGCATGCACTATCGGGGCAAGGCGGGTAAACGCCTCTACATAGTCACTATCGAAAACTGCCCTGATCTGGGGCAAAAAACACTCCATGATTCGTCTGGAAAAATTCTAGGAAACATCACTAACCTGTTGTATTTAAATGGTAATGTAAAAGCGTTAACCGTCCTCAAAACAACACTTGATAACAGCACTACTCTTGCACTGGATGGCCTGAACGATGACAGTGTAATAACAGTCTCCATGCCTGATTATTCATCCCAGGTTGCCTGACAAGCTCCCTGGTGCCCAGGTGCTGGTCAAACCCGCCTCTCCACAGTTTGTAACAGCAATTTTGCGACAATCTTCGATATCATGTGACCTGATTCATGTTTTGTGGATTTGTAGCCCTTTGTCGCAAAGAAATTGCTAAGATTATTACCTGACTTGGTCCATTCAAATTCAGGGTATGCATCGATGATTTACCTTGCTGTTGATTGTGTAACGCACAAAGCTACGTATTCACGATTAGCTGCCCTTCTTTGTCTGCTTCTTTCTTTTGTCTCTTTCCATGCTACAGCCCAGAACAACGTCATCGGCCGGGTTATTACCACCTCCGGAACAGTAGTTGCGATTGATGAAGACAACAACACCCGCGAACTGCTCAGGCGCTCCAATATTTTTCTCGGCGATACCGTGGTTACCGGTCCCCAGGGGTTTGCCCAGATCAGGATGCGCGACAGCGCCATGCTCGCACTCAAGGAAGAGACCGAATACAAATTCAAGGAGTTTGAGTTTGACGGCAATTCAGCAACGCCCGATAGCGTGGTCATGGAAATGGTACGCGGCGGCTTCAGGACCATTACCGGATCAATTGGCGATAGTGAAAATGATACGTATCGTGTCGAAACAGCATTTGCCTATATAGGTGTTCGCGGGACTTCCCACGAAGCTGTCATTGCCTTTGGCTCACTGTTCACCGGTGTCTCCGATGGCGGTACTACCGTCACCAATGAACTTGGTTCGATCGACACCGGTGTCGGCGGTGACTTTGATTATGCCGTGACCACCCAGGGACAGGCTCCCCAGGGACTGCTCCAGCAACCCAACCAGCTTGGCCAGATTGCCATTGTGACCGTGAACCTTGATGACGAGGACGACGACACAGGCGGCAATGATAACGGGGATGATAATAACGGCGGCGACAACAATAATGCCGCAGGTGGTGGCGACAATAATGGCGGTGACAACAACGCCGGTGGAGGCAACAACGACGGCGCCAATAATAATGCCGGCGGTGGCAACCAGGGCGGCGGCGACAATACTCCCCCTAACTTTGACAACCTGGGTGGCGACAACCAGGGTGGTGGCAACAACTTTGCCACTCCACAAGCCGGCGGCACGGGCACTCCCAATACCCAGGTCGGGGTTACCAACACGGGTAATACGGGCGGTGATGCCGGTGGCGCGACCACGCCTGCTCCGGGCGGCAACACCGACCAGGCTATCAATCCCCTTCAGAATGTTCGCAGCCCCTCCAATATCACTAATCCAGGAGAAACTGTTGTCGACACAGATGGAGACGGCGTTCCGGATACCGAGGATGCCTTTCCAAACAATCCTGCAGAAAGTCGGGACACCGATGGCGATGGTGTTGGCGACAACGCTGACGCCTTTCCCCTGGACCCGGCAGAGTCAGCAGACAGCGATGGTGACGGTGTAGGCGACTTCGCTGATGCGTTCCCCGAAGATCCGCTGGAGTTCCTGGATAGCGATGGCGACGGTTTTGGCAATAACAGCGATGCCTTTCCCAACGACCCCCTGGAAAATCTGGACAGTGATAATGATGGCGTAGGTGACAACAGCGACCCGGCACCCAATGATCCCTCCATACCCGGTGACGGCACCGATGGAACCGGGGGTGATGGAGCAGATGGAACCGGGGGTGATGGTACAGGTGGCGATGGAACCGGGGGCGATGGCACAGGTGGAGATGGAACCGGGGGCGATGGCACCGGAGGTGAAGATGGCACACCCGCCGATATCGATACTGACGGTGATGGTGTTATCGACAGTGAAGATGCTTTTCCGCTGGATGAAAACGAACAGTTTGATACCGATGGCGACGGCGTCGGAGACAATGCCGACCAGTTCCCGAATGACCCTTCCCGCTTTCAAATCGTTGCTGTTTTAACACCAACCCAGATCGCCAACATTGAAAACGGGCTACGTCGTGGCTTCACCCTTTCAGGTAATTTCCCTGCCACTGTGGATGGAGTTTCCTATCCAGCAATCTTGTACGGTGACAGTAATGATGCCTCTGGTGGCTATCCCATACTGATCCTGGAAGGCTCACAGGTGGCGGATAATGGCACCATCCTGTTTCCTGAAACAGAAACTACAATTTTCAAGACTTCAGGTACGGTTAACAACTCCGCGCTTGGTTTTACCTCGTCCCTGACGAGCTACAACGGTCTGAAAACCTTCGATGTGCAGTGGGGCTTATGGGGTCCCGGCCAGTTCCTGCGCTCCTATACCAACCCGGCTGACGACACGGTTTTTTCCAATATTGGCTTTGACATGATCTGGGCCAGCACCCTGCCTACTGACCTGGCTGAGTTTACCGGGCAGGCCCATTACTGGGGTATGGACAATTTCCTGGGCGGCTCAAACAACGCTGGCGCACTGACTGACTTCTTTGCCACCTTTGACGTGGACTTTGGCTCCAGCACCAATAACGTGACTGGCGGTTTCATGGAATTTTGCCTGGGTGGCGGCAGCAATGGCTGTGACGAAAACAGCGGTGCTGAAGAGTGGGAACTGGAGTTTACCGGCGAACTCCAGGGTGACATGCTATTGGCCGGCCCCAATTACGTGGTCATCAATGACACCG
>CAZROW010000012.1:0-55979 GCA_964601805.1 uncultured Enterobacteriaceae bacterium
TATCCCAGACTTCCGCGGTTTCCTTTTCCACCATCTTCTTGGCAGCCTTGATCGTCGTGGCGACACCACGCAGGATCAGCTTGCCCAGGATGAAAGGCTTGAACAGTTCCAGCGCCATTTTCTTCGGCAGACCACACTGGTGCAGTTTCAGGGTCGGACCCACCACGATTACTGAACGGCCTGAGTAGTCAACACGCTTACCCAGCAGGTTCTGGCGGAAACGACCCTGCTTGCCCTTGATCATGTCAGCCAGGGATTTCAGGGGACGCTTGTTGGAACCGGTAATGGCACGACCGCGACGACCGTTATCCAGCAGGGCATCAACAGACTCCTGCAGCATGCGTTTTTCGTTACGCACGATGATGTCCGGCGCATTCAGGTCGAGCAGCCTTTTCAGACGGTTGTTCCTGTTGATAACGCGACGGTACAGGTCATTCAGGTCGGAAGTGGCGAAACGGCCACCATCCAGTGGTACCAGCGGACGCAGGTCCGGCGGCAGGACGGGCAGTACGTTAAGCACCATCCATTCCGGCTTGTTACCTGAATTGACGAACCCGTCAAGCAGCTTCAGGCGCTTGGACAGTTTCTTGAGCTTGGTCTCGGAGTTGGTCTGCGGGATTTCCTCGCGCAGACGGTTGGCTTCGGCATCTACATCCAGGTCGGCCATCAGGTCCTGGATAGCTTCGGCACCCATCTTGGCTTCAAAGTCATCACCAAACTCTTCCAGTGATTCGTAGTACTGTTCATCAGTGAGCAGCTGGCCTTTTTCCAGGGTAGTCATACCCGGGTCGGTGACCACGAATGACTCGAAGTACAGTACCCGCTCGATATCACGCAGGGTCATGTCCAGAAGCAGGCCGATACGTGACGGCAATGACTTCAGGAACCAGATATGGGCAACCGGGCTGGCCAGTTCAATATGACCCATGCGCTCACGGCGCACCTTGCTCAGGGCAACTTCAACACCACATTTCTCACAGATAACACCGCGATGCTTGAGGCGCTTGTACTTGCCACAAAGACACTCATAGTCCTTGACCGGGCCAAAAATCTTGGCACAGAACAGGCCGTCTCTTTCCGGCTTGAAAGTACGATAGTTGATGGTTTCGGGCTTTTTCACTTCCCCGAATGACCAGGAACGAATCAGTTGCGGTGATGCCAATCCGATACGGATTGAATCGAAGTCTTCAATCTGAGTCTGTGATTTCAGCAAACCTAACAGGTCTTTCATTCTCTTCCTCCACCCTAAAACAGGGTTGAATTATTCTTTGGATTTATTCGCTTTTACTTGTATCTGATTCTTCAGTTACACAAACAAACCCAGAATTAATTGTCGACTTCCAGTTCCATATCGATGCCCAGGGAACGGATCTCTTTAACCAGTACGTTAAAGGACTCCGGCATTCCGGCTTCCATACGGTCATCACCATCCACGATATTCTTGTACATCTTGGTACGGCCGTTCACATCGTCCGATTTCACGGTCAGCATTTCCTGCAGGGTATAGGCAGCACCGTAGGCTTCCAGCGCCCACACTTCCATTTCCCCGAAACGCTGGCCACCGAACTGCGCCTTACCACCCAGCGGCTGCTGGGTAACCAGGCTGTATGAGCCGGTAGAACGGGCATGCATCTTGTCATCCACCAGGTGGTTGAGCTTGAGCATGTACATGATGCCAACCGTAACCTTGCGATCGAAAGTTTCACCAGTACGACCGTCAGACAGGGTCACCTGGCCGTCTTCACTCATGTCCGCAAGCTTCAGCATTTCCTTGATTTCAACTTCCGAAGCACCGTCAAATACCGGTGTAGCCATCGGCACACCCTTGGTGAGGTTGCCAGCCAGTTCCACGATTTCTTCATCGCTCAGGCTCTTCAGGTCTTCAGAACGACGGGACTCGCCGATGCCGTTGTATATCTGGTCCAGGAATTTGCGTATTTCAGCAATTTTCTGTTCCTGCTGGAGCATGGCATTGATCTTGGCGCCAAGCCCCTTGGATGCAGCACCCAGATGGGTTTCCAGAATCTGGCCCACGTTCATGCGTGATGGTACGCCCAGCGGATTCAGGACGATGTCTACAGGATTACCCTGCTCGTCATACGGCATGTCTTCAACCGGCATGATCACGGAGATCACACCCTTGTTACCATGACGTCCTGCCATCTTGTCACCAGGCTGGATACGACGCTTGATGGCCAGGTAAACCTTGACGATTTTGAGCACACCCGGCGCCAGGTTATCGCCCTGGGTCAGTTTGCGCTTCTTGTCTTCATAACGCTCGTCCAGTTCGATACGACGTTCCTTGAGCTGAACACCGGCCCTTTCCAGGGCTTCACTCATCTGCTCATCAACGAGGCGAATCTTGAACCAGTCATCTTGCTTGAGACTGTCGAGATATTCTGCAGTCAGGCGGTCACCTTTCTTGAGTTTCGGACCACCGGAAACGGTCTTGCCCATCAGGGCTTTACGCAGACGCTGGAAGGTAGCTTCTTCAACGATGCGGTATTCGTCCTCGATATCCTTGCGTACTTTCGATAACTGCGCATCTTCGATTTCCAGTGCGCGCTGGTCTTTTTCAAGACCGTCACGGGTAAAGACCTGTACATCGATAACAGTACCCTTCACGCTGCTTGGCACGCGCAGGGAAGTATCTTTCACGTCGGACGCTTTCTCGCCAAAGATGGCGCGCAGCAGTTTTTCTTCCGGAGTCAGCTGGGTTTCACCCTTCGGTGTCACCTTGCCTACCAGGATGTCGCCGGCATAAACTTCGGCACCGATGTGCACAATACCGGACTCATCAAGACGGCTCAGGGCTGTCTCACCCACATTCGGGATATCAGCGGTAATTTCTTCTGAACCCAACTTGGTGTCACGGGCGATACAGGTCAGTTCCTGGATGTGAATGGAGGTAAAGCGGTCTTCCTTCACAACACGCTCGGAGATAAGGATAGAGTCCTCGAAGTTGTAACCATTCCAGGGCATGAACGCGATACGCATGTTCTGCCCCAGGGCCAGCTCACCGGTATCAATGGAAGGTCCGTCAGCGAGAATATCGCCGGCAGAAACCTGGTCACCTTCTTTAACCAGCGGACGCTGGCTGATGCAGGTATTCTGGTTGGAACGTGTGTACTTGATCAGGTTGTAGATATCCACACCCGCTTCACCGGCTTCAGTCTCTTCGTCGTTGACGCGGAGAATGATACGGGCAGCATCAACACTGTCGATGACACCACCACGGGTAGCGATAACACAGACACCGGAGTCGCGAGCAACGTTGCGCTCCATGCCGGTCCCAACAAGCGGTTTCTCGGAAATCAGTGTTGGTACAGCCTGACGCTGCATGTTCGATCCCATGAGTGCGCGGTTGGCATCATCATGCTCCAGGAACGGAATCAGTGAGGCAGCAACAGATACCACCTGTTGCGGGCTCACATCCATGTAATCCACCTGGTCTGATGGCATCAGAGAGAACTCGTTCTTGTGACGCACGTTAACCAGCTCATCAACAAACTTGAGCTTGCTGTCCAGTTCGGCAGATGCCTGGGCAATCACAAAGCCACTTTCTTCAATAGCAGACAGATACTGGATTTCATCAGTCACTGCACCATTGACGACTTTGCGCACAGGGCTTTCCAGGAAACCGTACTCGTTGGTACGTGAATACGTCGCCAGTGAGTTGATCAGGCCGATATTCGGACCTTCAGGGGTCTCAATCGGACAGACACGACCGTAGTGGGTCGGATGCACGTCACGCACTTCGAAACCGGCACGCTCGCGGGTCAGACCACCTGGTCCAAGCGCCGAAATACGACGCTTGTGAGTCACTTCACTCAGCGGGTTGTTCTGGTCCATGAACTGGGACAACTGGCTGGAGCCGAAGAATTCCTTGATAGCGGCAGCGACAGGCTTGGCGTTGATCATGTCCTGGGGCATCAGGCCTTCAGAATCCGCCATGGACAGACGCTCTTTCACAGCACGCTCAACACGCACCAGGCCAACACGGAACTGGTTTTCCGCCATTTCGCCTACGCTGCGGATGCGACGGTTACCCAGATGGTCGATATCATCAACCGTACCGAAACCGTTACGGATATCCACCAGGGTCTTGATGACGTCAACGATATCTTCCTTGCTCAGTACGCCATCACCTTCAGAGTCCGGACGTCCCAGGCGTCGGTTGAATTTCATGCGACCAACCGCTGACAGATCGTAACGCTCCGGAGAGAAGAACAGGTTGGCGAACAGGTTTTCCGCAGATTCTTTTGTCGGCGGCTCACCGGGGCGCATCATGCGGTAGATTTCTACCAGTGCTTCCAGGCGGTTAGTCGTCGAATCGATACGCAGGGTATCGGAGATGAACGGACCACAGTCGAGATCGTTGGTATAGATTGTTTCAAATTCAGTAACACCAGCCTTGACGAGACCTTCCAGCACCTCTTCGGTGATCTCGGCATTACACTGGAACAGCACTTCACCGGATTCCTTGTCGATGATGTCCTTGGCCAGGGCATCGCCGATAACAAACTCGCCCGGCACTTCCAGGCTGGTCAGCTTGGCTTTTTCTATTTCGCGAATATGGCGGGCGGTAATACGCGCGCCGGCCTTGACGATGACAGTACGCTTGTTCTTGATATCAAAGTTGAGCACCGCACCGCGCAGGCGTGAAGGCACAAGCTCTACCGAGAAATTACCGTCCTTGTCGATATAGTAGGTATTGTTCTCATAGAACATCTCCAGGATGTCCTGTGAACTGTACTCCAGGGCGCGCAGAAGGATCGAGGCCGGCAGTTTCCTGCGGCGGTCGATACGCACGTAAACCATGTCTTTGGGGTCAAACTCAACGTCCAGCCAGGAACCGCGGTAAGGAATAATCCTGGCAGAATACAGCAATTTTCCGGAACTGTGGGTCTTGCCGCGGTCATGGTCAAAGAACACGCCAGGCGAACGGTGTAACTGAGAAACCACCACACGCTCTGTACCGTTAATGACAAATGTACCGCTGTCAGTCATCAGGGGAATTTCACCCATGTAAACTTCCTGTTCCTTGATGTCCTTGATGACCTTGGCAGTTGATTCCTTCTCATAAATGATCAGGCGAACTTTCACACGCAGGGAAACGGCATAGGTCGCGCCCCTGAGAACACACTCGCTGACGTCGAATTCCGGTTTGCCCAGTCTGTAGCTGACATACTCCAGCAAGGCCTTGCCGGAATAACTGACAATCGGGAATACGGATTTGAAGGCAGCGTGCAGACCCTGATCGAGGCGTTCCTCGGGGCTCACGTCTACCTGGGTAAACTGTTTGTACGAATCTATCTGAATAGCCAGAAGATAAGGAATATCCATCGGGCTTTGCAGCTTGCCAAAGTCCTTGCGGATACGTTTTTTCTCAGTATATGAATATGCCATCAGCAGTTCCTAAAGTGATTTTGTTCCAGTCCTTCCTTACTCGTTACGAACAAGGAGCAACCCCTGTACCACTTAAATCCACCTCTTCCCAAGTACAATCCACGTAAATGGCGGGTGAAAATCTTCCGTATTCAGTTAAAGCACTGAAAGGCAGCATTCCAGCCTTGGAATGCCACCTTCCGGAAGCAGTGCTTCAAATCAACAAACAACGTCGAACTATTACTTGAGCTCGACTGTAGCGCCGGCTTCTTCAAGTTCAGCTTTGAACTTCTCGGCTTCTTCTTTGTTGGCACCCTCTTTAATGGGTGATGGTGCACCATCAACCAGGTCTTTGGCTTCTTTCAGGCCCAGACCGGTGATACCGCGTACAGCCTTGATGACATTAACTTTCTTGTCACCAGCAGCAGTCAGAATGACGTCAAATTCGTCTTTCTCAGCGGCGGCTTCGCCGGCGTCACCACCAGCAGCTGGACCTGCAGCTACAGCAACAGCGGCAGCAGCAGATACACCAAATTTTTCTTCCATTGCTGAAACCAGTTCTACAACGTCCATTACGGACAGTTCAGCAATACCATCAAGGATTTCTTCTTTAGACAGAGCCATGACTCCAATCTCCTATTAAAATGTGTAAACGTTAGTAACTCCGGTAAGGAAAATTCCTTTCCGGTTAAGCTGCATCCTGTTTCTGGTCGCGAACCGCAGCTACCACACGGGTAACTTTCGAAGGAACTTCGTTTGCAGTACGGGCCAGTTTGGTTACCGGAGCCAGCATCACACTCATCAGAGTGGCAATAGCCTGATCGTAGGTTGGCAGTTTCGCCAGCACATCAATCTGTGAAGCAGGCAGCAGGTTTCCGCTAACAGCGAGAGCCTTGACTTCAAAGCCGTCATTTTCCTTGGCGAAATCCTTAAGGACGCGGGCTGCCGCGCCAGGATCTTCCTGGGAAAATGCCAGAATTGTAGGACCGACCAGCGCTTCGTTGAGACATTCATAATCTGTCCCTTCAACAGCACGTTTGAGCAATGTATTCCTGACAACACGCAGGTAAACATTGTTCTCGCGGGCAGTTTTTCGAAGTGCAGTCATTTCCGCTACTGCAGTACCGTGATAATCGGCAAGCACAGCAGACAAGGCACCTTTAGCAGCTTCGTTGACTTCTGCAACAATTTGTCGCTTGTCTTCCAAACGAATAGCCACTAGTTAGTTACTCCTAAGTTTTGAACTACTACGAAAGCGGTCAGGCTTTCAGTCCTCGTTTATTTAATCAGCTGAACCCAAACATAAGAGTCAGCACCAATTCCTGAAACATCCAGGAATTTTCAAACTGGTGATTGATCCGGCCCAATTGCGGCCGAACGGGTTACACCATCTGCGCGGGACATTAAGTAAATCTTCCTGGCAAAGTCAGCTCGGTATATTTACCTTTCCGACCCTGCGCAAGGGACTTACCCCCGCGGTCTTTGACGGTCCTGCAGCGCAAAGTTTTTAACAACAATGTCTGCAACACCCCAAAGTCTGTATCTCTCTTTAATGCATAAATTAAAGAGGGAATGCTGCCCGGTGACATCCTCGCGGGTGTCACCTGGCAGGAATAATCAGTTAAAAATCCAGTGAAGAATGATCTACAAGAACACCGGGACCCATAGTGGAAGACAGCACCACCTTCTGGACATAAGTGCCCTTGGAAGATGCAGGCTTGGCTTTCTTCAGGTCTGCAAGCAGGGCTTCCAGGTTACCTTTGACAGCATTGGCCTCAAAACCGACCTTGCCGATACCGCCATGGACAATACCGTTCTTGTCTGTACGGTAACGTACCTGGCCTGCCTTGGTGTTTTTCACGGCAGTTTCCACGTCTGGCGTCACTGTGCCAACTTTCGGGTTGGGCATCAGGCCCTTGGGGCCAAGAATGGTACCCAGTTGACCCACAACACGCATGGCGTCCGGGGTAGCGATAACAACATCAAAATCCAGGTTGCCACCCTTGATGCTCTCAGCCAGATCTTCGAAACCGACGATATCAGCACCGGCAGCCTTGGCCTTTTCTGCATTTTCGCCCTGGGCAAAAACAGCAACACGAACATCCTTGCCTGTTCCATGGGGCAATGTAGTTGCACCACGAACGGCCTGGTCAGATTTCCTGGCATCAATACCAAGATTGATGCTCACGTCGATGGATTCCTTGAATTTGACCGTAGACAATTCGTTTATCAGGGAGACAGCCTCGTCAATTGCGTAGGCTTTGCCTGCCTCAATCTTTTCGGCAATCATTTTTGCACGCTTGGTCAATTTAGCCATCAGATCACCCCCTCGGTTTCAATGCCGGCACTACGACAGCTTCCGGCCAGGGTTCTGACAGCTGCATCCATATCCGCGGCAGTCAGATCAGGCATTTTCATCTGCGCAACTTCTTCCAGCTGCTTGCGATTCAGCTTGCCCACTTTTTCAGTATTCGGGCGGCCACTGCCTTTCTTGAGACCGGCAGCCTTGCGCAAAAGTACTGCGGCAGGCGGGGTCTTGGTGATAAAGGTGAAACTGCGATCGGCATAAACGGTGATAACCACGGGAATAGGCAGACCGGGCTCAACGCTTTGGGTTTCAGCATTGAACGCCTTGCAGAATTCCATGATATTAACGCCGTGCTGGCCCAGTGCAGGACCAACGGGAGGACTTGGGTTGGCTTTGCCGGCGCCAACTTGCAGCTTGATATAAGCCAGTACTTTTTTTGCCATGATGGCCTCCTGTTTGGGTGCAAACGCAAAACCTCAGGTTTTGCTCCCCTGGCGCCGCCTCTGTTGTTCGAGGTCGGCGACTTTTATTTCGAGCAACCGGTTGAACCGATCACCCACCTAATGCTTTTTAGCCTGCTGGCGGCTAATTAACCTTTTTCTACCTGCGAAAACTCGAGTTCAACAGGTGTGGAGCGACCAAAAATCGAGACCGCAACCCGGACACGACTTTTCTCGTAATTAACTTCTTCCACAGTCCCGGTAAAGTCATTGAACGGACCATCGGTTACACGAACCATCTCGCCAGGCTCATAGACTGTTTTATGAGACGGCTTGTCTACTGTCTCTTCCAGCCTGTTCATGATTTCATCAACTTCACGCTGTGTAATGGGAGCCGGCTTTTCAGCTGTGCCGCCAATAAAACCCATTACCCTGGGCGTTTCTTTTACCAGATGCCAGGTATCATCGTTCAGTACCATCTGCAGCAGGACATAACCCGGAAAAAACTTGCGCTCACTTTTACGCTTCTGGCCGCCACGCATTTCCAGTACTTCTTCAGTCGGCACCAGCACATCACCAAACAGATCCTTGAGCGGTGACAGGCCTATCCTTTCTTCAAGCGCCAGTTTGACCTTGCGCTCATAACCCGAATAGGCATGCACAACATACCAGCGCTTACCTTTCTCAGATGCTGACTTTTCAGTGCCTTCTTTAATATCGTCTGCCAATGCGTTAATACCTTGTTCCAATTGTTTTTCCTGCCAGTACGCCCGGATCAACCAATGATCAGGGAAATCAACCAGCTGAGAAACGAATCCAGCCCCCACAGCAGGATGGCCACGATGATCACTACAACAACTACGATCATGGTGGTATGTGTGGTTTCTGCCCTTGTCGGCCAGACCACCTTGCGTATTTCTGTCCTGGCTTCCATGCATAGCGTCACAAATGCGCTGCCTTTGCTTGTCTGTGCGGCTATCCAACCAGCGATAGCAGCCAACACCAGCAGGCCGATAACTCGATACAACATGGACTCGGCAGCAAAATAACTGTTGCCGTAGACACCTGCAGCGACCAGTACAGCAACCACGATCCACTTCAGTGAATCCAGTTTGTACTCTGTGTTCTTGACTCTGTCGTTCATATAACCCGTTAACCCGGAAAGCACCATTCAGCTTTAGTGTGAATGGCAGCCTTTATTCCTGCTACCTACTCTGACTTACTGCTCTGCCTGTATGGCAGGCCAGGAGGGAATCGAACCCCCAACCTGCGGTTTTGGAGACCGCCGCTCTGCCAATTGAGCTACTGGCCTTTATCGTCATACCGAACCGGACTATTCCGGTCCAATACCAAAATCAAACAATTTCTTTAGAGACGACTAAGCCGAGGGGACTGTTCGACCCCTCGGCTTATGGGTAAAAAGCGAAACTGTTTATTCGATGATTTTGGAAACAACTCCGGCGCCAACAGTACGTCCACCTTCACGAACGGCGAAACGCTGACCTTCTTCCATCGCAATAGGTGCAATCAGGTCTACTGACATCTTGATGTTGTCACCAGGCATAACCATTTCAACGCCGTCCGGCAATGTCACGGCACCTGTTACGTCTGTAGTTTCAAAGTAGAACTGCGGGCGATAGCCCTTGAAGAATGGCGTATGACGACCACCTTCATCTTTGGACAGAATGTATACTTCGCCTTCAAACTTGGTGTGCGGAGTAATAGTGCCTGGTGCAGCCAGTACCTGACCACGCTCAACATCTTCACGCTTGGTACCACGCAGCAGAACACCTACGTTCTCACCTGCACGACCTTCGTCGAGCAGTTTGCGGAACATCTCAACACCGGTACAGGTAGTCTTCTGGGTGTCCCTGATACCAACGATTTCGATTTCTTCACCAACCTTGATAATGCCACGGCCGATACGACCGGTAACAACAGTACCACGACCAGAGATAGAGAAGACGTCTTCGATAGCCATCAGGAACGGCTTGTCGACATCACGCTCAGGCTCGGGAATGTAGGTATCCAGGGCTTCTACCAGCTTCTTGACCGCAGTAGTACCCAGCTCATTGTCGTCTTTACCTTCCAGCGCCATCAGGGCGGAACCAATGATGATCGGTGTGTCGTCACCAGGGAACTCGTACTGATCCAGCAGTTCGCGGATTTCCATTTCAACCAGTTCCAGCAGCTCGGCGTCATCAACCATGTCAGCCTTGTTCATAAAGACGACAATATAAGGTACACCAACCTGGCGGGACAGCAGGATGTGCTCACGAGTCTGCGGCATGGGGCCGTCAGCGGCGGAACATACCAGGATTGCGCCATCCATCTGCGCGGCACCGGTAATCATGTTCTTGACGTAGTCGGCGTGTCCCGGACAGTCAACGTGGGCGTAGTGGCGAGAAGGGGAATCATATTCCACGTGAGAAGTGGCAATAGTGATACCACGCTCTCTTTCTTCGGGGGCATTGTCGATCGTGTCGAAGGCCTTGAATTCGCCACCAAACTCTTCTGCACAGACCCTTGTCAGTGCCGCAGTCAAAGTCGTTTTACCATGGTCAACGTGACCAATAGTACCAACGTTCAAGTGCGGTTTCGTTCTCTCAAATTTTTCCTTCGACATCGAATTTAGCCTCCGATTTAAACAATATTGCTAACTGTATTTATTAATTAAAAAAATCTGATACTCAATGAATATCTTCTTTTTATACGTATGTTTCAAAACTGTGCCAAACAGGCTGCCCTTGCTTGCCGGGCTTGCCAGAATCTGGTGCTCACACCCGGAGTCGAACCGGGGACCTCATCATTACCAATGATGCGCTCTACCACCTGAGCTATGCGAGCATTGTCCATGCTTTGTCTAAAAGCGGAATCCGCTCACCTGATTCACAGGCATCCAGGGGCATCATATTGCTGATCCCGGGCTTTCCCTTTAAACGCTATTAAAAACGTCTTGATCAAACGCCTTTAACAAATGTCTTCAAAGCTCTTCACTCAACCCAACCGACCATAATATCAGCCGGTTAAACTGGAGCGGGTAGCGGGAATCGAACCCGCATCATCAGCTTGGAAGGCTGGGGTTCTACCATTGAACTATACCCGCGAATCTCTTCTCAAACGCTTGCAGAACACTCGCCTACCAGGCTTGCAAACCAAAAAACAGAGGACCAAAAACTCCCAGCAGAGAGCTCTTCGTCCACTGTTTTCTGTCGTCTTACTGTCGTCTGCGACTGCCAGTTTTTATAAAAAATCTGACTGGTGGAGGGGGGTGGATTTGAACCACCGAAGCTTTCGCGTCAGATTTACAGTCTGATCCCTTTGACCACTCGGGAACCCCTCCAACAAAGCATCAGACGATTTACAACGACCTGGCTCTTAACACAGAGGCGGCATTTTATGGGAATCACGGACGTGATGCAATCGTTTCGCAAGGTTTTTCTATCACTTCCAGTTCCAGGCCTTCTGACAATAAATCCAGCAATTCCGAGCCCTGCAGAAGGTCCTGCGATATACCCTCGATAGTGACCCATATCTCATTGCTGCTTGTCACCACTTCCCGGATTGAGGTGGCATAACCCTGTGCAGCCAGGGATTCCTGAAGCCCCAGGGCAGAGGCCTCCTGGCTGAAAAGCCCCAGCGAAATACCACCGGCCAGATCGCCCGTGGTGATCAGGAAACTGTCCAGGCCGTCGGCCTGCAGGGCTTCAAGGGTCTGCCGGGCTGCAGTATTGGCATTAAATGGCGGCATATAGACCCTGAAACTGCTGGTTTCACCGGCCTGCAGCAGTTCCACCCGAGCCTGCATACCCCGTTCCTGCAGGGCAGAAACCAGGAAATCACTCTCCTCGGTATTATCAAACACGCCCAGGGCAATGCAGGTTGCGGGCTGTTCCAGAGGGGCAACCGGCTCCTCAGGGAATCGGGATTCAGCCACTTCTTCGAGCAACTGCAGGGATTTCCCGGCAGCAGCCGTGGGTGGTACGGAGGCCACCGGCCTGTCCTGATCACCGCGGGACAGGTTCCAGCCCAGGTAGGCCAGGTTGGCAATCAGCAGCAAAATGAGGAAAGTACGCATGATTTCAGGATAACGTTAAATTAACTATATATAGAAGCAAGACCTGTTTTTCAGGGCAGCGCGTAACACAGGCCATCCAGCACCAGGTCACTGACCACCTCATGCTCCCATGGCAGTACCTCGCCCAGCATGACCGCATCACCACCGGTAAGAAACCAGCGGGCGTCATCGCCCGCCCGGGCGACCTGTTGATGACAAAGTGTTGCAAAGCCACAAACCATGGTGAACATGCCATTGCCAATGGCCTCACCCGTGCTTTTTCCCGGCTCAAGCCTGAACGGTTCTGGAAGGTGAATATCCAGTGCACGTGTCTTGCTGGCGAGGCTTTGTTGCATGAGGCTCACTCCTGGCACGATATAGCCCCCCTGGTGGACTCCGGAGGAGTTCACCCAGTCAAAGGTGATGGCACTGCCATAATCAATGACACAGCATCCGCCTTCGGCACGATTGTAGGCGGCAAGCAGTGCCATCCACCGGTCTACCCCCATGGCACCGATATCTTCATAGGCATTGGTGACTCCCGCTGCACGGGCGCTGACTTTGGCAAATTCAGCTTCCATGTTCCAGGTTTCCCGTGCCAGGGCGCCAAACGCGGTATTAAAGTCCGCTCCCCTCACACTGGAGACCCGGATTCGCTCCAACGCGCCTGTTTGCTGGCGATCCAGTTCTTCAACCAGGGCCTGCACAGCATTGCCGGGCTTGTCCGCGGCAAAAGCCCCGCCCGTCACGATCTGGTCGCCACCCACAAGACGCCACTTGATCCGCGTGTTACCTGCATCCAGCTCAAGAATCATGATGCACTTTTTTCCCGTAACGAGATTTCACCACCGCTAACCAGAATCTGACCTTCGGCCGTTTCCAGCACCAGCGCCCCTGTTTCGGCAATACCCAGGGCACGTCCGGTACGGCTGCTACCCGCGGTCGTCAACTCAACCTGTTTGCCATACATCACATCATGGCGCTTCCATTCCTCCAGGAATGCTGCCATACCGCTGTGCTCAAATTCTGCCATGACTGCCATTACCTCAGTGATAACCCTGGTAACAAGCTGGTTCCGGTCAGTTTCCTGTCCGGTTAACTGGTACAGGTCTGTCCAGGGCTGATCAACGCCGTCCATGGATTCCGGAGGGCACCGGGTATTGATACCTATACCAATCAACAGCTGGCAAACCCCGGTCACGTCCCCGGTAATTTCCAGCAGTATGCCCGCCAGCTTCTTGCCCTCACAGACCACGTCATTGGGCCATTTGACGCCGGCGTGATGAACCCCCAGGTGTTTCAGGGCTCGAATGACTGCCAGGCCAACAACCAGGCTCATGCCTTCAGTACCGGTAGCCCCGGCATCCACCAGCCTGACCAGTGTCAGGTAGACATTCCGGCCATAGGGACTGACCCACTGCCGGCCCCGCCTGCCTTTTCCCCGGGTCTGCTGCTCTGCCAGGAATACTGCATAGCGGCCATTTTCCATGACCAGGTTGCCTTGCTGGAGACAACGCATGGCGTGACTGTTGGTAGAATCAGTTGAGTCAAGGATTTCCAGGTGTTGCAGAATTCCCGCATCAGATTCTGTATCCAAAGAAGCAATGACTGAATCGTCCAGAAGCCCTACAGGCTGCGGCATGCGGTAACCCTTGCCACGCACGGAATGGATCTCCAACCCCAGGTCATTCATCTTCTGTATGTACTTCCAGACTGCCGCCCTGCTGATGGCAAATGTCTTGCCTAGCTCGGTTCCGGAATGGAATTGACCATCCGACAGGGTATGGATCAGGGGGCGCAATAGATCTGACATGACTTCCCAGTTTTTGAAACCACAATAAAAAAATCCGGAAAGCCTGGCTTTCCGGATTTTCTAACTATAAGACCAGGGTGTAACAGCAACCTGTTACATATCATAACCCCTTTCATCGTGCATAACGATATCCAGGCCGGTACGCTCTTCCTCATCAGTAACACGCATACCTGTGATGACGTTGACCACTTTCAGGATGATGAAGGTCAACAAGGCAGTATATAAAGCCGTTGCCACGATTCCCATGACCTGGACACCTACCTGGCTGCCCATGGTGACACCTTCGGCATAACCCTGGCCACTGAATACACCAAGACTGGCAGAAGCAAAAATGCCCGCCATGAATGTGCCCAGAATTCCGCCCACGCCATGTACCGGGAACACATCCAGGGAATCATCGATGCCCAGGCCATTCTTGATGTACTGTGTGGCAAAGAAGCAGACCACACCGGCAAGCAGGCCAATTACCAGGGCACCACCAGGTCCTACAAAGCCTGATGCGGGGGTAATAGTGCCCAGCCCTGCCACCATCCCGGTCACAATACCCAGAACTGAAGGCTTTCCGTACTTGATCTTTTCCATCATGATCCAGGACAGCGAACCGGCAGCTGCCGAAATATGGGTGACCAGCATGGCCATTGAGGCATTGCCGTCAGCTGCAAGGGCACTACCGCCATTGAAGCCGAACCAGCCCACCCAGAGCATGCCGGCTCCGGTGACTGTCATGGTCATGTTATGGGGAGGCATGGGCGTTTTGCCAAATCCGGTTCGTGTACCGATGGAAACGGCACAGACCAGTGAGGCGACACCGGCCGTGATATGGACAACGGTGCCTCCGGCAAAGTCCAGCAGCCCCCGCTCAAAGAGCCATCCGCCTTCGGCCCAGACCCAGTGGGTAATCGGGGCATAAACCAGTAACAGCCAGAGGACACTGAACAACATGACTCCGCTGTATTTCACCCTTTCCGCAAAGCCACCAAAAATAAGGGCCGGAGTGATCACGGCAAATGTCAGCTGGAACAGGGCAAAAAGGGATTCCGGTATCGTGCCGGAAGCAGTCTCCTCGCCAATATTGGCAAACAGGATATTGCCAAAACCACCGACAAAGGCATTTCCCTCACTGAAGGCCAGGCTGTAACCAATAATCAGCCAGACCAGTGTGGCGACACAGGTAATGGAAAAACACTGCATCAGGACTGACAACACATTGCGCACCCTGACAAGGCCGCCATAGAACAGTGAAAGTCCCGGAATGGTCATAAACAGCACAAGTGCAGTAGAGGTCATTATCCACGCTGTGTCTGCTCCATCAATTTCCTGAGCCAGGGAAACCACCGGCATCAACAACAAACCTGCACTGAACAGGCCTTTACCATAAGATCTGGAACCCATAGTTCCCCCTTCTTTTTTTTCTTGTGTATGTAATGGGTGACGTTAAAAGGTGCTTTTGCTTATCGTTTTAGAACATTTTTGTTCATGACGCACCAATAATGAGCATAAAAGAAATGCCAGGGTGAGACAAGATAAAGCCTTTGCAAGATGCGGGTTTTCATTGTGCCGGTAGAGCTGGCGTGGAAACCGGGCCTTGCAGGCGGGCACTGAAATCGGGCACAAAGCGCCAAATGGAAGGCCTGCAAACCACAACGCCTGCATTCATGTGAATGACCACTTGCATTAATACGCGTACCAGCCATGCGCCAGCAAAGCTGGCCAATCAGAGGTCTCCCTCCAGATACCCCTGCCTGTTTTCAAGCAATTCCTGCCACTTCTTCACATTCAGGCGCATTAAAGTGCATGAAAAGGGGGATATGCACACATTTGGTGCGAGCAGTTGTAAATCCCCCTGCATGATTCCTTGAATGGATACTATCTTGTTGATTTTAATGCTTATTTTTTTTTGGCATGGCGATTGCTAAAAACACTTATCGCGGCCATTTGTGGACACATGCAGTATCCGGGTCCACTGGCTTCGAATTGAGCAGGAGAACTGAAAATGATGACAGCAAGATCCCTACGCATCAGTGAGATTTGCTCAGACTATTCAGTTGTATTTGGACTGTGAGACTTTTCCCGGCAGAACCTGTTGTACAAGACTGCAGCAGCTGCCAGAACGACGTACTAGGAGAACCAAATGAAAATGATAAATGCGATTATCAAGCCATTTAAGCTTGATGACGTCAGGGAGGCCCTGTCAGAAATTGGAGTTCAAGGGATTACCGTCACGGAAGTAAAAGGTTTTGGCCGACAGAAAGGACATACCGAGTTGTACCGCGGTGCAGAGTATGTCGTTGACTTCCTCCCGAAATTAAAAGTTGAAGTAGTAGTGAAAGACAGCGCTCTTGAACAGACTATCGAAACAATTTCGAAGGCTGCCAACACTGGCAAAATCGGTGATGGAAAGATTTTTGTTTCTACTATCGAAGAAGCTATCCGTATCCGTACCGGTGAAACCGGCGACGACGCCATCTAAATTAGAAGATATATACGAAGCTTTCAGGAGGGCTTAGTATGCAAAATGAAATTTTTGAACTGCAATATGCAATGGACACCTTCTACTTTCTGGTATCGGGTGCCCTGGTCATGTGGATGGCCGCCGGCTTCGCAATGCTTGAAGCGGGTCTTGTACGCGCCAAAAACACAACAGAAATTCTGACCAAGAATGTCTGTCTTTTCGCCATTGCCTGTACCATGTACCTGGTATGCGGCTATGAAATCATGTACGACGGCGGTTATTTCCTCAGCGGAGTGACAACTGTTGCACAGATGGATGATGCTGCCGTCGCTGCAATCCTTGAAGCTTCCAACGAAGCCGGATTTGCTGACATGGGTGAGTACTCTGGCGCTTCAGACTTCTTCTTCCAGGTAGTATTCGTTGCCACGGCAATGTCTATTGTTTCAGGTGCCGTCGCAGAGCGCATGAAACTGTGGGCGTTCCTGCTCTTCGCCGTCATCATGACTGGTTTCATCTACCCGATGGAAGGCAGCTGGACCTGGAATGGTAACTCTGTATTCGGTATCTATTCACTGGATTACGCTGACTACGCCGGCTCCGGCATCGTACATCTGGCAGGCGCTGCTGCAGCCCTGGCCGGTGTTCTGCTGCTTGGTGCACGTAAAGGCAAATATGGTGCCGATGGTTCCATTCATCCGATTCCGGGTGCCAACCTGCCGCTGGCCACACTGGGTACTTTCATCCTGTGGATGGGCTGGTTCGGGTTCAACGGTGGTTCTACCCTGAAACTGGGTGGTATCGGTGTTGCCAACGAAGTGGCCAACGTATTCCTTAACACCAACGCAGCTGCTGCTGGCGGCCTGATTGGTGCCCTGATCGTTGCCCGCATCCTGTTCGGCAAAGCTGACCTGTCCATGGTGCTCAACGGTGCCCTGGCTGGCCTGGTTGCCATCACTGCTGACCCTGCATCTCCGGGTCCGCTGATGTCCACCATCGTAGGCCTGATTGGCGGCATCATCGTGGTATTCAGCATCCTGTTCTTCGACAAGATCAAGATTGACGATCCTGTAGGTGCCCTGTCCGTTCACGGTACAGTAGGTATCTTCGGTGTCATGGTAGTCTGCGTCACAGGCGGTGCCTCAGTAGGTGGCCAGCTTGTTGGCCTGCTGACCATCTTTGTCTGGGTCTTTGTCACCAGCCTGATCGCCTGGTTTATTGTCAAGGCAATCGTTGGACTGCGTGTCTCCGAAGAGGAAGAGTACGAAGGTGTCGACCTGGCGGAATGTGGTATGGAAGCCTATCCCGAGTTCGTCAGCCAGAACTAGTCTCACAAGTCCTGAAAAAAGCGCCACAACTGTGGCGCTTTTTTTTGCCTGCAATTTCACATCAAACTTCAGTTACAGGTAAAAAAAAGCCGGTGCTTGCTGCACCGGCTTTTTCCTTGTTTTAACTATTGGTTCTAACTATCGCTTGTTGGTCAGCGGTCACTACCCTGGCCTTTACCATCAGTCCGGCCCAGTGTGGAGCCATCACTGAGGATTACCCCGATATACAATCCACCCTGGCTACCATCGTTCAATGTAATAGCATTGCGCAGTGGATTGGCAAAAACGGTTACCTTGTCTCCAACAGTCAGCGAATTGCGCTTCCAACCCTGATTGATAAGAATATTTGGCGCTGTCATTTCGATAGTCCAGAGGCCATCCGGACCACTGTCTGCAGTCCCTTCAAGCTTGAATGACGCATGGGGGTTAATCCAGCGTACCTGGGTGATTTCCCCTTCAATTTTTACCACACTGTCGCTATCAAAAGCGGCAGTAGAATGATGTCCGGAAGCCGGAATTGCCAGTAAGGTAGCTGATAAAGCACAAAGGCCTGTTACCTTTTTAAGAAACTGTACTGATTTCATTGTTAGTGTCCTGATTTAAATATGTTAGGAAATTCGAGTTAACGTGTCAGTCCATCCTGCCCGGCCTGTGTACTTGGCAAGTTGTCGTTAAGATCCGGCAGGCATTCGACTTCGCCGATATCCGTGTAATCCACCCTCAACCACTGCTTGGTACTGCGCCACTCACCGACCCAGTTATTGGGGTCAGTCATGATGTACTCAATTTGCAGAATTTCACCATCTTCCAGAAGTTTCATTCTTTCCTGGACCCGGAATTCCTCTGAAATAGGAATGCCGGTATCAATATAGTGGTTGTAGGTTTCTATATAACGGGTATTGACCACTAGTTCGTCACCTTCCCAGTGACCAATGGATTCGCCGTTGTAGGAATAAATGACGAGGTTGGGATCCGAATAATCCCTGCCATCCAGGAAAATCTGGCGAAAGCTGTTGTTAAAGTTGGACACCATGTAGATGACCGTCGGCAACTGGACCATGGCGATGGGCCAGACCCGGGTCATGATCATGGGAATCCCTGCTGGAAAACATTGCCCGATGGCATCCCGGTAGGGCCTGCCTTCTGCCCTGGCACGCTGACCTTCCTCAAAATCGAGCTTCGCCTGGCCAATAAACTCCGGGTAAGGAGGGCCAAACATAAAATCGGAAAAGGCCTCGCTGAGGTCCACGAACCAGGTGCCCGTCAGGTCGAAAGGCGCTTCCGGCCTATCCATTGCCAGATTTTCCGGTGCCAGGGCACCGAGCTGGTCTGGATGCTGAGGAATGGAACGGCTGAGCTTTTCACGGCGCTCATCCGCCGTTTGTCCCCATGCTATAGAGCAACCAAGAATACTGGCCAACAGGATTACGCCACCCTGCTTAAAGATGTACTTCATTTTTCTTCCCCTGCAAAGCCCGGCAATCCCCCTGAAAACCACTGGGCCCTGAAATTGATTTAAATAGCCCCGAGAGGATAAAAGTCTTTACCTGTATTGTCCACAATTGGAAGCAAAAACAGGCATGCGTAGCGCATTTCTACTCTGTATAATGCCCAGCATTCCATGGTCCTGGTCAACAGGTCAGATCAACTTCACCCGTCAGGAACCGCCTTATTCATGGGCAAGAAAAGCAGAAACAAGAAGGTCAACAAACAGCCTTCCCAGGCAAAGGCTGTACAGCAACCAGCACCTGAATCAGTCATCAAGGAAAAGACCCTTGAAATCCCTGCTTTCTGGGTAGCCATTATTATTCCCGTGATCTGCCTGGTAGGGGCCTGGACCTATCCACCGGTGGCCACACCAATGGAACTGAAGTCCTACGCCTCACAAATCTATCTTTCGGGACTCTTCCTGCTCTGGTTCTGGCTACACAGGAAAAAGAAAAACTCTACCCTGACGTTTTCACCGGTACGCATTGCGCTTGGCCTGTTGTTTCTTGCCGGCACTTTATCACTGCTATGGGCAGCCAACCCGGATTTCTGGGTCTATAAATGGAACAAATGGTATGCCGGCATGATCATGTTTGTACTTGGCTTGCATATCACCCAGAACGAGAAAAACCTGGATACTGTCGTCAACCTAGTCATTTCGGGCGGCCTCGGCGTTGCCCTGATCGGAATAGGCCAGTACCTGTTCGGGCTGGATGTGGTTCCCCAAACGGCATTTCCTTCCTCCACCTTTGGCAACGGCAACATGGCCGGCCAGATTATGGTGCTTACCGGTGCCCTGCCCCTGTACTTCCTGTTCAAAAGTAATATCACCACCAGGCAGGCCTGGTACTACGCCATTGCCATGTCCATTTTGTTTACCTACCTGTTCTTTACCCGGACCAGGGCGGTCTGGATAGCCATGGGCCTGGAAACAGGCCTGATTCTGCTTTTTATCCTTTTGGATACCAAACGAAAACAATGGCTGCACTGGAACCGGGAAAAAACAAAAGCAGGAGCAGTTGCAATAGCTTTATTCCTGGTGCTGGTCAATTTCAACCAGAATGGTTTTGAGCCTTTCTGGGAAATTGCAATTTACGAACTCGCTTCGGTTTCCACAGCCGTCTCTTCAACAGCTCAACAAATTGGAGGCGAACGCTATCTGATCTGGGGTACCACGATCGATATGATCAAGGACAATCCGATAATCGGCACAGGCCTTGGCAGCTTTTTCCATAACGTTAACCTGAGTGATCACCAATCGTTTCGTGTGATCGGCGTACAAAGGGCACATAACGATGTACTGGAGCTGATTGTTGAGCTCGGGGCATTGGGAATATTGTTGCTACTCGGTGTCATCGTGACCATGTGCATTACTCTGTACAAACTGATCCTTCGTAGTGAAGGGCAAAAGCGCATTCTTTACGCATTGCTGACCATTGCCGTCACAGGCAGCATGCTGAACGCCCAACTCAGCTTTCCCTACCAGTTGCCCGTCCCCCTCGTCATCATGCCATTCTACCTGGCTCTTGTTGTCAGGGGAGCTGAAATGATTGAACAGAATACAATCACCCTGTCTCTCAAAGCCTGGTTTAACAAAGCTGCACTCACCGCAACCGCCATCCTGTTTGCACTGATTTCGGTCAATGATCTCCTATGGATGCGTGATATTCATATGCTTAACCAGGTGATTTCCGGCAGGCGTGCAGGGGAATGGAAACCTGTTAATCCTGTATTCAACCAGGCCTATATTACTGGCAGCCGTAGTGTGTCTGAAGCCCTGAAGGGACTGGGACGGGGACAGGAGATTCTTATATTAAATGTGATCAAACCAATAATTGAATACTGGCCTAATGCAACGGCAAGTTCAGCTCTTGCTGCACAAACTTATTTGAGTCTTGGTAATCTGGAGCAGGCGGAAATCTGGATTGAACGCACCATAGAAAACCAGCGCCCGGACTATTACCTGGGCGAATTCATGAAAATGCAGTTGTTACAACGACGGGGAGATGTTGAAGGATTGTCAGAGTTGTATGAATTCCTGAAAACAGAACCGGAAGAATACTTAAGCCAGAACCAGAATACCTACAACATGCTGCACAGCTTATCGATCAATCTGCAAGACTTCGGTATGACCGAGTATTATTACGAGAAATTCATCCAATACCATGGCGAGTTTGCTCCAGTTGTGGCCAACCATGCAATTTTCTATATCAATACGGGCAACATAACGGCAGCCGTTCCCTACATGCAAAGAGCCCTGGAGATTGATCCCAATATAGATTACGCCAGCGATTTCCAGCAGCTGATTGACCAGTATTCACCGCAACAATAAAAGGTTTACTTACATACAGCAAACATAAAAAACTCCGGCAATTGCCGGAGTTTTTCCATTGGTTACAACTACTCTATTTCAACCAGCCCTACCCGGTTGGAACTGCTCTGGTGAATCAACAGGTTTCCATCCTGGGTGACCCACATATTACGAACGATGCCGACTCCGCTCGGAATCGCCCAGCTCTGAAAAGACTCTGTCTCAGGATCAAAGCGCACCAGGGCATCAGGACGCATACCGGATTCGTTGTACCAGATCTTGTCATCGATCACGGCCAGTGCATAGGGATGGGACGAGGAACCACTGGGTGAGTCCCATTGCTCGATGGCGCCTGAAGACGGATCCAGCCGTCCAATCTTTCCCTGGGTGGAATTCACAAACCAGACTGTCCCGTTGCTGTCGAGTCCCAATCGCCTGACCCGCGACGCTTCATTGGGAATATCGTAATACCTGACATTCATGGTCTCCGGATCCATGGCGCCTATTTTATTGGTGCCATTGAAGGCTACCCAGACCGTGCCATTGGCAGCCACCTGGATGCCATAGGGTCTGGGTTCCGAATCAACCTCAGTGAGCTCCCCGGTTTCAGGATCCAGGCGTCCCAGCATGCCCGCCCCCTGTGCGGTGAAGTACAGGTTACCGTTGGGGTGAAAGGTGGCTGAATGGGGATCCCTGGCCTGTGTTTCATATTGGGTAATCAGGCCTGTCTCGGGGTCCAGCATGCCGATGGTGGCGTTGCTGTTGCCCGTATACCAGATATTGCCCTCTTCATCCGGCACGATACTGTGTGGCCTGGCTGCCAGTGGCAGCTTGTATTCCTGCATGTCGCCGGTTTCTGGATCAAGGCGTCCGACCAGGCTCGCCCACATCCCTGTCCACCAGATTGAGCCATCAGGTGCTTCCACGGGATCCCGTGAACGCTGTCCCAGGGTGGGTACTACCCATTCCCTGAAGCTTATCTCGGTATCACCAGGTATCAGCGTGGGCCTTCTGCTCTCGTCAGCCGGAAAGCTGTCTGCCAGGTAAGTGGCAATGGTGTTGGCCTGGGCATCGGAAAGATTCACCATGCTGGAAAAAACATGCTTCCACTCTTCCGGTGTGTCATAACCCGCTGAATTGACGATATTGAAAGAACTGTGGCAACTGTAACAGGCCAGCTCTACCAGTTGTTTGCCTTCCCCTTCGGGTAATTGGGGCACCTGGAACCCGGGCGGCTGGGCAACGGAGGCCTGCGCTGCCAGTACCAGGCCTGCAATCGTAAACACTTTTTTCATCATTACTCTCCCCTCATGTGGAAGGACACAAGTCTTAATATAAGATCACAAATTGCAAGTGCCGGTAAATACCACTTCAAACTAACAGCGTAATACAGCTTTTACATCGTCACATTTCTACAGACACAAAAAAAGGCCCTGATGGGAAATTCCCGCCAGGGCCTTTTCGGCTTACAGAAGCTGTTATATCAAGAACTTATACACCAGATTCCTTGGTAGTCTTGACGATAGCTGCTGCTACAGCATAAGGACAGGCGTTGGAAGCCGGACGACGGTCTTCCAGGCGGCCTTTCCAGCCATCTTCCACAGTACCAACCGGAATACGGATGGACGCGCCACGGTCAGATACACCGTAGCTGAACTGGTCGATAGACTGTGTTTCGTGCTTGCCAGTCAGGCGCTGATCATTCTCGGCACCGTAAACGCTGATGTGACGTTCGATATTCTTACCAAACTCTTCACAGATCTTGGTGAAGATTTCCTGCTCGCCCTTTTCACGCATGACGCCGTTGGAGAAGTTGGCATGCATGCCGGAACCGTTCCAGTCAGTATCGCCCAGGGGCTTCGGATGCCATTCAATGGCCATGCCGTATTTTTCAGCAGTTCTTTCCAGGATGTAGCGAGCTACCCAGGTTTCATCACCGGCTTTGGCAGCACCCTTGGCGAAGACCTGGAACTCCCACTGGCCTGCAGCTACTTCTGCATTGATACCTTCAACATTGATACCGGCAGCCAGGCAAAGGTCCAGATGCTCCTCAATGATGGTACGCCCGTAAGAGTTTCTTGCACCTACAGAGCAGTAGTACGGACCCTGTGGACGAGGATAACCGGCATGTGGAAAACCGGGAGGCAGGTTGGTGTCGGGATCCCACAGGAAGTATTCCTGCTCAAAACCAAACCAGAAATCATCATCATCATCGTCAATAAGTGCGCGGCTATTGGAAGCATGGGGAGTACCGTCGGAGTTCAGTACTTCACACATAACCAGGAAAGCATTGTTGCGATCCGGATCCGGATAAATCGCTACAGGTTTCAGCAGGCAGTCTGAGGCGCTGCCGTCAGCCTGTTCGGTCGAACTGCCGTCAAATGACCACATCGGGCATTCTTCCAGAGTTCCACCAAAATTCTCGCGCACCTGTGTCTTGCTGCGCAGGCTCTGAGTCGGCTTGTAACCGTCGAGCCAGATATATTCCAACTTGGATTTCATGATGTTCTATACTCCTAGCTATGTCGTTTTGTCGTAATGAATGTCTTTATGACTGATGACTTCTTGTTATAAAGATTTTTATAGGTTGAGCCCTCCATTATGCAATTTGTATACCCGGTTCCGGATGTCACATAACGGTGCGGAAAAGTGCTCAAGTGTACCTCAGCAATACTGGCTAAAAAAGCAAAAAGTACGAGAAAAAGCCCATAATTACTGGCATTTGAACAATTTCCGCCAACCCAGGGTGGGGTTCGGTCGACTCCCTGCTCTCTGCCAAACTGCACTATAATGTAGTCAAACGCGCACCATAAATGAACATTTGTGATTCAAATTGGTGCACACACAGAAACGAGACACGCCCTGCAGGTTCTGTCAAAATAGGCTTTCAACAAGCAGAAGCAGTCAAATCCAGCCAGATGCCCCAGTTTCCCGAACTTCCTGCCAAGGAATATGCCCAGGTCTACAAGGAAGACACCGACCGTCCCTTGCCGGAGAAACTCGACCCGAACTTCCGGTACGCCTATTTCAGCACGATAGCCAAAGGCGGCAAGTCCATCATCCAGTCCTGCAAGGACATGAACCTGGGCCGATTCGTTTGCTACAAGACCCTCAAACCCGAATTTGCCGACGATCCCATCGAGCAGCAAAGACTGCTGCGTGAAGCCCGTGTCTCCGCCATGCTTCAGCATCCCAATACCATTCCTACCTATGAACTGGGCAGGGACAAGAAGGGGCACTGTTATTTCACCATGAAACTGGTGCATGGCTACACTCTGCGTGAAATCCTGGACTACCGGGAACGCTATGACCTTACCCAGCTCATTGATGTCATTATCGATGTCGGGCACGCACTGGAATACGCCCATTCCCATGGCGTCCTTCACCGGGACATCAAGCCTGACAATATCCTGGTTGGCCCCTTTGGCGAGGTCATACTGATGGACTGGGGGCTTGCCAAGGTCTGGGATACCAAGGGCGGGAAGGAGCAGCTGGGCGATGGCGTAGACCCGCTCACTGATGACATTACCATTACCGGCAAAGACAAGCTCCAGGGCACCATTTCCTATATGTCACCGGAGCAGATCGGCAAGGACCCGGATATCGATGCTCGCACTGACATCTACAGCCTGGCTGCCGTGGTTTACGAAATTCTTGTCGGAGATCCCCCAGTCCAGGGCGAAACCATGGACCAGCTGGTGAAAAGCGTACTGGAAGGCGAACCGGAGCCCCCCTCAAACCTGGCCAGGTACGTCATTCCTGAATTGCTCGAATCCTCCACCATGCAGTGTTTGCAGAAAAGTCCGGATCAACGGATACAGAGCATGAGTGAGTACTTACGTCTGCTACAGGAAACGCGTCGCCTGGAATAAGCGGCCTTCAGCCCGCCTGTCCCAATGCAACGGTAATATTGTCCCGGCCACCCTGCCCCTTGGCCAACTCGATCAGTTTGTCTATGGCCCTCTCAAGATCCAGGTCCTGCTCGGATAATACAGTGACCATTTTTTCATCCGTGACCATATCGCTGAACCCGTCAGTACAGATCAACAGGATGTCATCCTGTTGCAAGGGGTCCTTGTCGCCATCGGGGCTCGTATAGGGATTATTCCCGAGCATACGACTGAGAATATGCTTGTTGAAGCTGCGTCCGACCTCGCCGCGATCCAGCATTTCCTGGTACAGGGTATGGTCTGTATTGAGCTGCCGTATGGCCGAAGACCCGGGCGAGACCAGGTAAATACGCGAATCCCCCATCCAGGCGTAACTGACCTCATCGTCACCGATATGGGCACACACCAGGGTAGTACCCATATTGCTTCCCTGCATGTGTTTGTCCTTGTAGGCAATCACCTGCTTGTTGGCAAAGGTAATGCTTTCCATCAGGGTCTGGCGAATGTCAGGGGTATCCTGCAGGTAGTCTTCCCGGGTCAGGTATTGATAGCAGCTTTCCACTGCCAGCCGGCTCGCTACTTCGCCATGATCATGGCCACCGGCGCCGTCGGCCATGATGACCAGCCGATTGCTTTCATCGATATAAAAATAGTCTTCGTTGTTATCCCTGACGAGCCCGACATCGGTTTTGGCGTGAATTTTCAGCATATATTGAAGTGTGTCATCCGGGTCCTTGCGCCCGAAAACCTGAAGCTGAAAATGATAATAGAAAAGTTCGCCTAAAAACGGAATGTCTTGGTGTATTTCAGGGCAATTTCCGATTTTTCGCGGCTCAACCTGGAAATAGTGCCTTCAGAATCAAAGTTGTAATTCACCACCACAAACAGGTCTTCCCCTGCCTGGGGATTCCAGCGCAGGCGGCTGTTGATACCCAGGCTGTCGGAAAAATTGTCGTACTGGACCAGGTTGACCCACGACCACTTGGAGTTGAAGGCATAGTTGGCATTGGCACTGATCAGCCTGACCTGGAAATCACCTTCTGGCAGCTCGATATCCTGGTAGTTATAACTCAAATTCAGGAAGAAATGCTCGTCAGGACGCCATTGCAGACCCAGGTTGTACTGGGTGCGGTCACCATCATAGTACTCGCCCTTGTTCAGGGAGATACTGGGCGCGAAATTGCGCTGGTTGGAAAATTCGATCTGGGCATTCAGGTTCATGAAACTGTATTTGCCTGCCGGAATGATCACCCCGGGGCTGATTTCAAAATCCCGGAACAGGCCCTCACGGGACCTGGAGATACCAATGCCAATCTGGTCACCACGGTGGGTATTGAGGTTGATAAAACGTGTAAACAGGGTCTCACTGATCAGCTTGCCCGTCTCCAGGTCACGATCCTGGTCGAAACGGCCAAACATATTGAAGGTTCGCCATGTCGGACTGTCACGAAAAAAACGCCTGAAGCGCCCCATCAGGCTGTAGCTTTCAGCGCCGCGCAGGTTCGCGAAACCAAGAGTGGGATTAAAATCCTCGCCCACATAGGTGTAGCCGGCAGAACCGCCAAAACCGTCCCCCTGCGTGTCCATGTTTACATCCACCCCGTAAGCCTTGTCGTCCCCGATCAGATTGTCGGTGTCTGTTTGCTGGTACCAGGCATTGCCACGCAGGGTGTAACGATCGGAAAACCGGGTATTCTGGTAGCGAAAATCCATGCCTGCCAGGGCATTGCCCGTTTCACTGTTGGGGTCCCCATGGGTGAAAATACCGCCGACACTGGATTCGGACAGTACATTGACCGCTGCCCGGCCGACGAAAACCGATTGACCGTCCAGACCCGCACTGTCACCTTGCTGGACCGCCAGCGCGCCCACGTTCCACTGGCCGACACGACCGGTCATTTTTGCGCCCGCATCGATATCCACAGGTTGACCGGTGCGACTGTTCAAGCCAATACGCCGGGAGTAGAAAGGAATCCCGTTTGGCGTATTGAAGTTGCCGAATCCGCCGCCCATGCCGCCGAAACTGAAAATGTCCACGTCCTGAAGGAAGAAATCACGCTTCTCCGGGAAAAACAGCGAAAACCTACTCAGGTTGACCTGGCGGTTATCGACTTCGGTGGCGGAAAAGTCGGTATTGAAAGTCACGGCCCCGGTGAGGTTGGGCGTGATCTTGTAGAACATATTCAGTGAGGGATCGAAACGATCATCAGTGGTACCGAGTACATGGTTTTCACTCGTCGCCATCGCGATAGACGGAATGATGTCCAGGCCGATGCCCTGACGGATGTCACGAATACCGGTAATCAGTCCGGTCGTGGTCGGGTTGATGTTGCGGTTGAAAGACGACCAGGCAATTTCTTCCTGCTTGCGGGCAATGGTCCTGGCGATGGTGAATCCCCAGGCTTCTGTATCAGGATCAAAGTTCAGGGTATTGAAGGGAATGGCGACTTCCGCCGTCCAGCCCTGTTCATCAATCTGGCTTTCCACCAGCCAGATACCGGTCCAGTCCCTGTTCAGGCTTTGCGGCTGGTCATAGACGCCTTCACGCCGGATGCCGTTGGGATTGACCTGGAACTGGTAGCCGGTGCGGCCGTTGTTGAAAGTATCCAGGATGAATTCAAAGGCGTCATCGAACTGCATGTTCTGGCCCTGCACGAGTTGGCGGGCACTGATGGCTGAGGGGTCGCTGTCATACAGGCGTGCGCCGATATAGAAAAAACGCTCGCTGTAAGCCAGGTAGAATTCGCTGCGCTCACTGGGTTCGCCATGATCGACGGGCTGGAACTGGTGCATGTCACTGATGACAGTTGCCGTTCTCCAGATTTCATCATCCAGCACACCATCTACTTCCGGCGCCAGATCTGTCCTGGTAATTTCAACGCTTTTTCGTGAAGCCCCTGAAATCGCCGTCGCATCCTGAGCATTGCTGGAAAAACTGGCAACAGTTGATGACAGCATTAACAGGCAACAAAAAATAGGCTGGATTCGGAACCGGGTATGCTTGTTGTTTTTATGGCTAGAAATCATTTACACAGCGTACTTCGCAAAAACGTAACTGGCCGAGTATAGCCAGTTGAATTTGGTAGTAAACAGCTAATTTTCGAATTCACAAACTATTCATAATCAATAACGGTAAGACCAGTAAATACGGTGTGTTGTTTTTATCTGACACCAAACCTGTTCAACAGGTATTTCCACCCGGGCGAAACCCGGCTTTACAAAACAGCATTTCTCACCTTAACTGCATGACACAAGGAGGTGTCTATGCAGCAAAGGGAAAAAGGATTTTCCCTGACTGAGTTCTTGCTTGTTATGACGATCAGCATCATCCTGGCATCCCAACTCAACCTGGGCAGCTTTGCCACTGCAAGCAAGGAAAATAAGGCTGACGAGCTAATGACCGGAATTGTGACTGCAATCTCGATGGCACGTCAGGCCGCAGTCAATGAAAGCAGGATGGTGACATTTTGCCGCAGTGATGATGGCAAGCATTGCCAGGGAAAATGGCATGAAGGCAGTATCATATTTACCGACCGTAATGCAGACCATGTTCTCAATGAAGACGACCGCCTGCTATACAGGCTGCCAGCAACCACATTGACAGGAAGCCTCAGGTTCAGCTCCTTTGGCAACAAACAGTATCTGCAACTGACGCCGTTTGGATTAACCAATTACCAGAACGGCAACTTTACATGGTGCCCTGAAAACAAGGATCCCACCTTCGCCCGCCAGGTCATTGTCAGCATGACCGATAGAACCCGTTATGCCAGGGACGAAGATGGGGATGGAATTATTGAGAATAGCCAGGGGAAGGCGGTGGAATGTAAATGAATATCGATAAAGGGATAAAAGGATAAAAGGCGGACTGGTAAGGCATGGCTTTCATTGCCACGATTGAGGCATATGTTATTTGCTTACTGGTATTATTGTAATCAGGAATCCCTGTCTTTATCGCTTTATCGCTTTATCGCTTTATCGCTTTATCGCTTTATCGCTTTATCGACCTGTCATTCTTACCAACAATCCGCCGGTGACTTCAGCCCGTTGGGGTTGACGTTATTGAAGGTAAGACGCATGGGATCGCAGGCCGTATCCGCTGCCTGGGAACCAGTCGGATCAATCATGATGATATAGGAATTGCCGGATGGGGTGCCTTCAATGCTCAGCGTATAGTAGCCTTCGTTGCTGGTTGACACAGTGGCAACTGTGCTGGCCTGTGGCCCGGCATTGTCACAGGCATCATTGGCGCCTATATTCTTGGCATAGTACCGGCAATTACCACGAAAGCGTTCCTGGGCCACCTGTACCTGCAGAGCAGCGGCGATACCATCGGCGCGGCGTGATTTGCGCATGCTGTCCTGGTAGGAGGGATAGGCCACCATCACAAGTATTCCTATGATGGCGATGGCAATCATTAATTCAATGAGGGTGAAACCCTTGTTCTTCACTCAGAACCTCCCTTGGATACCTGTGCTGGTTGAATTACTTGTCTGCCTGATAAACTTCAATTTCCAAGCCGACAGTAGCATATCATAACCCGCACAGGATCAAAGTATCGCAGTCCTCAGAGGCAGGCACCGGTATTGTTGGAAAGCTGTACATTCAGGCTAACAGATCCGGACGGCTCAAGTGTGTAAGCAATGACACCGGGGTTGGCACCCACACCCGTTCCTGTGCAGACGATGTTTGCATCAGTAGTAAAAGTAAGGGTTCCTGTCCAGGCATCCACACCATCAGGAAATTCAGCCGTAAGGCAGGTAAAACTCAGACCATCGACCGCCAGGTCACAAGTACCATCCAGATCACTAATGGCAACCGACTGCAACTCCCTGTTGTTGGGTGCATCAATGACTGTACCGGTGAAATAGATAAAGGCTCCCGGCGAGCAATTGTTGAAATCATTATTTGCACTATCGGTAGTCTGATCTACGAAACTGATACGGTTCGGGTCACAACTCATACTTGATCGGTCGTAGTCCACCTCGATATAGCCAGTCCACCCGTTCAGAACCTCAACATCATTGATCGTGGTGCTCCAGTCATAGACGATGCAATCGTAATCCCTGGTGTAGGTATTGGAGTCAGGTGTGGAAACAGAACCCATGACACAAGTACCCGGACCATCCGAGGTAAATGCACCAAGGCCAGCAGCGAGAACGTTATTATCACCGGTAACCGGCGCAGAAATGGTGACCTGACCGGTTACATGGTGCAAAGTTGCCGGCGGGTCAGCAGGATTGTAGGGGCAAGTGTTGCCATAGGAGTCGTCAACTTCCACACCAAATCCTGGCGGAATCACATCCAGGGTCGACAACCCGTCAGGATCTTCTGTATAGCCGTCATTGAGACAGTAAAAGTCATCGGGAATACCCTCGAACAAGTCTCCAGGAGTACCGTTGACATTGGAATCGGTGCGGGTCATCGGTCCCAGGTTCAGGCACGGATTGGAGTTTTCAAGTTGTGACGTGGTAAATCCACCAGTGATTACAAAATCATGGGTCGCGGTTACAGTGGCTGTATCCGCTGAAACTGGCGGCAGCACAACACTATCTCCTATGCCCTGGGTGTAATACTGAACCAGGGCTTCGCCATCCACCTTCTCTTTTCCATCAGGCTCATTTTCATCAATCTTGTACAGCATGCCACGGTACACACGGCGCGAAGCACGAATCGGTTGCGCCCAGGCATTGGCGGTGGTCGGATCACCAACACAGCCGTCCCAGTTAACATTGCCGGAAATCAGTAAGCCGACATTCCCATGCCAGCCACCACCCAGGTAGCAGGTGTAATCGAAGTACTCGTATTCACCAGCCGTTGCCGCTGATGTTTTGACGGTGGTGACATCGTTATTGCTGACAGAAATACGTTCATCTTCGGTCATGCCACTGGGCACATAACTGCGGGCACAAAATGCGGCGTCCGATGCAATAACGTTGATATTGCCCATGGGCAGGCCGCCCAATGCGTCCCTGTCAACATAGACTTTACCATTGATCCTGACGAAATCAGCGCACGTGCCACCTTCTGTCTGACAAGCCTCGACCAGTGTGAGTACGACGTCGTTGCCAACAGCAAGCAACCTGTCCGTCCCGTCAATAAGCTCTTTGGTGCCGTCATTGTTATCCACTGTGTTTTCATCTGCCAGTTGCTCATCGGTAACCGTACCGTCACCGAGCCTGGCACGCCCGGTCGGGGAGTCCACCTTTTCTACGGAGGACTCCAGTGCCGAGTCACCCACCTTGCGGGGTGAAACAAAGGAAAACTCCGTGCTAAGACTGACAGTTTGAGTTACCGAGGAAACGTCCTGCCATGCGACCTGGACAACAACGTCTTTCATGGTCCCTGTGGTGGTGATACTTTCTGAGCGCGTAAAATCGGTGCTGATGCCCTCGATAGCAGTGGCATTTTCAAACCCGACTGTATCATCGTACAAGTCGTTGAAACCGGTGACAGAACCTGCTGCATTGGTATAGTTACGCATATCTTCTATGCGTGACTGGGCGATATTGAGGGCTTCCGATCGCGCCTTGTTGTCATTACTCTGCCTGGCGATAACGCCATGCAGTGTGGTCACACCCAGGATACCCACGGAGAGCACGCCCAGAGTTACCAGGATCTCGATCAAACCAAATCCAGAATTTTTGCGCCTGAAGATTTTCATGTGTTGCTCCCGGATTTAAAAATCCTTCCACGTGCCGGCGCTGCCGGTAGTCGCACCCGCCAGCGAGGTTCCTCCCAGGATGGTTGAGTTATACGTGACATCAAAACTACCACCCGTGCTGCTCTCAGTATTACCGGCTATGACCATAGCACCATGGATAGTGGTATTACCGGAAATATTGACATCTCCCATAATAAACAGGATGCCGTAAAAATGTGGGCCACCCGAAAAGTCGGCATCGCCGTTGACAATGACAATACTGGGTTTCCGGTTAGCCAATGGGCAAACGTTGGAACCTGTTACTGCTATCGAGCAACCCACGGTGACACCCGAAAATGTATGATCTCCTTCGATCCAGATCACTTCATGCTGGGCAAGGTCGATGTCAGTATTGGCAGAACCCGGCACTGTATCAAGGGTCACCAGCGACGACCTGTAGGTCGTAGGATTGATACCAAAAAAGTTTTCGAAGAATTCGACATCAGACAATGCACTGAGGCTCGTGTCGTTTTCGATGACATCCAATCCTTTAACCGCATTGTCCGAGGCCTGGATCAGGGAAGTACAGAAATTTGGTGGTGTATCCATGCACACCGGGTACTCTGCTGCACCGATGTCAGGAACTTCGGTGGCCGTACTGTTGTTCGAGCCCATGTCAATTTCGTCGCCAGTCCAGATGGTACTGTGCCCTTCCGGGTTATGCACCGTGGCCGAACCACCGATAATCATGCTGCCGCGAGTGATCACCGGGTTGTCCGGCACATTGGGCAGGGGGTTGATGGTCTGGATGGTCTGGGTGATCTGCCTGACCGCCATGCCGTCATCACTAGTACCAGTCGCCACAATCTGGATATTGGTCAGGTTCCCCGAAAGATCCGTCAGGGTAACGGTGACGTTGGCAGAGCCCACAGTCTTGAAATTGGTATCACCCTGGCCGTCAGCATCCGTGTCAAAAATACAGTCCATGGTGCTCCCCACTGGCAGCCCGCAAGCAGTCGCACCGCCGTTGTAGGTATTAACCAACAGGTCACGATCCGGGTCATTCTCGATGTAATCCAGCGCCGCGATCACTCCAGCTTCGGCGGCCTCGAAAGCCATCTTGGCGCGGGTATCGTTATTGGTGATCCTCTGCTCCATGAGAATGGCCTTGGACACGTTGAATGTGACCAGAGTACTGAGCATGAGAATAGCCAATGAGATCGCCAGTGTCAGTGCACCACGTTGTTTTGCATGAAATTTTGAGGGACTCAAGAGTTTCCCGGAGTAATTCATCAGCGTATCCTCACAAGATCATTGCGGACACGCACATCCTGATTCAGGGAAATATCTACAAAAATGTCACTGGTCAGGTTGCCAGTCAGGGTAATACTGATCTGCCTGGTTTCCACGGTGATGTTGCCACTGGCTGCTGCATGCATGGGTACGTCATAGCAATCCGCCTCATCTAAATCATCATTAGGTGGTAAACCTTCATACATGAGACCGTCACCGTCGTTATCAATGCCATCCGGTTCCCGGGTGTTCAGGCACTCCGAGTTATCCAGGTTGAAAGTCAGCTCAGACACAGTAATGAAGTCGCTGTCGGTCAGTGCCTGCCAGATATTGCTGGCGCTGGTGGAACAGGTATCGGGATCGTTCACATCACCAGCAGTACGTAATTCAACAACGCCTGCGTTCAACCGAAAACCGCCGAGTTCATTTGCATCGACGACTCCGTCTTCATCACGGTCGTAGGCGTAAACAATGCAACTGCCTTCAGTAACGCCACCGCCATTGGTCCAGGTGCCATCGCCAGCTGGCACCATTTGGGTATTACTTGCCATGCTGTCATAGACTTCCAGAGCTGTTACCGCATTACCATCAGGATTGCCGTCGGCCTGGTTGAACATATTTTCCGTCGGGCTCGAAGCTGCTGCTGCATTACCGGAATAACCGGCCCTGCGAAACTCATTGATCATGAGGTTCATCACGGCATTCAGATCCTGGTTCATTTTGCTTGCAGCTAGTGTATCCATGGAGCTCGTATAGGTTGCCATATAGCCAACGAGTATGGAGCCTACAATACTCAGACCTAGTGCCATTGTGATCAACAGCTCAGTTATGGTGAATCCGGACTGGATTTTTTTATTTTTCATCGTCTTCATCACAATTTGTTAACACCCGGCGTAGTTGGACACGGTGATCGTGGGTGACGGATTACAGATTGTAGGTCTGCCCAGCAGGCTCACTTCTATCCTCAGCCGCTTGCCATTTCCGCTTTCCAGGTTGATTTCTCCGTCCGTGGAAGTTCCGCGCACAGGATCAAACTCTATCTGGGAATTACCACTTGAAAAGGAAGCAATACTCAGTTTGACATCGTTCCATTCAGTACTGTCGAAGTGGTTCAATATCAGGTCATCGGTATCCACGGTGCCGTCTCCTGGATCCACATTGCCGTCACCATCGTCGACAACCGTGACACAGGCATTGGCCGTCAACGGGGACGATACGGTGAGATCACAGGTAGTTCCCGTCGTACTGAATCCATATTCCCAGGAATTGGTGCCATCGGCATCAAACTTGATATAAGCCGGGGTATTCCCAGTTACAGACTCCGAACGCGTTTGCTGGATATGTCCATAAATCTGTTCCGTAGCCCCCACCAGGCGCTGGGTATCTCCAATATCGGAAAAACTGGGAAACGCCACGGTAATAATGATTGCCAGGATAGCGACGGCAATCATGAGCTCCAGAAGCGTGAAGCCTTTTTGGCAGGCTCTTCCGAGAGTTTTTTTGAGCATGAAAAAATTCATATATAACAGTACGTTGATGGCTAATTCTAACAGATTGTATTATTACACCTATATTACACCCTTCAAGACGGAATAATTCCTATTATTTCTGGCTTCCTGCCCCCGTTTTCACTGCTATAGCACCTCTGCACACCCGCTCAATTGCCTGGAATACGGTATTTTCCTTAATAATCAAGTGGCTGGGGAGCAGGGAATGTAGAGCAGTCAGGTGACAAGTGTCGTGACAACTGCCTCAGAATCACTTTTTACCGGCACGGAAAATACAGAACCTGTGATGAATCTCACATTCCTTGCAGGACAACAGGAGTGATTTATGGGCTCGAAGCTTGCCTGGAAGACAAATTACCGGCAGCTGGCTTCAATCCGGAACGAAGGCACGCTGCATGCTGCGGGTGGCGTAATCAATGAATTGCGTCGGGTCACCGTACTGATCCACGTAATCATCCAGTAATCCCATGTTCACCGTATCCTTGGGGCCCATGCCCAGATTGAGCTGTTCTGCCAGGTCCAGGTGGAAGTTGGTATACATGGCGCGCATCCGTAACAAGTCTGTACCACTGATGATGGGGCCGTGGGCTGGAATGACCGTAGTATCTGCACTGACTATCTGCCCCAGCATCTCGTAGGCGGAGACCAGGCCACCGGTCCAGGCGCCATGGCGTATATCCAGGATCGGCCATTGGTCGGTAGTCACCGGGCCACCGGCAATCAGGATGTCGAGTATCGGGAAATAGAGAAACAGGTCACTTTCCGAATGTGCTGCAGGCAGGTAGCCATAGATAATTTCCTGGCCGGCAAATTTGAAGGTCCCTGTACCGCTCAGTGTTGTGACAGGCAGACCGGCATCGGCGAGAGGGCCGTAGCGCCCTTCGTAAAGGGCAGACATCACGGCATTTTCCAGGAACATTCTGGTTTTTTCATGGGCGATGATAACCGTGCCTTCGGCACCAAGACGCTCATTGGCACCGGTCTGCTCAGGATGCCAGTGAGTATTGACCAGGGTGTGTACACGCTCCTGGCCAAAGGTGTCATAGACCGCATCAAGGATGGCGCCGGTATGATCAGCCAGACCGCCATCAACCATCAACACACCATCCTCGGTCATCCCGGGTATGGCAAAGACATTGCAACCACCACCCTGGAAAACCCAGGCATGGTTCAGGTCGACTCGTGTGATTTCAGCCGGTTGCGCGGCTGCGTCCTGGTAAACAGACTCCCCAAGGGCAGCGGCACCCAGGGCACATGAACTGGTCGTGAGAAACTTTCTGCGGGTAAATGCTTTATTCATGGTCAACAACTATTGATGATCTATTGAGCCTGGGACCAGGGCATGTTTTTCCTGGTCAGGATCCAGCGGGAAAATACTGCCAGGGTAAAAAAACGGGGGGCCAATATTTGGCCAGTACGGCGTGGTGTCCAGTTCATCGACGGCACCCAGACTGCGGAGCAGACCAGCCATTTCTTCATCAGGCTCCTGGCGCAGGCCGAGGAACCCGATATAGCCCCTGGCTTCGGCGTAATCCAGTGCCGTCAGCCCATCAAGGTCCTTGCCATTAATATCCGCGCCAAGTTCTACCAGCGCTTCGACCACCTTGTCGTTACCGGCCCTGACAGCGTAATGCAGTGGAGTCCCGCCACGGGCCCGTTGCAGATGATGCGGTGTGGCCATTACGTTCAGGTCCGCACCCGCCTCGGCCAGGATCCTTAACCCTTCCACCAGTTCGTCCTGGTTGCCACGGGCTCCTGCCAATGCAGATACCGGCGTCTCCAGGTTGGCCTGGGGTTTGCCTGCATCAGCACCATTAGCCAGGAGCTTTTTGATGACTTCAACATCGCCATTGCTGGCGGCCTGGATAAGTGGCGTTGTACCCCGGGAGAGCGACCCGCCCCTGGCTTTGGCCGGCCGGTAAAACAGTTCCATCTCGGGATAGGCCCCCGCGTCAAGCAACATGTTGACCACAGTCATCCCGTCAGTTTCATTCATGATGCCGTCAATAGTCAGCCCGGCATCCCTGCGATTACTGACCGCGGCGAACAGTGGTGCCTGCCCGAACATGTCCCACTGATTGATATCTGCTCCGGCCTCGATCAGTTGCCTGGCAATATCCCAGTGGGTATTGAGAATGGCGAGCAGCAAGGGAGACACGCCATCAGGGTCCGGCAAGTCCAGGTCAACGCCACTATCAATCAGTAATTCCACGCAGGCTTTGCAATTTTCCCGCACCGCGAACATCAGGGGTGTCAGGCCGCCAGTGTCGAGTCTTTTGGCGCGACCTTCGGCCGTGACATGACTGTTGTAATCACGCACCGCGGAAATGGCATTGATGTCTGCACCTTCACGAATCAGTAATTGCATCACCGCGGGATGACGGCGGGCAGAAGCCCACATCAGGGCAGTCTGCTGGCCCCATTGTTCCCTGGCATCGATGGTTGCGCCATGACGGACCAGTAACCTGGCAGCTTCAAGATTACCGGTTCTGGCCACCAGCATCAGGGCGGTTTGTCCTTCCGGGTTTGCCGAATCTACATCGGCACCGGCATCCAGGAGCATCTTCATGATGTCCACATGGGCCACTTCCGCGGCCAGTTGCAAGGGCGTGGCACCATAGTTATTGGCGGCATTGACATCGGCACCGGCTCGAATCAGTTCCCTGATACGCGGAATATCCTGGTCATACACAGCCCATTGCAGGGGGGTGCTGCCATCGGGGCCACGTTCATCGACATCAAGGTCCCTGACAATGTCGCCCAGCGGGGACGGTACCTTCAGCGGCTCGAAATTCTGGGCCATGGCTGTACCGGAAATGGCAAGTATGGTGATCACCGCGGACAAGGTCACAGCCGTCGGCTTAAAATGCATAATCATCTGGACTACCCCTTTCAAGAGTGGCGAATAATAGCAGGTTAGGAGAAGACCCGACAATTCACCATTACCCCTGAAGCCCCTTATTCCACGGGATTTCCCCGATTCAGCCCCGGGGACATATTTCAATTGTGGACCAATCGTTGATACTCGTGTATTCCCTTGACGGCAAAGCGCCGAGAGCGTTATAAGTTCTTTCATAAGACTAATTACATTGTTTGCCAGCCCACCCAAAAGCTGGCCGACCGGATCCCTGCCTTATCCGGTCATTTCATGACGCACATGCTGCGACAAGGGGGAAACATGAAAAACCATCTGGTCTGCCTGCTCTGCCTGCTGGCATCTCCGCTGGCCTGGGCCGCTTCCAGTGATGCTGCCACGCCGGGCAAACTGGCGGATGCCGCCATGAACCGCGATATTGTTCAAATCAATTCCCTGCTTGAAGCCGGCGTAGATCCCGATGCCATCGGCCAGTACGACACTCCCGCCCTGCACTGGCTGGTTCGCTACGATGAGGTTGAGGCCGTCAACGACATGCTCAGTCATGGCGCTGATCCCAACATCAGCAGCCGCTACGGGGAAACCCCGCTTTCACTTGCTGTGGCCAATGGCAGTACAGCCATGGTGGAATCCTTGCTCAAGGCAGGAGCCGACAGCAATACTGCTATCAATACCGGCGAACCTGTCCTGTTGTCCGCCGCCGCTGTCGGTGAGATCGGCCCTGTACAAGCCCTGGTAGAGCACGGTGCCAACATCAGCGCCAGGGATACGAATTTCGACCAGACAGCCCTGATGATTGCCGCCCGTCAGGGACATAACACGGTTATCCAGTACCTGTTGGAACAAGGGGCCGATCCCAATGCTGCCACTGCCGTCGTTGGCGAGGAGCGCTGGGTGCGCCCCAATTCACAACGCGGCTATGGTTTTGGCCTGGGCATCATTCGCGGTGGAACACCCGCTGACCGGGGTCGCCGTGACCCCATTCCCGGAAAAATGACCCCACTGCTTTATGCCGCCCGGGGTGACCATGCTGAAGCTGCCCGGCTGTTGCTGGACGCCGGGGCCGACATCAACCAGGCAGATGCCAATGGCATCTATCCCCTGCTCATGGCCATCTCCAATAACAAAATGGCAACAGCACAACTGCTCATCGAGCGGGGATCACAAATCAATGTCGCCGACTGGTACGGCCGCACCCCACTCTGGGAAGCAGTCAATGTGCGCAACCTGTACGTGGACAGCGAAACTTTTACCAACTATGTTGATCGCGAGCCGGTCCTCGCACTGATCCGTAACCTGCTCGACAAAGGGGCCAATGTGAATGCCAGGACCAAGGAAACCCCCCCGTTCCGGGATCACTTCCTGGGGGTAGGCTCCCTCGAATGGGTCGACTTTACCGGCCAGACTCCCTTCCTGAGCGCCTCCCTTGCCGGTGACCTCACCGTGATGAAGCTGCTGCTGGAATACGGTGCTGACCCGCATATCAATACCTACCAGGGCACCAGCCCGCTGATGGCTGCCGCCGGTGTCAACTGGGTTGTCTCGCAGACCTTTACCGAAGGTGAAGAGCAATTGCTGGAAGCCGTGAAGCTGTGCTTCGAACTGGGCATGGATGTTAACCAGGCCAACTCCATGGGACTGACCGCCCTGCATGGTGCTGCCAATCGCGGTTCCAATGACATCATCGAGTACCTGGTAGCACAGGGTGCCAAACTGGATGTTGAGGACAACGAGGGACGCACGCCCCTGACCTGGGCGAAAGGTGTCTTCCTGGCCACGCATCCGGCCGAGGAAAAATCCCACTCCATGGCACTGATTACAGAGTTACTGGAAGAACAGGGCCTGGCTGTCAGGTAAGTGAAAATATTAAAAACCTGTTCATAAAAAAGCCCGCATGAAGCGGGCTTTTTTTGTTCCTGTTCGAAAATTACACTTCGGCGATCGGTCCGGTGCTGTCGCCAAAGTTTTCGATACTGACTCCGGCACGTTCAAGCATGGTATGCAGCAGCCTGGAGTGTGGTGTGTCTTGCGGGTAATGCAGGTGTTGGCCGCCCTTGATACCGCCGCCATGTCCAAGCAGCACTGAAGGAATCGGGTCGGCATTATGCAGGTCACTGTTACCCATGTTGCTGCCAAACAGGATGATGGAGTTATCGAGAATATTGCCCTCGGCATCTTCCATATCTTTCAGACGTTCGGCAAACCTGACGGCACGTTCAGTAAGGTGACGCTGGATGCGGACCAGCAAGTCCCACTTGACCGGATCTTCCTGGTGATGGGACAGCGGATGGAAAGACTCTGCAATACCCAGGTTATCAAACACCCGCATGCTCGCTTCCTTGATCATGCGCATGGAGGCAATCCGGGTCTGGTCGTTCTGGTAGGCCAGGGCAATCATCTCGAACTGGATATCCAGCAGCTCGGTAAAATCATCCGGTGGTCCCAGCGGCGCATCGGGCAAGCCGGTCAGCTCCCTGGCACCTTCCTCGAGTTTTTCAATACGGGTTTCCACTTCACGCACCGATGACAGGTAATCATCCACCCTGACACGGTCGGCCGGGCTTAACTTGCGATTCAGGCTGGAGGTGGCTTCACGCACATAGTCGAGCAGACTCTGGGACTGGTCCAGGATCTGGATACGTTCTTCATAGGTATCACCCTGGCCGAACATGGTGTAAAACACCTTGCGCGGATTGCCTTCTAGCGGCAATGGCTGCTGGGGTGTACGGTAGTTGATGGCACCACCGGGTTCACCGCATAGCTCCAGTGAAGGCAGTGGTGTGGTATCACCGATGATGCGGGCAGCCAACTGGTCAACCGTCATGCCCTTGATGCCTTCAGCACTGCGGTCCCTGTCGCCTGGTGCAACACAGGACAGCCAGGTTTCCTCGGTAATGGAATGCGGGGCCGGACCGTTTTCGGCGGCCTTGTTGCGCATGCCGGACACGATCGTGACATAGTCGTGCAGTGATTCCATGGGCTTGAGGATTTTCGAATATTCGAAATCGGTGCCCGTCTGTTTCGGTGCCCACTCATGGATCACGGCACCGTGGGGAAAATACACGAATCCGAGGCGGGGAAAGCCTTTTGCAGGTTGCCCCAGTGCCGGTGTCATGGCATCGAGCATGGGCAGGGCAATGGAGGCACCTGCGCCTTTGAGCAGGGTTCTGCGTGATAAGTGTTTTTTGCTGATAAACATGGTCTGTGTCCTGTTTTGTCAGTGAATTCTAGAGTGAGGCCTGTTGTGGCGCATTGCTTTCATTGGCGCTGAGCATGCTTTCGCGCATACGGAAAGCATCACTGTTCACGATATGGTAAACGATAGCATCAAAGCGATAATCATCCTTTTCAGCATCACGCACAATTTTACGTATTGCAGGCATATCACGGTAATCAATGGTTCTGCCCAGGGCAAAAGTCATCAGTCGTTCCGTCAGTGACTGGACAAACTGCTCGGAGCGCTCCACCAGGGCATCCTTGAGATCTTCCGGCCTGTTGATCTGCGTGCCATCAGGTAAAACACCCGAGGCATCCAGGCGTGTCAGGGTATTCCGGTCAAATTCCTGGAATTGTCCTACGGTGTTGAAATTCTCCAGTGCAAACCCGATCGGATCCAGCACGCCATGGCAGCTGTAGCAGCTGGGGTTTTCGCGGTGCTGTTCCAGACGTTCGCGCAAGGTGGTTGGCGCGGCACCGGGTTTGGCACTCAAGTCTGTTTCCACGTTCGGTGGCGGCTCCGGTGGTGGTGAAGCCAGCAGGTTATCCAGTACCCATTTGCCACGTAATACCGGTGAAGTCCTGTTGGGGTTGGCCGTCAGCATCAAAATGGCACCCTTGCCAAGCAGGCCATGGCGATATTCATCCTCAAGAGTCACCCTGCGGAAGTTGCTGCCTTTGACATCATCGATGCCGTAATGCATGGCCAGGCGCTCATTCAGGTAACTGTAGTCGGCATCCAGGAGGCGAATAACAGACTGGTCGCTGCGCAGGACACTGTCGATAAACAAGCTCAGTTCTTCTTTGAACATGGGACGCGGATCCAGAAAGCGACTCGCATAGCCAAACTGACGTCGATCAGGGGTGATTTCATCCAGCTTGGACAGGTTCAGCCACTGGAAGGCAAAATCATCAACCAGGGTTTTAGCCCGGTCATCGGCCAGCATGCGCTCAACCTGTTGTCTCAGGACTTCCGGATTACCCAGTTCATTGTTGTTGGCCAGGGTCAGCAGTTCCTCGTCCGGCAGGCTGCTCCACAGGAAGAAGGACAGGCGTGAGGCCAGCTCGAGATCGCTGAGCATCAGGCTTTCCCCTTCAGTGGGACCCACCTCGGCACGATAAATGAAATGCGGACTGACCAGGATGGCGCTCAGGGCCTCCTTGACGCCGGCTTCAAAATCACCTGTCTGACGGCTGTTGTTGTAAAAACCCATCAGGCTGTCGATATCTTCCTGTTCCAGCGGACGGCGAAACGCCCTTTCCGCAAGGTTGGTAATAATCTCCAGGGCACAGCTGGTTTCTTCAGCAGTTTCCCTGGGGTAGCAAACAAATATTTTCTGGCGCGGCACTGAATCACTCATGCCGGTCACCTTGAGAGGCCCGCGTACCTGCAGGGCATGCACTTTGTGAACACGATCCTGTCCACCTTCAAGAGGGGATACCGGTGTACGTTCATCACTTTCGGCAAAGCTGCGATGCAGGAAAGTGACCGTCACCACATGCTGCCCTGCCGTGGCATTAAAGCGAATGCGTTTGAGCCGGTTATTGATGGCCGACACAGCATCAGCCTGCAACTGGTCAATGGCCTCATGATCTTCATCGCCGCCGAGCTCGGTACGGAAAAATTCCTTGCCATCAAGCAGGGCAATCACGGTATTTTTGAACTCCATGTTGGGGACTTCACGACCCAGGGCCAGGTCGCCAATATTGAGTTCATACTCGCCATCCGCCATGAAGTTGTAAATCACGCTCATGCCACCACGGGTGCCAAACGGCATACCGGCCATGTGCCGCTGCTGGGAGCCGGTGCCTGGGGTACCGCGTGCCGGCAATGAAATAATCATGTCGGCTACGCTACCGTAGGTTTCCATGACAGGAATGGGACGACGATCGCCAATGGCATTATGAGCCACGGTGCGGGCTGCATTCAGGTACTGATCAATAAAAGCCGGTGACACCTGCAGCGCGGCAGCATTGTTGTCAAAACCACCTTCCAGGTCATCGGTGGGCAAGAGCGCACTGGCGTCAATTTCAAGACCGAGCAGGTCTCGAACAGCATTTTCATATTCACGGCGATTCAGGCGGCGCAGGGGCACATTGCCGGCAGGTACAGTCTCTGCCTCGGCATCGATGGTGTCTTCCAGCCAGCTCGCCAGGGCCTTGAGTTCTTTTTCAGCGGGACGTTCTGCACCGGGAGGAGGCATATGCCCCCCTTTAAGACGCCGAATGGCTTCTTCAAACACCTCGGCTTCATGGGCTATTTCGTCTTCGGACATCAGGTTGAAGGCAACGCTGCCTGCCCAGTCCTCGTCGTTATGACACTCGAAACAGTAACCTTCTATGGTTTCCCATTCATTGGCCGAAACTGCAGGTACAAAGGTTACACCTGCCGCAAGGCAAACCGGGAAAATGACTGCTCTGGAAACCCTTTTCATCATGCTATATAAGACCGCTTTAGGTTTGATTTTCTTCGATTTTATGGGCCAATTGCCCAAGAATTATGGAATCTTTCCCCAATCGGGAAATTCTGAGGCAGATCAGTGACTTTGTCCACCTTATCCCTGTTACGTACCGGGATCTGATGCAGATTCTAGGAGGTATCGAGTCAGTGCTGCTTGCCCTGCATCAAAAATGATGGAAATCCCGGGTTAGCACAGGTATTTCCGAACATACCTGTGCTAACCCGGTCAGGCCGAATTATTCCTCGTCAGTATGAATATCTTCCGGCGTATCTACATCCGTGGCAGGTTCCAGGGGCGTTTCCCGCAAGGCCTCGTTGGCCTGGGCCACCAGGTACCAGCGAATGGCCTCGCTTTCCTCGGCAGAAACCCGGTCAGCAAAAGACACCATACCGTTCTCTGCCCGAACACCATCCAGCACTACCTGGTCAAAGGCTTCCTGGCTGTGCAGCATGGGAGTGACCAGCAGGTTCGGGAAATTGGCGCCTCGCTGCTGACCACCGTTACCGTGACAAACGCCACAATGCTGGCCATACACGGCAGCCCCGTTAGCCACGACATCCTGCCCTACTGCCAACTCGGGTGGATTGAGTTCACGTGGCGCATAAGTCACCGGTTGCGGCAGCTGGGCTCCGCCGTCGAGGGCGAAGACCAGCAAGCGGGAGTAATTCGGAGCAAAGTAGTTGCCGGCCTGGTTGATACCGACACTGGCAGCAACGTACTGCTTGCCATCCATTTCAAAGGTAATGGGCGCAGCGACCATGCCGGTCTGGGTATCAAAGGACCACAGTTTCTCACCTGTGGCTATGTCATAGGCTCGGAACTCGTTGGTGTTGTTGCCACCACCGGAAAAGACCAGGCCGCCTGCTGTGCTCAGGACACCGCCAGTTGGCCCCTCGTTTTCCTCACCACGCCAGACTTCCTCACCGGTGACCGGATCCCAGGCTGAAACATAACCGACAAATTCGCGCGGTGCGTCGGGGTTGTCCCGGTAGTACACAAAATTGGCGCCCATATCGATGGCCAGGTTGTTGGCTGTGGGGCTGGCATCGGGCTCAAAATCTTCCAGGCTCTGCATGGCAAAATAGGCGCGCTGGGTGGCGATATAGATATACCCGGTTTCCGGATTCCAGGCATTGGCATGCCAGCCATGGCCACCCTGTACACCCGGTGCCAGGTTCCAGATGTTCTCGTGGTCGTAACGGGCTTCAGGGACTTCAATCGGACGTCCGGTATCCATGTCGATGCCGGTTGCCCAATTCACTTCAGTAAACGGATAACCACGCAGCAGTTCGCCGGTAGCGGCATCCAGCATGTAGAAAAAACCATTCTTGTTGGGTTGCATCACAACATGACGCTGCTGTCCGTCAACCTCGAGATCAACCAGCATCATGGGGGCCATGGCATCGTAGTCCCAGGTATCGCCCGGTGTAGTCTGGTAGTGCCAGACATAGCCGCCGGTATCGGCATCAACGGCCAGGATCGATGCGATGAACAGGTTGTCCCCCCCTTCCGGGTCACGCGCGCGCTGGTCCCAGGGTGTACCGTTGCCGGTGCCGAAGATAACCAGGTTGTTCTCCTCGTCGTAGACAATGGCATCCCATACGGTACCGCCACCACCAAGTTCCCACCAGTTGCCGCTCCAGGTTGATGCGGCCATTTCCATCTGCGGTGTTTCGAATCCCAGTTCCGGGTTGCCGGGCACGGTATACACGCGCCATAAGTCCTCACCGGTTTCCGCGTCGTAGGCACCCAGGTAGCCACGGGCACTTTTCTCTGCACCGGAGTTGCCGATCAGTACCTGGCCCTTGACGATGCGGGGCGCGCTGGTAATGGTATAGGGACCGCTGGGGTCAACGGTCAACTTGCGCCACATCTCTTCACCGGTATCGGCATTGATGGCGACGATGTAGCCATCCAGCGTACCCAGGTAAATTTTGCCTTCATAGGCAGCGATACCACGATTGACGATGCCGCAACATACCTTGGTCACGATTTCACGGGGGGTCTGGGGGTCATAATGCCAGAGCAGTTCGCCGGTCCTGGCATCAAAGGCATTCACCATACTCCAGGCAGTGGAGACATAGATAACACCATCAATGTAGAGCGGCGTACCCTGCTGGGAAAGGTTGACGTTGTAATCGGCAAACCAGGCCAGTTCCAGGTTTTCGACCGTATCCCGGTTGATTTCATCAAGCGGGCTGTAATGCCGTTCTTCATAGGTACCACCAACCATCATCCATTGTTCCGGTTCATCGGCGGCGTTGAGCAGGCGCTCATCAGTAACATTGGCTGCGTCTATGGCAACAGCTTCCCCGGCAGACTGGGCAGCTGGCACAGGCGCAGCAGTAGTCATTTCGGGAGTGGATTCACTCTCTGACTGGCCACATGCAGACAGCATGAACACCAGAGCAACTAGCATGGAAAAACGGTAAACAGTCATGATTTCCCCCTTAGAAATCGGTATGTTTTATGTGGAATTACAGGATGTAAAGAATTCAGCGCACTGGCAAAAGGCAAACGTTGCGAACGTGTACTGTTGTTTTCCTGTTGCCGGGAATGAAAGAACGGCCAAACGCCGTTCTTTATTCAAAATGCTGTAATGGCCTGATTATTTATTGTTCTGCAATATTCTTGATATTCACCAGCAGGTTTTCAAACATCGTACGACGCCTTGCCATATCAGCATCCTTTGCTGCCTGGTTTTCAAGGTTGGAGACATCGTAAACCAGAGTATAAAGCATCTTGGACGTATTGGCAGTCACTGGACGAGCTTCCATGAAGCCGTGATACAAGTCGTAGAACTGGCCTTCCCGTGCTGGTTGCGTGTAGCCATAGGACAATTCAGTCTGGGCCACCAGGATTTCGATGATCCGTCCGCCCAACAAGGCTCTTACAGTACCCATACCGCCATCACCGGATGTAATTTCGCAATCCAGTCCACCCCATTCGCCGATGTCACAGTAATCGCCAACAGCAGCCCAGACATCTTCGGCAGATTCGTTGATATCGATTTCCATATCAATGGTGACATATTCCGGTTCGGCTGCAGCCAGGAAGGAAGAAAGGGTGAGTCCGGCAAGGCCTGTTACCAGGCCGGCAAAATAGCGGTGCATACTTTTCATTGATCTACCTGCTTGTATGAGTTGAATTGTTAACGAGCGGCAAGAATAAACAGCCCTGCTCCCGGCGTCCAGTCACTAATTGCACCCTGGTAAAGCCGCTGGGGAAGACCTGGAAAGCGGATGAATACCGAATCAGGCTTTGTCAACACACGTACAGTGACACACCACTAACTCGCTATAAATTATGGGGTTTCCCCGTATTAAAAAATGCACAAAATGTGATTACTGTCTCCAGGGTAAAAAATTCATGAAAAACTGTTGTTACTTTTGACCCAGCGTTCATATACTTTTCAGACACTCCAATAATAATCATCGAACAGCAGGGGATTAAACATGGCTAAATATTCAGGTGGATGCGAGCACGTTCATACCAGCTCGGACAACGATCCTATCGATAACCACACTTGTCATTGCTCCGTTTGCAAGCGAGTCACTGGACAGGACACCACCCACGTCGCTTTCTTCAACCATGGCGATCTGCACGTGGACAACGAGGGCGGCCTGAACCGGATGCCTTTCAATGACCAGAACCCGGACGGCCCGCTTGAACTGTGTGTCTGTGCCGAGTGCGGAACTCCGATCATGCTTGATGACAAACAACACAGGATTCGGGTGGCAGTACCTAACCTGATGGGATACAGCTCGGACTTCCCGGCTCCCTCGTACCACGCCTTTTACGATCCTGCATCCGGCACACCTGAACCCAGTGACGGGCGCCCGGTATACGAAAGTCTGCGTCCTGATTTTGTCTGGCCGGAAGGTTCCTGATTTACCCAATACTCCAAGGTAAATCATCCAAGCTCCCCTGCGCAGGGCAACCTGTTCAGGGGAGTTTTTTTATACGGCACCTGTTAGTCCACATCCCCGGTATTAACTGAACATTTCCTTAATCTTTGCACTCAGTGTTTTGGAGTAAATTTCGGGAGTTTGTCTATAATAGTGCGGGGGCAATGAAGACTAATTATTTTGATTTGGGGGAAGTATGCCTGTTAACTCATCTTTCAATCGTTCTGCAAAACGTGCTGCCTGCCTGATGGCTTCGGTATGTGGTCTGCTTATCACATCGATGTGCGTGAATGCTGCTGACAAGCCGGATTTCAGTGGCGCCTGGACCACCTATCGTGGCAATGGGGGTGCCGGTGCATTTACGGCTCCTCAAACACAGCTGAAATTGAAACCGGCTGCTGAGAAAGCCCGCCAGGAGTTCATTTCAATTACCGAGGGTACCAATCACGGTGCCGGCAACTCCTGTGTTGGCGGCGGAATGCCCAGCTCCATGCTCGGTTCCGGTGGCTATCCCATGGAAATCATCCAGCGCCCTGAACAGCTGTTTGTTATCTACGAAGCTCACAATGAAATACGTCGTTTCTACCTTGGCGATGAAGCCGGCGACCCGGAATCCTTTTTCAGGGAACGCAATGGCTATTCCACTGCCCACTGGGAAGGTGACCGCCTGATCGTGGAAACCACGCGCCTGAAAACCCAGGTAGACACGCGCTATCCTCATAGCGAACAGGCCACTATCCGGGAAGAGTATTATTTCGATACACCTCTGGACGACGGTACCAAAGTGCTGGCTGCAGACCTGGTCATGACTGACCCGCTCTGGCTGGAAGAGCCCTTTGTTACCACCAAGCGCTGGCAGGCCATGGATGATTACCACGTCATGACCTATGAGTGCACTGAACCCCTCTGGCTGGATGAAATGGAAGAGCTCTACGAAGAAGCCGGCCTGGAAATGATTCAGCAATAACATTGTCCAAAAACAAGAATTACCGGAGAAAAAACCTCATGAAAAAAATACTCACAAGCGTTGCCCTTTTTACTGCGCTCATGTTCCTGAACGTTAGCGCCAACGCCCATCATTCAGCTGCCCAGTTCGATTTTCGCAATACCGTGCTGGTCACCGGCATCGTCAAGGAAGTGCGCTTTGCCAATCCGCACATGCGCCTTGTCCTGGAAGTTACCGATGATGCTCGCGGTACCCGCGATATCGAATTCGAAGGTCACAGCCGCAACAATATGCGCCGCCAGGGACTCATGCCTGACATGTTCACCCTGGAAGATGAAGTGACAATTCGTATTGCACCCATGCGCAATGGAGAAGACGGCGGTTATGTCACTGCACTGCGCACACCTGATGGCGAGGAAATCGGCCGCGTTACCGGAGCCGACTGATCCAGCTGTCAAACAACTCCCGGGGGAGGGACAAGATCCATGATCAAGTTTCGAAAGGTAGTTATATCGACAGTAGTTACATCGGCAATTCTTGCCAGCCTGACGGGAAATGCCCAGCAGACTGCACAGATCGATTTTGTCAGTGTTGGTCGCGGCGCACCACTGGCTGCTGACATCAACGAGTATCCCTTCACCGGCGCTACCATGCGGGTCATGGGAGCAACGGGTTCCTTCAGGGAAAGGCCCCGTGAATTCACCGGTGGCGCAAGACCTGGTGAGACTCCTCCGGGTATAGAACCGCTGGAACGCGACCTGTTTAACTCCGATGACTTCTATGCCGACCGGGACCTGTGGATGGATCCCCGTTATTTTCGCTGCAATACCTCCGGTGCACTGGAAGATCTCTGGGGAGGCAACCGCGCCTCACTGATTGGCGACAATCCGCCGGAAAGCGCTGCCTGGGGACGCTGTGACCGGGATTATCCCCGGGAGGCCATAGTCAGTCCCTATCCCTTTACGACCGCCCAGGCGCATTACGAAGCCCTGATGGCAGAAACCCAAAGCCGCGGCGGACCTACAGAGCATACCTACGCCACTGTACCTGGCGAATGGTCCGGTATTTACATGCACCCGGGCCGTACACCTGATAATTACTACTGGTACCGCATGCGGCACAACCAGATACCAACCATCCTGTCGCTGTTGACCGAGGAGTACCAGACACGCTTTGTGCAGGAGGCTTACCATCACGCCAACACCAATGCTGCCCAGTGGCCCTCGCAATATTGCTGGCCCGAAGGCTTCATGCGGCGCTGGCATGAAGCCGCCGTGTGGGAACACTACATCATGGTGACTCCCAACATGGTGCAGATCCTGGCCGGTGTTGCCCGCAATTTCATCACCAATATCCACATTGGCAGGGAGTTCAACCTGGATGGCGTTGTACCGCGGCTGGGCGAGGATGTGCCCCGATGGTATGGAGAAACCATTGGCTTCTGGGACGAGGATGTCCTCATCACCTGGACGTCCAACATCCAGGGCTGGAAGAATCATGCCGCCCCGGAACATTCCAGCAAGCTGCAGACCATAGAAATCTATTCACCCAACCATGATGCTGACGGCAACTTTATCGGCCTGAATCATGAAGCGATTTTTTACGATGAGGAAGCCCTGGTGGAACCTGTCCGTATTGTGAGGAATTACACCAAGCAAAACGAATTTGAAGATGCCGATGCCACACCCTATGTCTTTATTGAATGTGTGCAGTCCATTTTTCCCATCGACGGCAGGGCTACCCCGGTCAATCCCGGAGACGTTATCGAGTATAAAATTCCCGATATGTACGGCAGGCCCTGGGACGAACTGTGGGAAGAGTACTTTGAACAGGATATGGACCGCCCTGAAAACGAAGACATCTTCAGTTTCTGACAGCTGACCCATGGATGGTCTTTGCGCCTGGTGTGATACTCCGACAGCAAGGACCTGGGTGTCAGGCCTGCGGCGTTTGAACTGTTTTTATTAAAATCCTATTTATGTCGGCGTTAAAAAGGGTTATTCGACGCGCAATACCTGGATGAAGCCGCTGAGACGACTCGTTTCCAGCCGGTAATTATCCCCCCAGCCCGTGGGGTAGATTCGTACAGGATCGCCTTCCCGCAGATTCAGGCGACTGGGATGTGTCTGGCGCCAGACCTGGCCACTTTCCAGCCGAATCAGCCACATGTTGGGTTTGGCCATCAGTAGTTCAGTGATGACATCATTGAGCTCATCTTCCCCGTCCTCATTAACAACCACACGAGGCTGACGACCGAAACTCTCCAGCCGGTCTTCTTCAGTGTCTACTGCATCAACGGGTTCTTGTTGGACAGCTTCTTCATCGGAATCATCATCGCCGCCACCAAAAATATTGCCCAGTCGGGGTAAACGGAAAAACGATCGCCCCTCATCGTTGTCTTCCTCTTCAACGATTTCAGCCACAACGCCCTGTTGTGTACCAAAATCCTCAACAGCGGTTTCTTCAGTCTCCTGGACAACAGTCTCGGGCATCGCTTCAACCGCGCCAGCCTCTTCCTTTGTGGCATTTTCCAGAGCCTCTTCCAGGCAGATAACCCGTTCCACCCGGTCAGTGATATCGGCACAGGCCAGAAACGGATCAGCATCCTGGGCCTGGACCAGGCAGGCTACAGGCAAGAACAGGAATGCAAAAAAACTCTTTCCCGAAACATTTATCATTGTGTAATTCACCCCTTGTAAGCTGCTTTCAAGGGTAATAGAAAGGTTATGGCAGAACAAGCTTTCAGGCCCTTCAGGTTAGGGAACCTCTGATCAAGTCTAGTGTGTCTCTGGCCTTCAGGCGGCACGCTGCGGTGTTGCAGCCCTTGCTAATAGTGTCGCTATGAGCGGCGGACTGCGCCTTGCATCGCAGCGGTTCAGATCCCCGCAGAGACACACTAGACTTGATCAGAGGTTCCTTGTATTCGACCTTTATCACTGCCGCATAGTCACTTACACTGCCATTGGAAAAGCACAGGAAAAGTATGTCAGCAGCCAACACAACACAGGTCCTCGCCGAGGCCGAAGCACAGGATGCCCAGGGAAATCATGACGAGGCCGTCAACGTCCTGGCACGGGCCACCCAACAGGGTGATAACGTGGCCAAGACCGTGCTGGGCAAACGCATGCTGGTGGGAGATCGCTGCCCTTACCTGCCCAGGGATGGTGCCGCTTTCATTATCGAAGCCGCCCAGGCGGGTACTGCGGATGCGGTAGCCACTGTAGCTGTATTCCAGGCCACCGGAATTTTCCAGCCCAAAAGCTGGCCTCATGCGCTGGCTACACTGGCCCATGCTGCAGGACTGGGTTCAACCATTGCCCGTGAGCAATTGATCCTGCTGGCGGGACTGGGCGAGCCCGAAGTCGATCCCACCTTGCTTGATAATGATGCCCCCGGTTACTGGCAGCAACTGATCACAGCCGTGAACCTGGAAGCCTGGCTGAAAGCCCCCACAGGCAATGTACTCAGTGAGGACCCGAAAATCGTAACCTTTGCCAACCTGCTGCCGCCTCCTGTTTGCCGCTGGCTGATCAGATTGTCCTCGTCGCGACTGAAACCGGCACTGGTCTATGATGCGCAGAATCGTCGCAATTACCAGTCAGAGACCCGCACCAATTCCATCGCGGAATTCAACCTGGCTGAGAATGAACTCCTGCATTTCCTGATCCAGCAAAAAATGAGTGCCGCCTGCGGCATTCCCATGGTCCAGATGGAAGGTACAGCAATCCTGAACTACCAGCCGGGCGAAGAGATTTCCGAGCATTTTGATTTCGTGGATCCGGCCATGTCCAACTATGAACAGGAAATTCGGGACAACGGCCAGCGTGTGATTACTTTCCTGATTTACCTGAACGAGGAATACGAAGGCGGAGAAACCGTTTTTACCGAGCTCGATCTCAGTTTTAAAGGCAATACGGGCGACGGCATCTATTTCGTCAACTCACTGCCAGACGGCTCGCCTGACAGAAGAACCAAGCACGCCGGCAAGCCACCGGATACTGGCGAAAAATGGATTGTTTCGCAGTTCATTCGTAACCGCGAAGTGAAATACATTCTGGAATAACTTCGTATTAGAGCACTAATATCAGTCGGCAAACGACCCTTCGGGTCTATGCCGACCTACGAGGTTTCAAAAACGCCCAACATAGTCCAATGCAGGTGGCGTAGCGAGCGAAGGCAAGACAAGGCAAACGATTTTTCGGAGACCGGGCACAGTGCTGTAGCACGGGCCCGTGTCCCGGAAAATCGTTTAACGCAGTATTGCCGAGTGCAGTAGCCACAAATTCAGCCCAAAAAAAACCCCGCCAAGAGGCGGGGTTTTTTGTCTTCTAACAACTGACTTTAGAAGCTGACTTTCAAACCGACGTAGTAACGACGGCCAAGAAGGTCATACAACCCAGGGCTGGTTGAGTCAGTATTGGTATCCCCGCCAGCCGGGTTGCTGGAGGTCAGTTCGGCGTCTGCGTCGAACAGGTTATCAATACCAAACCTCAGGCTATAGTTGTTCCATCTATAACCACCACTGAAGTTGAAAATGTCATAGGATCCCGGACCCTGGATAGTCGTAGTCGGACTCTGGGCAGCAGCTGCGGATTCCGCACTGTCCAGATGACGCCAGGTCAGGCCCAGGTTGAAGTTATCCCACAGGTAGCTGAAACGGGTCAGTGCCTGGTAATCAAACAGGCCGCCACGATCCAGAGTGCCCTTGGCATCGACAATGATGTCACCCGGTGCAACCTGGTACCTGTACTCATCCAGGTAGTTGATTGTCGAGTTCACATTGAAGGTACCCGGACCAATATCCATGCTGTAGTTGACGTTCAGGTCGATACCCTTGGTGGTCTGTGTACCGAGGTTGAAGAAAGGTGCATCCACCTCTTCACGGTCACCAGTCACCGGGTTACGACGAATCATCTGACACCAGGAATTGTTCACATCATAGGTCGGGTTGGTCGTACCATCCCAGTTAAAGCAGTTGTTATATACCGTCACAACTGACAGCGGCGAAATCGCGTCAGTCAGCTCGATATCATAGTAGTCTGCAGTAATGGTCAGGTTTTCAATACCAAAGGGATCGGAGATAACTGCTCCGAAGGTAATGGTTTCACCCTCTTCAGGACCGACATCCGGGTTACCCTGCTGCAAGGCAATTTCCAGCGGGAAGAACGGCGGGTTCTGCCTGTGGAAACCTTCAGGACCGGAAATGCCGGTAATGGAGTATGTCTGGGTATCGAAACCAGAAGTATCATTACCGATAATGGAACGACACAGGTCGATTACCTGGGCACGATCCGGGTTGGAAGGCACGTTACCCCATGAAGACCGGGTGGTGACAGAACACGGATCCTGATCGGGGTGGAACACCACCAATTGGGTGGGTGCGGTAAACAACTCGGCCACGTTAGGTGCACGGGTAGCAAACTGGTAACCGCCACGGAAAGAAACTGTATCCAGCGCTTCCCAGGTGAACAGTGCCTTGTAGGTATCCGTACCACCGGCTGTGCTGAAGTCGGAATAACGATAGCCCAGTTCCAGGTTCAGACCGTCAAGGACTGGTACCAGCAACTCACCGTAGTACTCACTGACGTCAATCTTGCCGCCGGTGGAGTTGGAGGAGAACAGGCCAATCGGATTGTCACGAGTCGAGCCAATCGGGTTACCTGGCAGGAAGCCAAAGCCATTGGCGCGGTAGGAAGCACCAACCGCGAAACGTACCTGGCCTGCTGGCAGGTCCAAAAGACCACCCTGCAGGTTAATTTCGGCAATTTCCTGTGACAGGTTGGTGTCATTGGTCTGGTTGGTATCAATCGCCTCAAGACAGCTGTCATCCGGCGTAAAGGTACTGAAAACCGGCAGGCCGCTTTCACAGGTGAAGGTATAACCACGACCACCACCGATGCCATCACCCGTCTGGGGAGGCGCATAGCCAGATACCTGACCGAAGTTCGGGGCATAGATCAACTGCTGGTAACGCTGCAGGGAAGGCATGTTGTCATTCTGGGCGACGGTCTTGGTGTTACCACGGGATACATAGGCATCCCAGGTCCAGTCGCCATCCATCAGCTCACCTTCCAGACCAGCCATGACCTGCCATACATCACTGGTGTTGACTGCTTCCAGCGGACCGTTGTAATGCAGGACGTTGAACAGTGCCCAGTCACCGGCAGGATCAGGACGAGAGTCCAGGATCGTGTTCAGTGCATCAGGCAGTGCACGGCCATCGCGGGGTACACTCGGTGCCTGCCATACAGTAATGGCCGGCGGAATACCACCACGGGTAGTGACTTCAATGTGGCTGTACGTCGTTTGCATGTAGGCTCTGACGTTATCAGCAATTTCGTAGTTACCGCGGAAGAACAGGGAGTGTCTTTCCAGCGGAGTCGACAGGTAGCCTTCGGTAAAGAACTGTGACAGGTCACCATTGGTAAGCTGCGTCATACCAGCGTAGGAACCACACTCCTCCAGGTCGAAACAGTTCAGTGGGCCGTTATAACCATAACCACCAGGCTGTACGAAAGGTGAGCCGTCTTCATTGAAATAGATTTCAGACGTGGTGGAAATGGTACCTGGCGCTACACCCGGGAACAGGGAGTCCACGGCAGCCTGTGAAGGGCCATTACCGGGAGACGGGAAGTAGGCACGTGGCACAATGAAACCGCCACTGGCGTTACCCGGATCTGCCCAACCGTTGGTGTAGAAATCACGATCTTTCTGGAACGCCGGTGAACGCTTGGTCCAGTCCATACCAATCATGACGTTGCCACGACCGTCTGCAGAGTTGGCGCCCATCAGCATGCTGAACTTGGATTCTTCGGCATCGCCTTCTGCTGTAGCACCGGTCTGCCAGTCAAATTCCACGCCTTCAAAATCATTTTTCAGGACGAAGTTGACAACACCGGCCATGGCGTCAGGACCATATACCGCTGAAGCACCACCTGTGATGACCTCAACGTTGGCAATGGCAGAAGCCGGGATAGTGTTGATATCCACAACCAGGGATGCATTGGATGGCTGTGGGCGTTTGCCGTTCATCAATACCAGGTTACGGTTGGTACCCATACCGCGAAGGTTGAGCGTGGCGGCACCAGGTGCGTTGGTGGCACTGCCCTGGATGCCGGAAGTAAACTGGTTCTGGCCAGGGACGAACTGAGGCAATTGGTTCAATACGGATTCAACAGACGTTGTTGAGGAATTTTCAAAATCCTCGCCGCCTATTGTAACGATTGGGCTTGGAGCGGAAAGGTCACGACGAACAATTCGTGAACCGGTAACTGTGATTTCTTCGAGTGTGTCTTGTGCTAATGCACTTTGAGATGCTCCCCCGGCCAACATCGTGGAGACTGCTGAAACGACCAGGGCAAGATTTTTCTTACGCAGGTGTTGTTTACGCTGCATGTAAAACCCCCTTAGTTTTTTATTTTCGATCGAAATTTGTACCGGACACAGGCCCGGCAACGTGAACATATCAAGCATGAAAAACGATTGGAAGAAATATTTCGGTATTCGAATATAAATTCAAATATCGAAAATAGTGCGAAAAAGAGACTAAAGTGGCTTGTACCTGACACGCGGACATGCGCCAGTTGATTCACGGGTATGACATTCACAGACTCTTGACTGTTTTTGCCAGAACTGGCTTTAATGCCTGCAAACAAAAAT
>CAZROW010000013.1:0-4074 GCA_964601805.1 uncultured Enterobacteriaceae bacterium
AGACAGTGTTGTTGTGCTGAAAATTAAGATGGGGGAGTTATGCTTTTCCTTAAGGCAATACCCTGAAGCTCATGCCTTTCAGGACACACCTGCATTACGGTAATTCCCTGGTGCCTAACGTGTCGGCCCTTTATCCCTTTATCCCTTTATCGAAAACCCCATCGAAGCGACCGGGTTCTCCCTCAACGTTCAGCTACCAATCTCCCCTTAAAGCGGTGCCGCGCTCGGATACCAATTCTCATCCGGTAAAAAGACAGCCGTTTCGTTATGACTGACTTTGCCTGATCGGGTGTCGAGGAATAATAACTCTTTCCTGCCCAGGGCATTGATCGCCATGATGGTCAGGTTTCCTGTCTGTCTTGAGTAGCTCAGGTGATAGGGCATCAGGTCGCTGCTTTGGTAAAGTACCTCGCGTTCCGGTGAGTGCAGGTCAAATCTGACCAGGGCAGCCTCCTTGTCGCTGACTTCAATGACCGCCAGTTCCCTGGGGCCAAGCCATTCGGGTGACAACAGGCGGCTGGGACTGCAGTCGATCAGTTTCTGCACGGACAGGATATTGGTTTCGGACTGGGAAATGGAAACCGATTTCAGTGACGCACACTGGCTGGCTTCGCAATGATCCAGGATGCAGGTTGCATCGACAAAGACGAGTTGGCTGCTGTCCCTTGACCAGGCCAGGTGTTCATAAATGCCGGCATCTTCTGTCAGCAGGAAATCATTCCCATAGGCCAGGTCCCGTGCCCAGAGATGGGCCTTGCGTTCTTCCAGGTAGCGGGGATACACCACGTAGCGACCATCCGGGGAGTAAACGGGAAAATCATCGGGATCGGCAATCGCAGCCTGCAGGGCCTGGCTGGCAAGAAGTGTACGGCCGTCTGCAACCGCGGGTGCATTAGTGGCGGTTTCATCCCCTGGCACGTTCTCCACGGGTAATAAAAGGGCAAATGTTGCTGTTGCCAGTACCAGCGAAGCGGCGAGGGTGGAAACCAGGGCCGGTTTGAACCACTGGCGCCATGGGGATGTCGGGGCAGCCGCTGTGTCATTTTGCCATGAGACGCTGGCGACCAGGCTGTAACCCCGCTTGGGGTAGGTCGCAATAACCCGCTGCTGCCTGGCATCATCACCCAGGGCCTTGCGCAGTTGTGCAATGCAGCGTTGCAGGGCGCTGGGTTCGACCACGGTATTGGTCCAGATCGCATCCAGCAGGGTCTGGTGTGTGACAACTTCACCGCTGTGTCGCGCCAGAAAGACCAGGACCTGGGCGACTTTGGGCTCCAGGGGGATTTCCTTGCCGTCACGAATAATGCGGCAACGATCAGTATCGACGCGGATTTTGTTGATATAAAAAGCGTTCAAGGGGTCAGTTTCTCGGCATCAGGAAAAAATCAGGTTTTTTCCACTGCAAATCATTGGTTTACAAAACTAATTATGGAGAATATAGCAAATTTACCGGGTCCGGTGATACTGGATGACCGGGGATCAGGCGAGCGAATTTCAGTATTCCAACCCAATCCGGCGCAAGACCGGCAGCCTGATAAAACTACCCATACGTACACTTTACACTCTCCAGGGGAGAAAGCTTCACATGACGATCAATTTCAGGATCAAACCACTGCATTTGGCTATAGTTCTTGCATCCACGGCTACAGGGTCTGTCCAGGCCCAGGAAAACGTCCTTGAAACCATCATGGTCACCTCTGACCGCCAGGAAACGGCGATCCAGGATATTTCCGCCAGCGTCTACAGTATTGACGATGACCTGCTGGATACCTTCAAGCATGTCCACATTGGCGAAGTCCTCAATACGGTGCCGGGCGTGGTATTCAATCGGGGCAACGGCCAGGAATCACTGATGGGCATCCGCTCACCGGTTCTCACCGGTGCCGGCAGCTGTGGTGCCTTCCAGACATCACAGGACGGCATTCCACTGCGTGGTGCGGGATTCTGTAACGTCAACCAGCTGTTTGAGGCCAACAGCGAGCAGGCAGGGGCCATAGAAATTGTGCGTGGTCCCGGCAGTGTCCTGTTCGGGGTCAATGCCCTGCATGGCGCCATCAATGTCATCAGTCCATCGCTCACCCGTGATTCTTCCACTGAAATTTCCATTGATGCCGGCCCCCATGAATACGGCCGTATCAATCTGGGTGCCAACCGGGTCAATGGTGAGCATGCCTTTGGCGTCTATTTCAACGGTGCCAGTGATGGCGGTTACAAGGACGATTCCGGTTTTGACCAGCAGAAACTGAACCTGGGGCACAGCTTTGATAACGGCAACATCAAGGTCAGCACCGTCGTCGCCATGACCAACCTGAACCAGGAAACTGCCGGTTACCTGGAAGGCTTTGAGGCCTACAAGGACGACTCGCGCAAGCGTGAAAACGGTAACCCGGAAGCATATCGTGACGCCCAGAGCCTGCGCATTCACTCCCGTATAGAAGGGGAGACCGACAACGGTGTGTGGATGCTGACCCCCTACTACCGTGACACGGACATGACCTTCCTGATGCACTTCCTGCCGGGGACCCCCCTGGAAGAAAACGGCCATGAATCCATCGGTCTGCAAAGTATGTACAGCTTCGATACCAGCGACAGCGTCAACTGGACAGTAGGCCTGGACATGGAAAGCACGGACGGCTTCCTCAAGCAAACCCAGGATGGCGGCTTTGGCTCGTTTCCGGCCGGCAAGCAGTACGACTTCCAGGTGGATGCCACCATGTGGTCACCCTATGCTCTGCTCAAGTACCAGGCCACGAACCAGGACCAGCTCAGTTTTGCAGTACGCTACGAGTTCCTGGAGTATGACTACGACAACAAGATGATTGACGGGAACACGGCGGAGGATGGCTCCAGTTGTACGCCATCGGCCTTCAACCCGGCGGGCACTTGCCGCTACAGCCGGCCTGCTGACCGCAGTGATGAATTTGACAATGTCACGGCCCAGGTTGGCTGGATTCATGATTTCAATGCCGACTCCCAGTTCTATGCCAACCTGTCCTATGCCTTCAGGGCGCCGCAGGCCACGGAACTGTATCGCCTGCAGGTGAACCAGCTCGTGTCCGACCTGGATTCTGAAAAAGTGGACAGCATCGAGGCGGGTTATCGCGCCAACTACGAGAATGTGTCCTATACCCTCAGTGCCTACTACATGCAGAAAGACGATGTAATTTTCCAGGACAGTGCCCGTAACAATGTCAGTGGCGGTGAAACAGAGCACAAGGGCGTGGAGCTTAACGCCATCTTTGGCCTGACTGACAGCCTGTCGCTGAATACTGTACTCAGCTATGCCCGTCATACCTATGAAGCCAATATTGCGCCTCTGGGTACATCCATTCCCCTGGATGGCAAGGACATGGACACGGCGCCTAAACTGGTTGGTAATGTGCAGTTGAACTGGCAGGTGAATGCGCAAAACAGTCTGAACCTGGAATGGGTTCACATGGACGACTACTACACGGACGAGCAAAACCTGCACTCCTACGAAGGCCATGACGTGGTCAACCTGCGTTATCGCTACGACTCTGACAACAATTGGTATGTCGCTGCCAGGGTGACGAACCTGTTTGATGCGGACTATGCCGAACGTGCCGACTACAGTGCGTTTGGCGGTGACCGTTACTTTGTCGGGGAGCCAGCCCAGGTATTCTTTACCGTGGGCAGCAGGTTCTGATTTAACGGAGCAGGTAGGGAACAGGGATGTTCAACTTTGCTCTGCGTTTGATTATTCGTCAGCTCGGATGGGATATTTTTAATGCCGCCATCTTATGGCCTCGAATAGTTTTTCGATAAAGGGATAAAGGGATAAAAGGAAAAAGGGCCGACACGTCGGGCTGAAGCGAATTTGCGTAGGTCGGGATAAGCGCGCAGCGCTGTTTCCCGACGTTGAAAGGCCTGCCCCCTGGTACACATTCATGTCGGCAAACGCCCGCAAGGGGCTATGCCGACCTACGGATTACACGCCAATATTCTGGTTAAACGCTGGTCAGGAAAGCCTGGAAAAACATCCTGCCCTTGCCGCCTGCCTAGATAATCGAATTTTCCTTAAGCACGTTAATCACGCGCTCAATACAATCTTCC
>CAZROW010000013.1:4174-54425 GCA_964601805.1 uncultured Enterobacteriaceae bacterium
CTAGATAATCGAATTTTCCTTAAGCACGTTAATCACGCGCTCAATACAATCTTCCACATCCAGTTCATGGGTCGGCAGGATCAGGTCGGGGTTTTCCGGTTCCGGGTAGTCAAATGACACACCGGGTACTGTGCCGGTCGGCACGTTTTCCTCGGCGGCATACAGGCCGCTGGGATCACGCTGCTTGCACACGTCCAGAGGCGGATTCAGATAGATCACGATGCAGTTTTCCTCACCGATCACGCTCATCAGGTGCTCACGGGAATCCAGGTTTGGTGCCACGAAGGCGGCACAGCAAATCAGGCCGGAATCGTTCAGGTACTTGGCGATATAGGCACTGCGACGCAGGTTTTCAGCGCGACCCTCGGCATCATGGGACAGATCCTTGCTGATCCCCAGGCGCATCTGTTTGCCATCGAGAACTGTACTGACACGGCCCATATCAAACAGTTTCCTTTCCAGGGCGTGGGCCAGTGTGGATTTACCGGAGCCGGACAGGCCGATGAACATGACGGTTACCGGTTTCTGGCCAAAGCGCGCGGCGCGCTCTTCCGTGGTGACATGGGCCGACACCGTGCTTACGTGCTTGCCGGTCTTGTGGTCGTCGGAAATCATGCCTGCCGCCACGGTGACATTGGTCAGGCGGTCGATGATGATGAAGGAACCGGTGCCCGGGTTCTTCATGTAATCATCAAACTGGATGGCCTCGCTCAGGCTGATATCGCAGACGCCGATTTCGTTCAGCTCCAGGGTAGGGCTCGGGCTGGTTTCCAGGGTATTTACATCCACCTTGTAGCGAATATTGTCGATAACGCCACTGGTGTTCTTGGTGGTGTGTTTGAAATCGTATTGTTTGCCCGGCATCAGGGCCTTTTCATTCATCCAGACAATGTTGGCGGTAAATTCGGAGCGCGATGCCGGCAGGTTGTCCGAATGCACGATCATGTCACCACGGCTGATATCAATTTCATCTTCCAGGGTGAGGGTGACAGCCATTTGCGTGAAAGCCAGTTCCAGTTCCTCGTCATAGGTGACGATGGATTTGACCGGGCTGGACTTGCCCGAGGGCAGGGCAGTGACGTGATCACCCTTGCGGATAATGCCGGAGGTGACAGTGCCGCAATAACCGCGAAAATCCAGGTTGGGACGATTGACGAACTGCACCGGAAAGCGGAAGTCATCAAAATTGCGGTCAGCACTGATCTTGACGTTTTCCAGCATGGTCATGAGGGTTTCACCGTCATACCAGGGCATCTGCTCACTGGGATGGACGACGTTGTCACCCTTCAGGGCGGACATGGGGATAAAGGTCAGGTCGCCGGTTTCCAGGTCCTCGGTGAACTCCAGGTAGTCGTCCCGGATCTTGTTAAAGACTTCCTCGCTGTAATCCATCAGGTCCATCTTGTTGATGGCAACGATGAGATGGCGAATACCCAGCAGGGAAGCAATAAAGGTATGGCGACGGGTCTGGGTGAGTACGCCATGACGCGCATCGATCAGGATAATGGCCAGTTCGCAGTTGGAGGCACCGGTGGCCATGTTGCGGGTGTACTGTTCATGGCCAGGTGTGTCGGCAATGATGAACTTGCGCTTGGCCGTGGAAAAGTAGCGGTAGGCGACGTCAATAGTAATGCCCTGTTCACGTTCGGCCTGCAGGCCGTCAGTCAGACGTGAAAGGTCGAGTTCGGCATCAGTGGCACCGGACTTCCTGTCCTTGCTGATGGCTTCAAGCTGGTCCTGGTACACCATCTTGGTATCAAACAGCAGGCGGCCAATCAGTGTGCTCTTGCCGTCGTCGACGCTGCCGCAGGTGAGCAGACGCAGGAGCTCCTTGCGTTCGTGCTGGGCCAGGTAGGCGTTGATGTCGGTGGCTATCAGATCTGACTGGTGTGACATAACAAACTCAATGTTGGTTTCAGTAAACCGGGTATGTGTTGTGCCGGAGATTGCCGCAGGCCATCTTCGGCGAACTGTTGCTAGAAATACCCTTCCCGTTTCTTTTTCTCCATGGAGCCAGCCTGGTCCTTGTCGATGGTGCGACCCTGGCGCTCGGAGGTTGTCGCCAGCAGCATTTCCTGGATGATCTCGGGCAGGGTGGTGGCTTCGGACTCGATGGCGCCGGTCAGTGGATAGCAGCCCAGGGTCCTGAAGCGGACTTTCTTCATGACCGCCTTTGCGGCCAGCTCGGGTGGCACCCGGTCGTCGTTGACACAGATTTCGGTGCCTTCATATTCCACCACGGGGCGCTCTGCCGCGAAATACAGTTCAGGAATATCGATATTGTTCAGGTGGATGTACTGCCATATGTCCAGCTCTGTCCAGTTGGAAAGAGGGAATACGCGGATGCTTTCACCCTTGCTGCGATTGATTTTGCCGTTGTACAGCTGCCACAGTTCCGGGCGCTGGTTTTTCGGATCCCAGGCATGGTACTTGTCGCGGAAGGAATAGACCCTTTCCTTGGCGCGGGAGGCTTCCTCGTCGCGACGGGCGCCGCCAAACGCGGCATCGAACTTGTACTTGTTCAGGGCCTGTTTCAGCGCCTGGGTTTTCATGATGTCGGTATGCTTGGAACTGCCGTAGGTGAAGGGACTAACGCCAGCTTCAACGCCTTCCTGGTTGATGTGCACGATCAGGTCCAGGCCAAGCCGCTGGGCCATGGCGTCGCGAAACTCGATCATTTCCTTGAACTTCCAGGTGGTATCCACGTGCAGGAGTTTGAAGGGCAGCTTGCCGGGGTAGAAGGCCTTCAGCGCCAGGTGCAGCATCACGGCAGAATCCTTGCCCACTGAATACAGCATTACCGGGTTTTCAAATTCCGCAGCGACTTCGCGAATAATATGGATACTTTCCGCCTCGAGTTGCTTGAGGTGGGTAAGTTTGTGTTCGGTCGTCATTCTTTTAGGTAAACCAGTGTCGGGGGTTGAGCCGGGTCAATCGGGGCGCAGATTATACGGGAACTACCGGGCAAACCCAAGCAGGCCTGAAGCAGGATGACAAAGTGGTTTCAGCGCTCTTCTTCCGGGGTTTCTCCGGGCTTGTCGAGACCATAATCCTCGGCCAGGGAGCCTTTCCCGTCGGGGTCGGTTTTATCGGCATAATCCCTGGGCGGGACGATTTCTTCCGCTTCCGGGTTCCCGGGGTCACCCGCAAAGGTGTCACGGGTCAGGGAGTCCTGGGCCTTTGCACTGTGGGTCAGTTGCTCGGAAATGTATTCGGGGCACAGGGCCTGGGCTCCTGAGGCCACATGCCGATAGACCTCCCGGTAACTGTCTGTGAGGTTGTTCAGCAGGGTGGCGGTATTATTGAAGTGGGAGTGCACATTGTCCTTGTAGGCTTCGTGTTCCCGTTCCAGGTTATGCAACTGGTCTTCCAGGGTTTTGACTTTCGCCTCGTCAGACATGAGCTGTTTGTATGCTGCTGCGCCGACAATGATGCCTATTGCGAAACCGAGAAGACCGATTAACCAGGTCATGATGTATTTCCTGTATTGGATTTAGGGTAGTACTGTGGCAAGTACTGCGGGAAGAAATCTTGGAAACATGGTGTAGATTATACCTATAATTGCCCCAGTGTTCCGCCCATCGATCACCTTGCAGACAAATTTCACCCGGAGACCACGCTGACACCTGCCGAGCATTACTCCCGCGATCTAGCCGAAGGAAAAATCCAGCCCGACCGGGCCCAGGAAGACGCCATCAGTGAGCTGGACCAGCTTTACCATCGCCTGGTTAATTACTGGAATCGCCCTCCAGGTTTCCTGGCATCCCTTTTCGGCGGCAAGTTCGGGGGAGCGAGGCGGCCGGCCAATCTGCAAGGCCTGTATTTCTGGGGCGGTGTCGGGCGTGGCAAGACCTACATGATGGATCTTTTTTTCCACTGCCTGCCCGGTGAGCGCAAGATGCGTATGCACTTTCACCGCTTCATGCAGACCGTCCATCGCAGCCTGTATGCAAATCGTGGTGAAAAAAACCCATTAAAGCTGGTGGCCGCCGAGTTCAGTGCCAGGGCTGATGTGCTGTGTTTTGATGAATTTTTTGTGACAGACATCGGTGATGCCATGATCCTGGGTAACCTGCTCGAAGCCCTGTTTGACAATGGCATCGTGCTGGTTGCCACTTCCAACATCATGACGGAGCGGCTGTATGAGCGGGGCCTGCAGCGGCAGAAATTCCTGCCAGCCATTGCCCTGCTGGAAAAACATACCCGGGTGCTCAATGTGGACGGCGGTACTGACTATCGACTGCGAACCCTGGAGCATGCCGATATCTATCACACTCCGCTGGGCATTGAGGCGGACAAAGCCATGCAACACTGTTTTGAGAACCTGGCGCGGGGCATGCAAACAACGGAAGACGAGATCCTGGAGATTCTCGGGCGGGATATCAGGGCGATGCACTGGGCGGAAGGTATTGCCTGGTTTGATTTTCGGGAGCTGTGTGACGGCCCGCGCAGTGCCGCCGACTATATCGAGATATCGCAGTTGTTTCATACCGTGCTGTTGTCGGGGGTTCCGGTTTTTGATGACAAAAGTGACGACAAGGCCCGGCGTTTCATCTCCCTGGTCGATGAGTTTTACGACCAGAACGTGAAGCTGATCCTGTCAGCAGCAGCGCCCCTGGAATCGCTGTACCAGGGCAGTGACCTGGCATTTCCCTTTGAGCGAACCCGGTCCCGGCTCCTGGAAATGCAGTCCCTGGAATACCTGGCCCATGAGCATCATCCGGATTCCCAAAAAAAGCCAGAGAATACTTGAATCAGGGGGCTCTCATCGGTAGAATTCGCGCTCCCTCTTTCCGGCACGACCGTAAAGCAGGCCAAAACACCAATAAGCAAGTATTTCAGGCATATTTTAGGTACAAAAATGAAGACGATTTCAGCTAACAAGGAAACTGCCCAGAATGACTGGTATGTCATTGATGCAGAAGGAAAAACCCTCGGTCGCATGGCTGCCGAGATAGCACATCGTCTGCGCGGCAAGCACAAGGCCGAGTTCACCCCGCACGTGGATACCGGCGATTACATCGTTGTTGTCAATGCGGAAAAGGTGCATGTCACCGGCAAGAAAGCCACCGACAAAATGTATCATCACCACACCCAGTTCCCCGGTGGCCTGAAATCCTTTAATTTCAACCAGATGATCGAGCGTCATCCGGAAGAAGTTGTCAGGCTGGCAGTCAAGGGCATGATGCCACGCACTCCGCTGGGCCGCAGCATGCTCAAGAAACTGAAGGTTTATGCAGGTGGTCAGCACCCTCACGGTGCCCAGAACCCGGCACAACTGAACCTGGCTTGAGCCGCAAAACTGAACGAATTTAGCCGCCAGTAACAACTGGCACGATATAAAAGAAGAGAATCAACACATGGCAGCTACCCAATATTACGGAACAGGACGTCGCAAAACCTCCACTGCACGGGTTTTCCTGACTGCAGGCTCCGGCAATATCACCGTGAACGACCGCGCTCTGGATACATTTTTTGGCCGTGAAGTGGCCCGCATGATCGTGCGTCAGCCCCTTGAATTGCTGGAACTGGGCGACAAGTTCGACGTCAATGTTCGCGTAGCCGGCGGTGGCAGCTTTGGCCAGGCCGGTGCCATCCGCCACGGTATTACCCGTGCCCTGATTGAGTACAATGAAGAAAATCGCAGTCCCCTGCGTAAAGCCGGTTTTGTGACCCGCGACGCCAGGGCAGTGGAGCGCAAAAAGGTCGGTCTTCGCAAAGCCAGGAAGCGTCCACAGTTTTCCAAGCGCTGATCAGCTGGAAAGATCACGAGAAACGCCGGTACCGTATGGTCCCGGCGTTTTTTTTTGCTGGTCGGGAAGCATTGGAAGGGCCTGTTTACCTTGAATAAAATGCCCCGATTTAGTAGTATGCGCGCTCCTTTTATTGCCTCTAAAAACCGGTCCCTTCGGCTGTCAGTTGAACAGAAAAATGTTACTGACAACCTAGTAAAAATAAGGAGTACATCCCAGTGAGTGATGGCACAGCTCATGCCGTAAACAAGAAACGCAGACGATTCCTCATAGGCAGCACCTCCCTCGTAGGTGCGGCGGGCGCTGCAGGCGCCGCAGTCCCTTTTGTCGGGTCCTGGAACCCCAGTGCAAGAGCTCTTGCCGCGGGAGCCCCCATAACCATTGATATCAGCCGCCTGGCGCCTGGTCAGTTGCTGGGTCCCATGCCGGAATGGCGTGGTCAGCCGGTATACGTATTCCAGCGCAGTCAAGATACCCTTGAGAGCCTGGTCAGCCGGACGGATCACCTTGCTGATCCCAACTCCGAAGAAGCAGGCCAGCAGCCCGAATACTGCCAGAATGAATATCGCTCCATTCGCCCGGAAGTGATGATCATGGTTGGCCTGTGTACACACCTGGGTTGTGCCCCGATCCTCAATGCCCAGGTCCAGCCGCAGGATTATGACCCGGACTGGTCAGGTGGTTTCTTCTGCCCTTGTCATGGCTCCATGTTTGATATGGCCGGTCGTGTCTACAGTGGTGTTCCGGCGCCAGACAATCTTGTTGTCCCGCCCCACTTCTATGAAAGCGACAATGTCGTGGTAATAGGCCTGGATGGAGAAGATTCCTGATGAGCGACATTCATAACAACGTTGATAGCAACGCCCCTGTGGCACCACAAGAGAACAAGAACGGCCTGATGGCCTGGATCGATGCCCGATTGCCTGTGACCAAGACAATCGAAAAGCATATGACCAAGTACTATGCGCCGAAGAATTTCAACGTCTGGTACGTGTTTGGCATTCTGGCCACCGTTGTACTGGTCAACCAGCTGCTCACCGGTATCTGGCTAACCATGAACTACACGCCCAGTGCCGATGCCGCCTTTGCCTCGGTCGAGTACATCATGCGTGATGTGGATTACGGCTGGATTCTGCGCTACATGCATTCCACGGGCGCCTCGGCTTTCTTTGCCGTGGTCTACCTGCATATGTTCCGTGCCCTGATGTACGGCTCATACCGCAAACCCCGTGAATTGATCTGGATCTTCGGCATGACCATCTTCCTGGTCCTGATGGCTGAAGGTTTCATGGGTTACGTGCTGCCCTGGGGCAACATGTCCTACTGGGGTGCCAACGTGATTGTCAGCCTGTTCGGCGCGATCCCCTTCATTGGTGAGGACCTGATGGTCTGGATCCAGGGTGACTTCCTGATTTCAGGTGCCACGCTCAACCGTTTCTTTGCCCTGCACGTGGTGGCGCTGCCACTGGTGCTGGTGTTCCTGGTATTCCTGCATCTGCTGGCTTTGCATGAAGTCGGTTCCAACAACCCGGACGGTATCGAGATCAAGGAGAAAAAGGACGAGAAGGGTATTCCGCTGGACGGTATTCCTTTCCATCCGTACTACACGGTCCATGACCTGGTCGCCGTTGTGGTCTTCCTGTTTGTCTTCTGCGTGATCATGTTCTTCATGCCGGAAATGGGGGGCTACTTCCTCGAGTATGCGAATTTCACGGAAGCCAATAACCTGGCCACACCGGAACATATTGCCCCGGTGTGGTATTTCACACCGTTCTACTCCATGTTGCGTGCGGTTACGTACCCGCTGTTTGGTCTTGATGCCAAGTTCTGGGGACTGGTTGTGATGGCCGCTGCCATTGCCATCCTGTTTGTATTGCCCTGGCTGGACAAGAGCCCGGTGAAGTCAATTCGTTACAAGGGCTGGTACAGCCGCATCGCGTTGTTGATATTCGTTGTCAGCTTCGTGATCCTCGGCGTGCTCGGTGTCTGGAGTCCGACAGAGGGACGTGCACGACTGGCGCAGCTGTGCACCGTGTTGTATTTCGCCTACTTTATCGCCATGCCATGGTACACCCGCAAGGAAGCCACCAAGCTGCCACCCGAACGGGTTACCGGCCGCTTCATTACCATTCCGCAGCTGCTGCTGGCACTGGTACTGATCATTGGCCTGATTGTATTGCCGCTCAGGGCCGTTGCCGCAGAAGCCGGCGTGGAGCTTGAACATGTGCAGATGGACCTGGAAGACAAGGAATCCCTGCAGCGTGGTGCACGTACTTTTGTGAATTACTGCATGGGTTGCCACTCGGCGGCTTACTCACGTTACAACCGTGTGGCTGCCGACCTGGGTATTCCCGACGAGTTGATGGAAGAGTACATGATATTCAGGGATGACGTGGCTGTTGGTGATCTCATGGTCAGTGCCATGGATGAAGACCTGGCCAATGCTGCCTTTGGTGTAGCACCTCCTGACCTGACCCTGGTTGCCAGGGCGCGTGCAACGACTGCTCATAGCGGCACGGATTGGCTCTATGGCTACTTGACCGGATTTTATGAAGATGAAAGCCGTCCTTTCGGCGTTAACAACCGGGTCTTCCCGAATGTTGCCATGCCCAATGTGCTGGAAGGATTGCAAGGCGTGCAGCATTGCGAGGATGCCGAGCATTGTGACCACCTGGAACACGTGGAAGGCACAGGGACTCTCAGTGAAGAGGAATTTGATGAACTGGTCTATGACCTGGTGAACTTCCTGTATTACCTGGGTGAACCTGCGCGATTGGATCGCCAGCGTATTGGCGGCTACGCCTTATTGTTCCTGGCTTTCCTGTGGGTCTTTGCATGGCTTCTGAACAGGGAATACTGGAAAGACGTGGACCATTAAGTGGACCTTTAAACAGGTACACAGTAAAAACCAGGGTTGCGCATTTGCAACCAGTCCGATTTATAACTATTGAGGCGAGATTTTATGGGAGTTGTTACCAAACGCTCTTCGATGCTTTTTTACTCTGACGGCACCAGCCAGTTCAGCCACCGTGTGCGTATCGTGCTTGCAGAGAAAGGTGTGACTGTCGATATCGTGGATGTAGATGTCCATGACAAGCCGGAAGACCTGGCCGACCTCAATCCTTATAACAGTCTGCCGACTCTGGTTGATCGTGACCTGGTGCTGTATGAGCCCAACATCATGATGGAATACCTGGATGAACGCTTTCCTCATCCACCATTGTTCCCGGTTTACCCTGTGGCCCGTGCTCAAAGCCGGCTGTGGATGCACCGCATTGAAAAAGACTGGTGTGAACTGGTTGAAAAGCTGCAGGCTGAAGATGGTACGCCGTCGCAACTGGAAAAAGCCCGCAAGGAACTGAAAGAAAGTATCGTTTCCATTTCACCGATCTTTGCTGAAAAGCCGTTTTTCATGAATGAAGAATTTACCATCGTGGATTGTTGCGTATTGCCTATTCTCTGGCGTTTGCCCGAGATTGGTATCAAACTGCCTGAAACGAAGGCTACCAAGCCCTTGATTGAATACCGTGACCGGTTGTTTGAACGTGACTCCGTGCAGGAAAGCCTTTCCGAACAGGAAAAGGAAATGAAACCGGTATAGCGTTCCCGCGCTGCCTTGCCTTGCAGATTTGTGCAAGGCAAAGGCTTAAAAGCGCAGGAAAGCAGCCTCGGGATTTCCAGAAGGTCAGACCCCATGACAATGACTTCTCACCGTCCTTACATGATCAGGGCGTTAAATGAATGGATTCTCGAGAATGATTGCACCCCCTATATCCTGGTGAATGCCTATGCAAAGGATGTGCAGGTACCTCAAAGCTATGTCAAGGACGGACAGATTGTCCTGAACATTTCTCCCGTAGCCGTCCAGGGATTGTCCATTTCCAATGAAGGTATCGAATTCAATGGTCGCTTCGGTGGTATTCCCACCCGGGTATATGTACCTACCCAGGCTGTACTGGGTATTTATGCCAAGGAGAACGGCCAGGGCATGATCTTTGATACTGATGATCCCATTCCCGAGCCACCCTCACCGAAGCCGACTAAAAGCGGTGGAGATAAACCTAAATCAGGTAGACCCCCACTCCGGGTAGTCAAATAAGGCTCGGGTATTCACTTCCTCAGTAGCTACTGCGCTCACTCATACTGCGTTAAATGATTTTCCGGGGCACGGGCCCGTGCTATTGCACTGTGCCCGGTCTCCGGCAAAATTTTTTGCCTCGACCTGCCTTCGCTCGTGACGCTACCAAAATTTGGGCTTTGATGGGCAGACGTTGTCTGCCAGACGAACAAAGTTCGTCATATATAGAGGGGGGGATTTAATTTATGTATTCGAAAGCGCGAACTACTTTTGTGACTCCCTTGGTGTTTGATACCAGGTTGACGGCCTTGTTGGCTTCTTCCTGGGTCAACAGGCCCATGAGGTAGACCACGCCATTTTCGGTGACCACTTTTGTGCGCATACCGCTGACTTCTGCGTCGGCAAGCATCAGTGTTTTGATTTTTGCAGCCAGCCAGGCATCGTTGGTCCGCGACAGGAATGTGGTGGCGCCGGAGACTTCCAGTTCGTTATAGACTTCCTTGACCCTGGAGCTGGAGGAGCGGGCTACGCGCGTGGCCAGATTCTTCATGTCCTGTGAGGGTACCTGCCCAACCAGCAACACGGTGCCGTTGAAGCTCTCCACGTTGATATTGGATTTTTTCAGTAGTTCATCCGCCGCATTGAGATTTACCTTGATGGTGGTTTCTATGCTGCCATCATCAATGACGGCGCCCATGGAGCGGCGGCCCCGGTTTTCCTCGATACCGTCATCTCCGGATGTGGCGCTGATGACGGAGGCACAACTGCTGATGAGCAGCAGCATGCAAAGAACAAATCCTGTGCGAAGTAACTGGAAACCGGTCGTTGGCATTTAATCACCTCCGAAGAGTTGAGTATCGATCAGGTCACACAGGCAGTGTATGACCAGTAAATGGACTTCCTGAATACGTGCAGTGCTGGAAGAGGGGACACAGATTTCCACATCGTTGTCCTTGATCAGCTCGCGCATGTTGCCGCCGTCTTTACCCGTCAGCTGGACCACGACCATCTCCCGGTCATGGGCAGCATGAATGGCCTGGATAACATTGGGGGAATTTCCACTGGTGGAAACGGCCAACAGCACATCGCCGCTCTGTCCAAGTGCGCGCACCTGTTTGGAAAAGACTTCCTCGTAGGAATAATCGTTGGCGATGGACGTGAGGGTGGAGGTATCCGTGGTAATGGCAATAGCGGGAAGGGGCGGGCGTTCCCGTTCAAAGCGGTTTAACAGCTCAGCAGAAAAATGCTGGGCGTCGCCGGCGGAACCGCCGTTGCCGCAACTCAGGATTTTCTTTTCCTGGAGCAGGCCCTGGACCATACGGTCTGCGGCTTCGGTAATGTAGGGGGTCAGCGCCTCCATCGCCTGCATTTTGGTGTTTATGCTGGCGTTAAAGTGTTGCTTGACGCGTTCCTGGTAGTTCATATTTACGGCTCAGTATTATAAATGAGAGCAGATTAAAAGGCATTTCTAATCCACTGGAATTCGAGGTTGCCGATATCACCGGTGATGCCGACCACGTCGAAACGACAGGGCATTCTGTTAGTAAGACCATTTTTTTGCAAGAAATGCTGAGCCGTTCGATGTATTTTTTGTTGCTTGCTCCGGGTGACAGTTTCCAGGGGCGTGCCATGGCTGCTACTGTCCCGGTAACGGACCTCCACAAACACCATGTATTCGCCGTCTTCGCAAATCAGGTCGATTTCACCATAGCGGGAATGCACATTGGCCTGCAGCAGAACCAGACCCTGTTTTTTCAGGTAGGCAGCCGCTGACTGCTCGAATCGCTCTCCCCGCTGGCGCGGTCCTGGTTTGCCCAGCAGGGTTTTCAGTGGGTTTTTCATAGGCCGTCCATGGCTATATCGGGGCTGGTTGATGCCTAGTCGGTATTTTCCATTTGTGCCAGTCCATCCTGGACCGTGGCCCAGCTTAATTCCCTGATAATGTTGCGGTTTTCACCCAGTTTCAGTAAACCCGTGGCCCCGTAAATCTGGCTGTCAGGGACCTCGCTCAGTTGTTTCAGGCGCGGATACAAGCGAAAGGCATCAATGCCGAAGGCCTGCAGACGCAGGGTCAGGGGGCTATTCTGCGGAAACAGTCCGGTGGTGCTGGTTTTCAGTTCGTCGTTGAATCCCAGCAGCCAGGGGCTGTCGCCGAAGATAATGCCATTCAGATCATTGTCTTCAAGGGGACGCGGCACACCGGAATACACATCCTGGCTGGCATAAACAGGAATGTCACCGGCATACAGGTAGGCCAGGGTGGGATTGATCTGCCGGGCAGGGCCGGGCTCGGCAATAAGAAAGATGAAGTCAATGTCCTGGCGTCGGCGCTGTGTAAAAGCCAGGTCTTCATTGATCAGGTCACTGAGACGGTCTTTTCGGGCTTCACTGTCATCAATATCCAGCAGCCTTTCCACGATCCCTGTGTAATCGTTGCGGTACTGTTCAGTGGTGACAATCTGGCCACCGAGTGACAACCAGTGATTGACGAAACTGTCCCGTTTGCGCTGGTAGAAATCATCCTGGGTAATTGCCGGGCTGAGAATGGCCGCATAACGGTGTCCGTCCTTCCAGGCTCTTTCGGCAATCTGGACTGCCTCGTTTTCCGGTGACAGGGCAAACTGGAACAGGGCATCTGACTGGGGTCGTGACCCTTCAATATTATTCAGGGCGAGTGTGGGAACCGGCAGCGAGCGGGTATTTTGCAATCGGGCAACCTGTTCCTTTTGCAAAGGGCCAATGATCATTTCGGCACCTGCCGCAACCGCCTGGTTATAAAGCGGCATGATGTCTGTGATATTGCTGGTGTCATACAGCCTGACTTCAGGAACCTTGCCGCCAATTTGCAGGACATCATAATAGGCACTCATGAAACCATCGCGAATGACCGTGCCCGGAATGGTATCAAGGGGAAGTAACAGGGCAATGGTGGAGGGTCTTTCTTCTGCCATGGTTTCAACCAGTTGCAGGGCCTGCGGCATGTAAACGGCAGCAGGATGTCGGCTCCAGGTGCGACGCCAACGCTCCAGTTCCACCAACTGGCGATCCAGGTTGTACTGGTAAGCTTTGCCGATAACACCCAACTCGTACCAACCCTGGAATTCGTAGCGCACTTCCTGGCTGGCCATCTGCCTCAACTGCTCAGCATCCAGTGCCACCAGGGAATTCCAGATCTGCTCGTGATTCAGTGGCACCATGCGCAGTGGCAGCAGCTTGTCCGCCTGAATTCTTTCCACGGCACTTTCCAGGAACATGCCGATATCGGCATAGACTTCGCCACGAAACAGGTGAATGGACATCTGCTTGTTGTCTGGTAACCGGGGCAACTGATCCAGCCGGCTATCGGTGAGAATTGCCAGGGCCTCTTCATTCTGGTTGCGTTCGGCAAGCAGCCTGCCGTGCAGAAACTGGATGTCGGCGGCAACTTCCAGCGGAATGGTGTCCGTTTCAAGGGTTTCAAGCAGCAGGATGGCATCATCGCTGCGGCCCAGGCTGTTCAGCAGCAAGGCAGCTTCATAGAGCAGGCTTTCCTTTTGCGGGCTGGAAGCGACGGCGCCCTGTGCCAGCAGGATTTGCAGGGACTCTTCATCAGCATCCACCACGCGGGGAATCTGCACGGCATCTTCTATTTCATCTTCCTGTACCGTAGTACTGGAGCAGGCAGCCAGCCCTGATAACAGGCAGACCAGTACAAGCCGGTTGGGCAGGTATTTAGAGAACATAAAGGCCAGGGAGAATCTCGAAAGCATGACAGTATTTAGGATAGTATAACCTACAAGATATTAGGCAGTATTTACCCGATTTTGTTTCACCGTTCACAGGACTCGTTATGGCTCGTACACCGTCCAACATGCTCCCGCTGGGTACCCCAGCGCCGGACTTTGCATTACCCGATACCAATGACAAGGTTGTTTCCCTGGCAGATTTCCAGGAGGGCTCCCTGCTGGTGGTAGCGTTTATCTGTAATCACTGTCCGTTCGTCAAACACATCCGCAGCCAACTGGCATCCCTGGGTGAGGAGTACATGGCAAAGGGGGTGGCCTTTGTTGCCATCAACAGCAATGATATTGAGGCCTATCCTGGTGACAATATGGACAATATGAAGAAAGAAGTGGTGGAGGCGGGCTACCGGTTTCCCTACCTGCTGGATGAATCCCAGGCTGTCGCACAGGCCTACGATGCCGCCTGCACACCGGATTTTTACCTGTTTGACGGCGACCGTAAACTGATCTATCGAGGGCAACTGGATGCGAGCAGGCCGGGTAACGAAATCCCTGTCACTGGCGAAGACCTGAGGGCCGCCATGGATGCTGCCCTGTCAGGCAGACCGGTGTCCGAGGAGCAAACACCGAGTGTCGGGTGCAATATCAAATGGAAGCCCGGCAATGCCCCTGACTGAACCTGGCTGTCTATATATAGTAGCAACACCTATTGGTAACCTGGATGACATCACCCATCGGGCGGTTTCAGTCCTGCAATCCGTCGATGCGATCGCTGCCGAAGATACCCGTCATAGTCGTGTGCTTCTCAGGCACCTAGGTGTGGATACGCCACTGTTTGCCTTGCATGAACACAATGAAGCCCAGGCCAGTGCCGGTATCATCAAGCGCTTGCAAGCCGGAGAAACCATTGCGCTGATCAGTGATGCCGGTACACCGCTGGTATCAGACCCCGGATTTGTCCTGGTCCGCGAAGCCCGCAGGGCAGCAATACGCGTTATCCCGGTACCTGGTGCCAGCAGTATTCTTACCGCGTTGTCCTGCAGTGGCCTGCCAACCGACCGCTTTATCTTCGAGGGCTTTTTGCCCAGCAAGCAGGGCACAAGGCAAAACAGGTTGAAGGAGTTGGCCAGGGAAAGCCGGACCCTGGTTTTTTTTGAAGCCCCACACCGGATTCTTGCCTGCCTTGAAGATATGAAGATTGTCTTTGGTGCTGAACGTAAAGCGGTGGTTGCCAGGGAAATGACCAAGGCGCATGAAACATTCCTGGACGGCTCACTGGAAGACCTGGTTGAACAGGTGAAATCCGACAGCAACCAGAGCCGTGGCGAGATCGTTTTGGTTGTTGAGGGGAATGTTGCTGCGCCGGTGCTCAATCAAGACAACTGCCAGTTGCTTGATGTGCTGCAGGAAGAATTACCACTGAAAAAGGCTGCAGCCCTGGCTGCAAAAATTACCGGTGTCAGCAAGAAAATCTTTTACCAGTACGGCCTGGAAAACAAGGACAAGACATCGAATCAGTGACTCCCTGGTCTAGGAAGCCGCGAGCATTCCTGAGAGCAGGGTAGCGATGCCGAGAAAGGACATGAAGCCGGCGATATCAGTGACTGTGGTCAACACGATGGAGGAAGACTGCGCCGGATCCAGCCCAAAGCGTTTCAACAGTATCGGAATCACGGCGCCAGCCACACCGGCCAGTGTCATGGAAATAATCATGGCCAGGGCCATCACGATAGCCAGTCCCAGGTTCTGGCTCCACATGTAGACCCCCAGTGAACTGGTGATGGCAATGCCGACACCGTTCATGAAGCCCGCCCCGAGCTCTTTCGTCATTACCCTGAACCAGTGCCGCATGGTGATTTCCCTGACCGTCAAACCGCGCATGGTGACCACGAGGGATTGCGCCCCGGTATTACCGGATTGCCCGGCAGCAATGGGAAGCAGCACGGCCAGGGCCGTGAACTGGGCGATGGTGTCTTCAAACAGGCCGACTACTGCGGCGGCCGAGAAAGCCGTCAGCAGGTTGATCTGCAACCAGGGCTGACGCTTCCTGACGGCAAAAAAACTGGATGACAATGCTTTTTCATCCCGGCTTGCACCTACCATGGTTGCCATGTCTGTCGCGAGGTCTTCACGCAAGGCTTCCATCAGGCCCTGGCCACGAATGATACCCACCATCTTGTGATTTACATCGACCACGGGCATGACAGGCACCTGGTACAGATCCAGGGTTTCCACTACTTCATCCATCGCATCCATGGCATTGACGAAGGCCTTGACCGGACGGGAGAGGTTGGTCAGCTTTTCGTTACCATCTGCCAGAACCAGCTGGTGGATATCCAGGAAGCTGTCCAGTTGCATATTGTCGTTGAGCAGGAACAGGTGCTTGATATTGCCGGTTTTCTGGCGTCGCAGAAGATCCAGCGCCTCGTCCACAGTGAGATGTCTGCTGCAGGCAGAAAAATCCGGGCTCATGACCCGGCCTACCGAATTTTCCGGGTAATCCAGCAGGGTGCGAAATTCCTTGGCAGTCAGTTTTTCCATGCTGTCGAAACAGGCGTCCCGCTCTTCTTCAGTCATGGCATTGAGCTGGGTGATGGACACACTGGTGTCCATGTTGGTCAGGATGCCGGCTGCCAGGTCCCTGGGCAGCTTGTTCATGATGGCACTGACAGAGCCTGGCGACATGCGATTCATGACACGGGCAGTGATATGGGGCTGCTGTGATAACAGGATTTCGGCAGACTCTTCGGCGTTGCTTTTTTCCAGCTGGCGCGCGGCACTGTCCGGGTAATCCAGCAAAAATGTCTTGTTGAGGTTGTGTACCGGTTCGTAGATTTCAGCCTGGTTTTGTTCCATGGTGATTTCCTGGGGAGCCTGTGAAGGGTTATTGACGGTCGTTCTCAACCACGTCGCTGACGGAGTTCAGCAGGGCAAGCAGAGATTGCCCGTAGACTTCAAAAATACTGCTGACCGGGTCCTTGCCCGAGGCAGCCACCCTGTTTTTCGTCTTGTGCAGGTCCAAGCCCTGGCGTAGCGCATGGTGGTGCAGAATGCCAAGCAGCTGGTGGTCACGGTTGGTGACGGGTAGCACATCAGCCTGGTCCCAGGCGCGATGCTCGTTGGCCTGTGACAGGATCATTTGCGCCGGCAGGGAAGGGCAGGAGGTGTCCATGATAGCGGCTACTTGCTGGTTCTCGCCGGCCTTGAGTACATCCAGCAGTCGAGTGCGGCCCTGGTAAATACCTTCGCGATTGAGAATGTAGACATACTCGCTGTCATCTTGCGAATCACTTGTACGCATGGTGCGCAGAATGTTCTTGCACTTGAGGTCGTCAGCCACTGTGAGGAGGTAGGGCGACATCCAGGCACCGACAGTATTCGGGGCGAAGTTCAGCAGCAGTTGCGTGTTCTTTCGCAGACCGGTAGATAACTCGTCAAGCAACTGCCCGCGTATTTCGCTATCAAGAAGTCGCAGGATATTGGCAATGACGTTGGCGTCCAGGGTGGAAAGAACGGCCGCACTTTTATCCCGCTCCAGCCTGGACAGCAGCCTGCCGGCAAACTCAGGCATCATGTATCGGACCAGCGAGGCAGCATAAGCGGCAGGAATCACATTGAGCAGGCTGACTACCGCATCCGCTTCATTTTGCTCCAGTACCCGCACTGCTGACTTGGGATGTTCATTGATGAACCGCAGCGCAAAGGAAAGCTCTTCTGTATTGCTCATGGTTTCAATCCGTTTTTAATCAGAAGTTCGCTGGCCTGAATGCTGGTCTGAATTGATAATGCTGACCTGTTCATGAAAATATTTCGCAGGAATGGTGGCCTGGCCGCGCTGTGTTTCCAGGACGATGAAGGCCTGTGACAATTCCACGATTTCCCCTTCCAGGTCGCCGATACGAATGCGGTCCCCCACCTTGCAGTAACGCCGGGTGTATTGGGCGCCGATGATATTGGCGACCATGTTGCGGGCGCCCAGGCTGAAGGCGAGTGCTGCACCGGCAACCAGGATGGCGACAGTCGCCACGATAATATTGCTGAGAAAATCAATGTTCAGTCCGATCTGTTCAACACCGATAATGATGGAGCTGAAAATAATCACTATCTGCACGGAGCGGGCCATGCCTGCACTTTGCGTAATGCCGGCTCGTTCTGCGGCGGAATGGATAGTCGACTTGGCCAGGTTGCTGAGCAAAAAGCCGCCAAGAATGATGATCAGTCCGGTGACCAGGCCGGGCAGATAACTCACTATCCTGTCGAGCCAACCGGTAAACATGTCCCAGCCCAGGATGTTTGCCCCGACTGCCAGGAAGAACACCATCACTACCCAGAATACGATCTTGCTGATGATGTGGGAGTAGGTGGTCTGGATACGTTCCCGGTTGATATTGTCGATTCGGGTAATGCGCCCGAACAGGGCATCAAGACCCAGAATGAGTTTGCGCGTACTGAGACTCAACAGATGGGCAGCAAGCCAGCCAATCAGCAGGACACCGACGGTGGCCAGTATCTGTGGAAAGTAATTGATGGCTTGTTGGGAGAAATCCGTAAAGGTCTCGTTGATCGCTGTTTGCCAGCTGAAATCGGTGTCAGCAGAATCTGCCATGGCCGGGTCCTTTTGTTCCTGTGAGTAGTTTGCTTGTACTGCTTACGCCTCAAGTAGCCCAATAGTATCAGTCCTGTGCGGCTGCAAGCATAAACTTTCGTTGTGTTTTTCCAGGGCTTTGATTACCCTTGCGCCATGAGTCGGCCAGGCAATCGCTGTTTTCCTGATCCTTGTGATCTGGAGGCAGAGGAAAGTCCGGGCTCCACAGAGCACAGCGCCAGGTAATTCCTGGGGGGCGCGAGCCTACGGAAAGTGCAGCAGAAAAGAAACCGCCTCACTGGCACTAACCTGCCTGGAGGTAAGGGTGAAATGGTGCGGTAAGAGCGCACCGCGTGGGTGGCAACATTCCACGGCATGGTAAACCCCGCTGGGAGCAAGGCCAAATAGGAATCCAATGGTGTGGCTCGCACTGGATTCGGGTAGGCTGCATGAGCATCATGGTGACATGATGCCTAGATGAATGATTGCCCAAGACAGAACCCGGCTTACCGGCTGACTCTTTTTATCGGAAAAATTCATCCCTGAATTTTTCCTGGACGCCAGGCCCGGTCTTCCAGACCGGCCCTGCGGGCTGGCCATACATGATCCATGGCCAGCAGCGGCTTCGATGAATGTCGGGGAAGAATTACAGGGCGTTCAGTGGTAAGATAACGCTCCGGTTTCAGACCAAGGTGGGTCAGAAACTGTAAAGTCCTTCAAAACCGCGAAAAAAGTAACATTTTTCGCAAAAAATCCAAAAAAACTTCAATGCCAACCCAAACTTAAGAAACTACTTTAAGTTTGGAGTTCAGTCTGTTGTAAATCTTCTGTTTTTCGCCCCTAAAATAACCCTCGTTTTCGTCGATTTTAGCGATTTTCGACGCATTTAGGGTCATTTTCCACTCCAAATAGCACGATTAAGTGCTTGATTTGTTGGAGTTCCCTGCTCTATAGTGCGCAAAAGTGGCATGAAGTAGCAAGATGTGGGGAATTATGGAGTAACAGGGCGGAAAGCGGTGTTCCGTCCCAAAATCCCGCCATTTCTGCAATCTCGACAATCTGCATGCCTGTAAACACATAAAACAAACCATATTCATTCATTACCAGGGTACAACCAGTGTTATTTCGTGGCTTGAACTCAATCAATCTCGATGCGAAGGGGCGAATGGCCATCCCTTCCCGCTATCGTGGGATTATTGAAGATCACTGCCAGAGCAAGATGGTCGTGACCATCGAAGCTACTGATGGCGAGTGCCTCGTCATCTATCCCCTGAATGAGTATGAAGAAATTCAGCGCAAGGTGGAAGCCTTGCCCAGTTACTCCGCCATGGCAAAACGTCTGAAAGGACTGTTTATTGGCCATGCCACTGATGTGGAACTCGACAGCAGTGGCCGCATCCTTGTTCCCCCCACATTGCGCTCCTACGTAGGCCTTGAAAAGAAAGTTGTCCTGGTTGGCCAGGGCAGGAAGTTTGAACTGTGGGATGAGGATGCCTGGAATGCCAAGCGTGAAAGCTGGCTTAGCCAGGAAGCTGCTGAAGAAGAGATTCCGGAAGAGATCAAGGGGCTCTCGCTTTAGTGGCATTCGAGCATCAGTCGGTGCTGTTGCAACAGGCGGTTGATGCGCTGGTAACGGACGAGAGTGGCTTTTATATCGACGGGACGTTCGGCAGGGGCGGGCATAGCAAAAGGATATTGGAGAAATTGTCCGGTGAAGGAAGGTTGCTGGTCGTGGACAAGGATCCCGAGGCAATCAGTGAAGCGGAGAAGTTAAAGCAACAAGACTCGAGGTTAATCGTGGCACATTGCAGTTTTGCACAGATAGCAGATCTCGCTGACAACCATGGCGTCAGCGGAAATGTGTCTGGTGTGCTTCTCGACCTTGGCGTGTCTTCACCGCAACTGGATGAAGCCGAGCGAGGTTTCAGCTTTTCCAAGGATGGCCCGCTTGATATGCGCATGAACAATGCTGAAGGGATGACTGCGCAGGAGTGGCTGGCCAGTGCCCGTGAAGAAGAGATGGCTCGTGTTTTCTTCGAGTATGGTGAGGAAAGGTTTTCCCGCCGTATAGCCCGGGCAATAGCAGAAGAAAGAAAACAGACCAGCATCACTGGCACATTGCAGCTGGCAGAGCTGGTCAAACAGGCGCACCCCGCCTGGGAAAAACACAAGCATCCCGCCACAAGGGTTTTCCAGGCTATCCGCATTCATATAAATAATGAACTGGGTGAGCTTGAACAGGTGTTGTCCTCCATTGTGGGCATACTGCGCACCGGCGGCAGGATGGTGGTAATCAGCTTTCATTCACTGGAAGACAGGCTGGTCAAACAATTTATCAACCGCGAACAACGCGGCGATGATTTTCCACCCGATATGCCGGTTACGCAGTCGCAGTTGAATCCACGCCTGAAACGCGTGGGTAAACAGGTTCGGGCCGATGTTGCAGAGGTCTCTGAAAATGTCCGGGCTCGCAGTGCAGTGCTTCGAGTAGCGGAAAAAATAGCCTGAACCGGACAGAAACCTGAGTGATGGCAAACAGAAAAAGACAAAAACGGGATAAAAGGAGCAATACCACCAGGGAGATAGGGGCCAGGCAATGGGCGAGTCTCGTTGCTCTGCTGGTAGTAACGACAGGGTCGGCAACGAGTGTCATTTATTCAACGCACAAGAGCAGGCATCTGTTAAATGAACTACAGCAACTGGAACGGGAACGAAACGGGCTTCAGGTGGAATGGGGACAACTGCTGCTTGAACAGAGCAGCCTTGTTTCACAGGGGCGCATCGAGAATCTTGCAATCGCAGAGCTGGGTATGAAAATCCCGGCTACGGAGAATGTGGTGGTAGTAACTGGTGACTGACGCTGGTGCTATAAAGAAACAGCCACTTTGGAGACTATATTTTGTCTCCATGGCAGCTATCACACTGTTGGTTGTCATCGTCTGGAAGATTTTTGACCTTCAGGTTATCAATAATAATGTCCTGCAGGAGCAGGGCAATATGCGCACCGTGCGTAACGATGTCATTGTTGCCCACCGCGGTAATATCATGGATCGTAACGGCCAGGCCCTGGCCATCAGTACGCCCGTACAATCCTTGTGGCTCAACCCCCGTGAAATCCTTCCCAATCCTTCTGCCTGGGAAAAGCTGGCTGCAGTGCTTCCTGCCATCGAGGTCAACAGTGAGGTCTTGTGGAACAGGATCCAGGCGAATGCCGAACGGGAGTTCATGTATATCAAGCGCCGCCTGGCACCTGCCGATGCGCAGAAAGTGCTGGGTCAGAACATACGGGGAGTTTATGCCCAGGAAGAATACAAGCGCTTCTATCCTCTGGGCGAGGTGGCGGCTCATGTGATCGGGCTGACCAATGCCGATGACGTGGGGCAGGAAGGCCTGGAACTGGCCTATGAAGAGTGGTTGCAGGGCAAGCCAGGTTCCAAGCAGGTCCTCAAGGACCGCCGTGGCAGCATCATTCGCGAAGTCAAAATCAATGAAACCGCCGAGCCGGGCAAGGATCTTGAGCTCAGTATAGACAGCAGGATCCAGTTCCTGGCTTACCGGTCACTGAAGGAAGAGGTTACTCGCCGTCATGCCAAGGCCGGTACCGCGACTGTCCTGGATGCCAGGACCGGTGAAGTGCTGGCCATGGTCAGCCAGCCTTCGTACAACCCCAACAACCGCGCCAGCATGGTCGATGATGCCATGCGTAACCGGGCCATCGTCGACCTCATAGAGCCCGGTTCAACGGTCAAGCCCTTCACTATTACAGCCGCGCTGGAAAGCGGTCTGTTTGATACCAGCACCATTATTGATACCAGTCCCGGTTACATCCAGGTAGACGGGCAGACCAAGAAGGATCCCGTCAATTACAAGGAAGTCACACTGGAACGAATTATTACCAAGTCCAGCCAGGTAGGGGCCATCAAGCTGGGGCTGGCCATGGGACAGGACCCGATGCTGGACGTGCTGTCCCGGGTCGGTTTTGGCACCGCCATCGGCACCGGTTTTCCGGGTGAGACTTCAGGTGTGCTGCCTGGTTTTCCCCGCTGGAGCAAGTCAGATATTGCCACGCTGGCCTATGGCTATGGCTTCCAGGTCACGCCGCTGCAAATGGCACAGGCTTACATGATTTTTGCCAACGAGGGCATCAAGAAGCCGGTTTCCCTGCTGAAAATCGATGGTGAGGTCCAGGGAGAGAGAGTGCTGGACCGGGATATCGCCATATCGGTTCGCAACATGATGAAAACCGTAGTCAGCAAGAAGCTGGGTGGTACCGGTGTCAGGGCTGCCATTCCTTCCTACCAGGTGGCCGGTAAAACCGGTACGGCCTGGAATTACAACGTCGGCGGTGGTTATGACAATGAAAATTTCAATGCCTATTTTGCCGGCATGGTACCTGCCGACAACCCGCGCATAGTCACCATCGTCACCATTCATCAGCCCCAGGGTGATGAAACCGGCGGCGGTACCGTAGCTGCGCCGGCCTTCGCGAAAATAGCGGCCGGTGCGATGCGCATTCTGGATGTACCGCCAGAGTCAGATTCCAAAGAGAACAGCCAGATCAGCATGACCGACAGGCTGCCTGTAGTCGAAACAACCAGTCCCTGGAGTGAGTGATGAACACGGCAGAAATCATGGCAAGAAAAATGCGGCTCTCGGAGTTGCTCGCTGAAGATATCAACCTGGCTGACAGCATGGATGTTGAACTCACGGGTATCGAAATGGATTCGCGTCGAATAGAGGCCGGAGATGTGTTCCTGGCCTACCAGGGAGCTACCAACGATGGCCGACATTTTGTGGATGAAGTCATCGCCAAAGGTGCCAGTGCTGTGCTCGTGGATGCCGATGAAAACTGGTCCGAAATCAGCGTGCGGGAAGGAATACCAGTGATTCCGGTAGAAAAGCTGGCGACACGCATTGGCAAGATTGCTGCCCGCTTCTTTGATTATCCGGCGGCAGCTTTTCAGTTGATTGGCATCACCGGGACCAACGGCAAGACCAGTTGCTGCCAGTTCATGGGTGAATGCCTGAGCAAGCTGGGGCAGACATGCGGCATCAGCGGCACATTGGGGTATGGCATTTATGGCCAACCCTACACTTATGACGAAACCGGGCCCGGGACAACACCGGATGCCATTAATGTGCAGCGCATCTTTGAAGAATTGCGCATCCAGAATATCGACACCATGGTGATGGAAGTCTCTTCCCACGGCCTCAACCAGAAACGGGTCAACGTCAATGAATTTGATGTGGCCGTTTTCACCAACCTGAGCCGTGACCACCTGGATTATCACGGTGGCATGACGGCTTACGGTGATGAGAAGCGCAAGCTGTTCATGAATCCGCAGCTGAAAATTGCCGTGATCAACATGGATGACATATTCAGTGCCAAGATTCTCAACAGCCTGGCCAGAAGTGTGAAATGTTTTACCTACAGCCTGCACAATCCCAAGGCGGATGTTTTCCCCCGGGCATTGGAGTTCAACAGCACCGGCTTTTCGCTGGAAGTGGTGACCCCCTGGGGCCAGGGCGCCTTCAACAGCAGCCTGGCTGGTGCCTTCAACGTGAGCAATATCCTGGCAGTACTGACAACAGTCATGGCCACGGAGGCTGGCAAGCCAGGCTTTGACTTTGACCACATTCTCAAACAGGTGGGCTCGGTTTCACCGGTGAAAGGGCGAATGGAAATCCTGGGAGATTACCCGGTGTCGGTCGTTGTCGATTATGCCCATACACCAGACGGGCTCAAAAATGCCCTGCTGGCCCTGCGCCAGCACTGCAAGGGGGACATCTGGTGTGTCTTTGGCTGCGGTGGAGACCGTGACAAGGGAAAACGTCCCCTGATGGCCGAAGCCGCAGAACAACTTGCCGACAAGCTGATTGTCACCGATGACAATCCGCGCACGGAGGCGTCCGAACAGATTATCAACAACATCCTGGCGGGGCTGTCTGGTTCCGCTGATGTGGTTGTTGAAAGCGATCGTGGCAAGGCCATTGATTATGCCATCAGCCATGCAAAAGAAGGCGACGTGATTCTGGTTGCCGGCAAGGGGCATGAGGAATACCAGGATGTTGGCGGTAACCGCATGGTGTTCAGTGATGTGAAACAGGCGCGGCTGAGCCTGAACAACCGGTTTGCGGGCAAGCAGTAAGACACGGGAGAGTTGGGAAATTAACGTGATAGGTTCAATGCATTTACAGGAGATTCAGGCGCTTACCGGAGGGATTGTCTCCGGTGGTGATGCCGAATTCACTTCGGTGTCCATTGATACCCGTACGTTGCAAAAGAATGACCTCTTCGTTGCCATTACCGGGCCAAATTTCAATGGCAATACGTTCGTTGCCAGGGCAGCTGAGCAGCAGGCCTGTGCTGCGATTGTCACCGAACCGGTGGACTGTGACCTGCCGGTGCTGACAGTCGATGATTCCCGTGCAGCCCTGGGCAAAATCGGTGCCCTGAATCGTGACCGTACCTCGGCTTGCGTGATTGCCCTGACTGGCAGCCAGGGCAAAACCTCCGTGAAGGAAATGACGGCCTTGATCCTGGCGCAGTGCGGCAAAGTCATCATGACCCGCGGCAACCTGAACAATGATCTGGGTGTTCCCCTGAGCCTGCTGACTATTGATGCCGGCCATGATTATGCCGTTATCGAAATGGGTGCCAACGGGCCGGGCGAAATTGCCTACAGTGTTGGCCTGACCCGCCCGCATGTTGGCCATATTACCAATATCGCTGGAACTCACCTGGAAGGCTTTGGTGACCTGGATGGCGTTGCCAGGGCCAAGTCGGAGATTTGGCAGGGCATTGAAAAAGGCGGGACTGCCGTGGTTAACCTGGATGACCAGTATGCCGGGCAGTTCATCGAACAGATCGAGCAACTGGGAGCGGGTCATCAAGTGGTGACTGTCAGCGCCAGGGGTAATACCAGCGCCGATATTTATGCCGAACAGGTCAATTTGCAGGGCACCAGCAGTGCGGCGTTTACGTTGCAGTCAGACCAGGGATCAGTTGCGGTGACACTGCAGGTTGCCGGATTGCACAACGTGGGTAATGCCCTGGCTGCGGCGGCCATGGCGATGGCTGCCGGTGCAGAGCCTGAACATGTGAAGAAGGGGCTTGAGCAGTTTACCTCGGTAAATGGCCGCATGAAGGTCGTTCCAGGATGCAACCAGTCAACACTGATCGATGACAGTTACAACGCCAGCCCTTCGTCTTTCAAGGCAGCCATTGATGTGCTGGTACTTGGCGAAGGCATCACTATCGTTGTCATGGGTGACATGGGCGAACTGGGTGCCGAGGAAGAAAGTGGACACCGGGAAGTGGGTGAATACGCCCGTGCACAGGGTGTCGATCATTTTATTGCCGTGGGCAATCTGAGCCGCCTGGCGGCGGAGGCGTTTGGTGAAAGGGCTGTTTTCCTGGAAGACAGGGCTGCCTTTGCCGACACCATCATGCCGCTACTGGAAAGTTCAGTCACGGTGCTGATCAAGGGATCAAGAAGTCAGGGTATGGAGAAGCTGGTTCAACAGATAGGGGGGGATGCGTAATGCGGTATTGCAGCTGCCCCGACAAATTTGCCATGGAGAAAAATATCTCATGCTGCTCTTTCTGACTGAATACCTGTCCCGGTTCAATTCCGGTTTTACGGTGTTTGAATACCTGACCACGCGCGGTATTTTCGGCATCCTGACGGCCCTGGCCCTGTCCCTGGTGATCGGTCCCTACATGATTCGCCGACTGAATTATCACCAGATCGGCCAGGTGGTTCGGGATGACGGACCGGAGAGCCACTTGAGCAAGGCCGGTACACCCACGATGGGAGGGGCATTGATCCTGGTCAGTATCATTGTCAGCAGCCTGCTCTGGGCTGACCTGAGAAACCCTTATGTATGGGTCGTGATCCTGGTTACCGGACTCTATGGCGCTATTGGCTGGATTGATGATTACCGCAAGGTGTTTGAAAAAAATCCGAAGGGTCTGGCGCCGCGCTGGAAATATTTCTGGCAGTCCGTCATAGGCCTGGTTGCTGCAGGTTACCTGTATTCCATCTCTTCAGATCCTGCCGACACCCAGCTGTTTGTCCCATTTTTCAAGGACTTTGCGCTCAACCTGGGGCCGGTATTCATCATTCTGGCCTACTTCATGATTGTAGGTTTCAGCAATGCCGTAAACCTGACAGACGGCCTGGACGGGCTTGCCATCCTGCCAACAGTCATGGTCGGTGCCGCGCTGGGCATTATTGCCTACCTCACCGGCCACTCGGAATTTTCGGCCTACCTGAATATTCCCTACATCGACGGTGCCGGTGAGCTCGGTATTTTTTGCGGCGCCATGGCCGGTGCCGGCCTGGGATTTCTCTGGTTCAACACCTATCCCGCCCAGGTTTTCATGGGTGATGTGGGCGCCCTGGCCCTGGGTGCTGCACTGGGTGTGGTTGCCGTGATCGTCAGGCATGAAATCGTATTGATCATTATGGGCGGTGTTTTTGTCATGGAGACACTGTCCGTCATTTTGCAGGTGGCCTCATTCAAGCTGACGGGAAAACGTATTTTCCGCATGGCACCACTGCATCATCATTTTGAATTGAAAGGCTGGCCGGAACCCCGGGTCATCGTGCGCTTCTGGATCATCACGGTGATCCTGGTGCTGGTCGGGCTGGCGACATTAAAACTCAGGTAAGACTGAGAACAGAAGGTTAAACAGGTAGCGACGTGATTACAGAGCAGGCCAATGGAAAAATGAAAGTCGTAGTCGGTCTTGGCCAGACCGGGCTTTCATGCGCCCGCTACCTGCATCGCTGTGGCGAACCATTCAAGGTAGCCGACAGCCGACAGAATCCGCCTGGACTGCATCAACTGAAAGCAGAATGCCCTGGCGCAGAACTCGAGTTAGGTGAGTTCAGCGAGGAAACATTCCTGAATGCTGCCCAGTTGATTGTCAGTCCAGGCGTGGACCAACACCATCCGGTCATCAGGAAGGCCGTGGCAAACGGCGTCACGGTAACCGGAGACGTGAACATTTTTGCCCATCAGGTCAAAGCGCCAATGATTGCCATTACAGGCTCCAATGCAAAAAGCACGGTCACTACCCTGGTTGGTGAAATGGCCAGGGCTGATGGTGTGAATGTTTCTGTGGCCGGCAATATAGGTGTGCCGGTTCTGGATTTGTTGAATGAGCCTCCCGCCAGTTTGTACGTGCTAGAGCTTTCCAGCTTCCAGCTGGAAACCACAACTGATCTTGGTGCGGAAGTGGCCACGGTACTCAACCTGAGTCTTGATCACATGGATCGCTACGACTCCATGGCATCCTACCTGGCTGCCAAGCAGCGCATTTTCCAGGGTTGCCGGCAGGCGGTCATCAACGACGATGATCCAGCCAGCCAAGCTGAACTTGCAGACGATGTGCAGCAATGGCATTTCAGCCTGGCCAGGCAGGCTGCCAGTGAATTCAGTGTCCTTGATGTTGAAGGTGAGCGCTGCCTGGCATTTAACGGCAAGGCCTTGCTGGCAGTCAGCGAATTGAAAATTGCAGGTGACCATAACGTGGCCAATGCACTTGCTGCTCTGGCACTTGGACATGCAGCAGGGTTGTCCATGCCGTCCATGATTAGCGCGCTGAAAGAATTTGCAGGCCTGCCTCATCGTTGCCAATGGGTCGCCGAGTCCGGTGGCGTCAGCTGGTACAACGATTCCAAGGGGACCAATACAGGAGCCTGTATCGCCGCAGTCAACGGCCTGGCAGGCAAGGGCCACATTATTTTGCTGGCCGGTGGGCAGGGCAAGGGCGCGGACTTTTCCGTATTGCGTGAACCCCTGTCAACTCACGCCAAGCTGGCCATCCTCTTTGGTGAAGATGCCGGACTGCTGGAAAAGGCTCTGCAGGATGCCGTGATGACTGTCACGGTGTCATCGCTGGAAGAAGCGGTGAAACTGGCAGACCGGGAAGCCGTCAATGGCGATGTCGTGTTGCTGTCACCGGCCTGCGCCAGCTTTGACATGTTCGATAATTTTGAACACCGCGGTGAAACATTCATGCATTGCGTGAAGGAGTTGCACTGATCATGCAGGCGGTAATGCAACAACGTATCGATAACCGGCCATACTACGGTGACAGCTGGCTGATCGTGCTCACCCTGTTGTTGCTGTTCTTCGGCCTCATCATGATGACATCGGCATCGGTGGAAATCGGTGAGAGCCTGTACAGCGACCCGTTCTACCATTTCAAGAAGCAGGTCATTTTCATCGTGATGGGCCTGATCGGGGGAATGATTCTGCTGAACATCCCGGTTGACTGGTGGGAGCGTGGCAGCAATGCCGTTTTTGTCCTGGCTCTGGTGATGCTGGTGATGGTCTTGCTGCCGGGCATCGGTCATACCGCCGGTGGAGGCACTCGCTGGCTCAACCTGGGCTTCATGACCCTCCAGGTCTCGGAGCCGGCCAAGATATGCATCGTGATGTTCATGGCAGGCCTGCTCAGCCGTCATCACGAATTTATTTGCGGCAGCCTCAAGGGATTCATGATGCCTTTTCTTTGCATGGCTTTCCCGGTTGCCCTGTTACTGCTGGAGCCGGACTTTGGGGCGGTGGTCGTCATCATGTTTGCAGTGATGGCCATGCTGTTTCTCGCCGGTGCCAGATTCTGGCATTTTCTGCTGGCTGCCTGCGCCGTCCTGGGGGCAGGGGCTGCACTGATCATGAGTGCCGACTACCGCATGCGTCGTGTCATGTCTTACCTGCAGGCGCTCAAGGATCCTTTTCACGAAGACATCGTGTTTGATTCCGGCTACCAGCTGGCCCAGGCCCTGATTGGTTTCGGGCGCGGTGAGTGGTTGGGCATGGGACTGGGCAACAGCATCCAGAAAATGTACTTCCTGCCCGACGGTCATACCGACTTCATCATTGCCATCATCGCCGAGGAACTCGGGGTGATCGGTGTGCTGGTCCTGCTGGGCTTGTTTGCGGCTTTTATTACCCGCGCCCTGGTCATTGCCCGCAGCAATGAACGCAATGGTCGTTTCTTTGCTGCCTATGCTGCCTATGGCCTGGCCTTCATCTTCATTGGCCAGGTGGTCATCAATGTTTCGGTCAATATCGGCTTGTTGCCCAACAAGGGGCTGACATTACCTTTCATCAGTTCAGGTGGTTCAAGCCTGCTTACCTGTATTGCAATGGTTGCGTTGTTGTTGCGCATGGATATCGAAAACCACCAGGAAGGAGGCAGAAAAGCCTACGCGGCTTGATGCAATGACCATGACGACTGTCAGCAAACAAAAAATACTGATCATGGCCGGTGGCACGGGTGGACACGTGTTTCCTGCATTGAGTATTGCGCAGCACCTGCTTTCCCGTGGCGTCCAGGTGGAATGGCTGGGCACGCGCAATGGCCTGGAAGCATCAGTGATTCCGGCAGCCAATATTCCGCTGCACACCATTTCCATAGCCGGCCTCAGGGGAAGCAGTCTGGCCAGGAAAATACTCGCACCTGTTGTGGTCCTGGTCGCAGTCCTGCAATCCATATTCAAGGTCATCCAGATCAAACCCGGCTGTGTACTGGGTATGGGCGGCTTTGTCACCGGTCCCGGTGGCCTGGCGGCATGGCTGCTTCGCAAGAAACTGGTCATTCATGAACAAAATGCCATCGCCGGTCTGACCAACCAGCTGCTGTTTCCCCTGGCCTCAACGGCCATGGAAGCCTTTCCCGGTGCCTTTGAACGCAAGCAGCAATTAACCGGCAACAGGATGCTCAAGGGTTTCATTAAGCCGGGAAATACCATTGTGGTAGGAAACCCGGTACGCCAGGACATCAGTGCCCTGCAAAAAGACAATACCAGTACCGTCAATGATTCTCGCAAGCTGCGCCTGCTGGTCATAGGTGGCAGCCTGGGTGCAGTGGCTATCAACAAGTCCATACCGGCAATGCTTAAACTCATGCCGGCAGCGGAGCGTCCTGAGGTGCTGCATCAATGCGGCAAACGCAACCTGGAAGAAACCCGCACCCTTTACCGGGACCAGGAAATAGACCTGGACGAACAGACCCGGGTTGAGGCTTTTATCGATGATATGAGCGAGGCATACCGGTGGGCCGACATCATCATAGCCCGTTCCGGTGCGATGACGGTGTCTGAAATCGCCGCCGCCGGACTGGCGTCGATTCTTATTCCCTATCCCTATGCCGTTGACGATCACCAGACGGAAAATGCTGCATTCCTGCAGCGTGTCGGTGCTGCCGAGGTTATCCAGCAAAAAGACCTGGATGAACACCGTCTGCTTGAGCTGATCAGGAAATACGACCAGGACCGGGGGGCATTACACCAGGCCGCCATGAAGGCGCACGAGGCTGCGCGTCCGGATGCCACAGAAAAAGCCGCAAGCGTGTGCATGGAGGCCTGTTATGCCTAAGGCAGTCATGAACGTGGCCACTGGCGGGCTGATTCCGGAAATGCGACGCATCCGCAGGATTCATTTCATCGGCATTGGTGGTGCCGGTATGAGTGGTATTGCCGAGGTATTGCTGAACCAGGGTTACGACATAACCGGATCCGACTTGTCTGAATCCCCGGTGACCGAACGCCTGAGCTCACTTGGCGTAACAATCTTCATTGGTCACGAAGCAGGAAATGTGGCCAGTGCGGATGTGGTGGTGGTGTCCAGTGCCATTGATCACAGCAACGAGGAAATCATTGCGGCGATGGATCAGCGTATACCGATTATTCGGCGTGCAGAGATGCTGGCTGAACTCATGCGCTACCGCCATGCCATCTGTGTTGCCGGGACCCATGGCAAGACTACGACAACAAGCCTGATGGCGACCTTGCTGGCCCAGGCCAACCTGGATCCGACCTACGTGATCGGGGGCATTCTCAACGGGGCGGGCACCAATGCGAAGCTGGGAACAAGCCGCATTATTGTGGCGGAAGCCGATGAGAGTGATGCGTCATTCCTGCACCTGCAGCCCCTGGTTGCCATTGTCACCAATATCGATGAAGACCACATGGTGACCTACAACGGTGATTTTGAAAAACTCAAGCAGACCTTCATCGACTTCCTGCATAACCTGCCGTTTTACGGCCTTGCCGTCCTTTGCATAGATGACCCTGTCATCCAGGAACTGCTGCCCAGTATCTCGCGCCCCGTACTGACCTACGGCCAGTCCAGTTTTGCTGACTTCTGCATCAAGGATATCGACCAGAAGGGCATGGTAACGAGCTTCAAGGTACAGCGGCCGGATCGTGAAGAGTTGCTGGAAATTACACTCAATCTGCCGGGCATACACAATGTGCTGAATGCCACGGCAGCCATAGCAGTGGCTACCGACGAGGGCGTCAGTGACGAGGATATCGTCAAGGGCATTGCCTCATTTGATGGCGTAGGCCGGCGCTTTGATGTGAAAGCACCGATGAAGATTGCCGAGGGGCAGGTCATGCTGGTGGATGACTATGGTCATCATCCGACAGAAGTGGCGGCAACCATCCAGGCGGTTCGCAATGGCTGGCCGGAAAAACGCCTCGTGATGATCTACCAGCCCCACAGGTACAGCCGTACCCATGATTTGTATGACGACTTTGTTGATGTGCTTTCCGAAGTGGACCTGCTGGTGTTACTGGACGTGTATTCGGCCGGCGAGCAGCCCATTCGTGGTGCCGACAGCCGCAGCCTGTCCCGAAGCATCAGGCAGCGTGGCCAGTTGGACCCGGTATACGTGAAAGACATCAAGGATATAAGAAAAGTACTGAACGAACTGCTGCTGGATGACGACATCCTGCTGACACAGGGGGCAGGCAGTATTGGCATGCTGGCCAGGGAACTGGCCAGGGACGGGCTGGGGTATGCATGAGCGGCCTGGCATCACAGCACAGCAGTTCGGCAGGGTGGCAGTCCTGATGGGCGGCGATTCTGCAGAACGGGAAATCTCGCTGATGAGCGGGAATGCGGTACTGGCCTCATTGCTGCGCAGTGGCATTGATGCCGTCGGTATGGATGTGACCAGTCGTGCAGTACCACAGGCGCTGACAGACAACAGGTTTGACCGGGTAATGATCATGTTACATGGCAGATATGGTGAAGATGGCAAGCTACAGGGCGAACTGGATGCCCTGGGTCTGCCCTATACCGGTAGTGGTGCTGCTGCCTCAGCACTTGCCATGGACAAACTGGCGACCAAGAAAGTGTGGTTGCAGCAGGGATTGAATACACCTGCCTATGCCACGCTTGGTCAGGACACCGACTGGAACAGGGTTATTGATGAACTGGGTACCGTATTTGTGAAACCGGTGAACGAAGGATCAAGTATCGGTATTTCCCGGGCAGAGACAGCAGATGCCCTGGCAGAAGCCTGGCATAAAGCCAGCGAGTTTGACGACGTCGTGATTGCAGAACGCTTCATCGATGGCCCCGAGTACACCGTCACTATCTTGGGAAACAGGGTGCTACCGGTCGTTGGTATGAAAGCCGCGACGACTTTTTATGATTATGACGCCAAGTATTTTTCGAATGAGACCCGTTATTTCTGTCCCTGTGACCTGGCTGCCGCTGATGAAAAAGTCCTTGGTGAAATGGCACTGCAGGCCTATGAGGCAGTGGGCTGTACCGGTTGGGGACGGGTGGATGCCATGCGCGATCAGGATGGCACTTTCTGGTTACTTGAGGTCAATACCATTCCGGGCATGACCGATCACAGCCTGGTCCCCATGGCAGCCAGGGCAGCCGGTCTGGAATTTGATGCATTGGTTCTGGAGATCCTGGCCAGCAGCATGAAAGACGGTGAGGGGGAGCGGTAATGGAAATATTGCATCCCAATAAAAAACACAAGCGCAAGCGCAGCGGTGCCAGTGCGAGAAAGGCCTCCAGGCCGCCTCGCCGAATCTCCGCTGCCATGGTGCTCAAGTTCCTGTTATTGACAGGACTGGTCGGTGCCGCCGCCTATGGTGCACTGAGTACACCCAAGGTGGTGGAGAAAGTCAGCAGTCAGCGCGTGGAGCAGGTGGTTATTGAAGGCGAGATCAATTACATCTCGGAGCAGGAAGTGTTGGCCGCGGTGAACGCCTTTATCAGCGAAAGCCTGTTGCTCGTCGATATGGTGGAAATCAAGCATGAGCTGGAACGTATGCCCTGGGTGAGGAACGTGACCATTCGCCGGGAATGGCCGGACACCCTGGTCCTGAGCGTGGTCGAGGAAAAAGCCATTGCCCGATGGGGAGATAGCCAATTACTGAATCAGGACGGCGTCATATTTTCACCGGACAGCATCATTGGCCTGGAACAACTGGCCATTCTCACCGGCCCCGATGACTCTGCCCGCAAGATCATGGAGCAATACCAGCTGTTTAACCAGTTGCTTTACCAGCGTGGCCTGAAGATAGCCGAATTGTCATTGAGTGAACGTGGTGCCTGGCAGCTGGTGCTGGGTAACGGCGTCCTGGTCAATATCGGTAAAGCGGATGTCATGACCCGCATGCGCCGGCTGGTGGGATTTCTGGAGCCCTTTTTCATGGAGCAGATGGCTTCTGTTGAATCGATAGATCTCCGCTACACGAGTGGCATCGCAGTAAAAAATAAATCAATTACAAGTGAAGAGGTGGTCTCGCTATGACCAAATTTCAGAATTTGAATAAAAAGGAGTTGCTTCCAATGAGTAACCCAGGCGGCGGAAACATGATTGTCGGCCTTGATATAGGCACAAGCAAGGTGGTGGCAATCGTTGGCGAGATCAATGCTGAAGGCGGTCTCAATATCGTCGGTATCGGCAGGCACAGATCGCGCGGATTGAAAAAGGGCACGGTGGTGAATATCGAATCCACGGTGCAATCCATTCAGCGTGCAGTGGAGGAAGCGGAACTGATGGCAGGCTGCCAGATCCATTCCGTGTATGCCGGTATTGCCGGAAACCATATCCGCAGCATGAACTCACACGGCATCGTTGCCATCCGGGATAAGGAGGTTTATCCCGCTGACATTGAACGCGTTATTGATGCCGCCCAGGCTGTCGCCATTCCGGCTGACCAGAAGGTCCTTCATATATTGCCCCAGGAATACATCATCGATTCCCAGGAAGGGGTGAAGGAGCCACTGGGCATGTCCGGCGTCAGGCTGGAAGCAAAAGTACACCTGGTCACGTGCGCGACCAATGCCGCACAAAACATTGAGAAATGTATCAAGCGTTGTGGTCTGGAGACCGACGAGATCATCCTGGAGCAACTGGCCTCGAGTTATTCCGTGCTGACAGAGGATGAAAAGGAGCTTGGCGTTTGCCTGGTGGATATCGGAGGCGGTACCACTGACATAGCCATCTTCACCGAAGGCGCCATCAGGCATACCGGGGTGATACCCATCGCCGGTGATCAGGTGACCAATGATATCGCCATGGCATTACGCACACCTACCGACCATGCCGAGGAACTGAAGATCAAGTACGCCTGTGCACTGTCCCAGCTGGCCAGTGACGACGACATGATCAAGGTGCCCAGTGTCGGTGAGAGACCGCCACGGGAATTGTCTCGCCAGGCGCTCGCCGATGTGGTGGAACCCCGTTACGACGAGCTGTTCCACCTGATCCAGGCCGAGATCCGCCAAAGCGGCTACGAGGATGTGCTGGCAGCCGGCATGGTCTTCACGGGTGGCACCAGCAAGATGGAAGGCGTCACTGAACTGGCAGAGGAGATATTCCATATGCCGGTGCGTATCGGTATGCCGACCGAGGTTAACGGGCTGGTGGATATTGTGCGAAACCCGACTTACTCAACAGCTGTTGGCCTGCTCTTGTACGGCATGCGCCAGACACAGGAGCGGGAAGGCAACGTGGTACGGGAGCCCGGCATTACCTTGCTGGACCGTGTGAAAGGAATTTTCAGAGGTGACGACTGAGGCCGGTAAAACCGGACTCAACAATTCAAATTTAACTTAAGGTGGACTAACCCGAGGGGGTATACGATGTTTGAGATAGTAGACAATGTTGCACAAAGTGCAGTCATAAAAGTGTTTGGAGTTGGCGGCGGCGGTGGCAACGCTGTACAGCACATGATCAAGAACACCATTGATGGTGTCGAGTTCATCTGCGCCAACACTGATGCCCAGGCCCTGGAAAAAATGGATACCAAGCTCAACCTGCAGTTGGGTGGTGGTGTCACCAAGGGACTTGGCGCCGGCGCCAATCCGGAAATCGGCCGCCAGGCGGCGCTGGAAGACCGTGACCGTATCCGTGAAATCATTACGGGTGCCGACATGGTGTTCATTACAGCAGGCATGGGCGGTGGCACAGGAACCGGTGCTGCACCGGTAGTCGCGGAAATTGCCAAGGAAATGGGCATTTTGACGGTTGCGGTCATCACCAAGCCATTTCCCTTTGAAGGCCGCAAGCGCCTGGCAATAGCCGAGCAGGGTATTCGGGAACTTGCTGAACATGTTGACTCTCTAATTACCATTCCCAACGAGAAACTGATGGATGTACTGGGTAAGGGTTCCACATTGCTGGATGCCTTCAAGGCAGCCAATGATGTTTTACTGGGGGCCGTGAAAGGTATTGCTGACCTCATCATGCGTCCCGGTATGATCAACGTGGACTTTGCCGATGTCAGCACCGTGATGTCCGAAATGGGCATGGCGATGATGGGTACCGGTTATGCCCGTGGTGAGAACCGTGCCGTAGAGGCAGCCGAGGCAGCCATTCGCAGCCCGTTGCTTGAAGACGTCAACCTGCAGGGTGCCAGGGGCATTCTGATCAATATCACAGCCGGTGAAGACCTCACGCTGGGCGAGTTCTCTGAAGTGGGTGACACCATTTCCGAGTTTGCCTCTGACCAGGCCATCGTCGTGGTTGGTACCGTGATTGATCCGTCCCTGAAGGATGAACTGACGGTGACCGTGGTTGCCACGGGATTGGGCGGTATGCAGATCGAAAAGCCAACCAAGGTGGTTGACAATACGGTCAAAAACACCAGGACAGCGGATTTCCACAATCTCGACAAACCGGCTGTATTGCGCAAAAAAGAATCAGCCCGCGCCAAGGCTGAAGCAGAGGAATCCACGCCGGAGCGCCAGAAGATGCAGAAGGCTGTTGGGGCCGAGACAGACATGGATTTCCTGGATATTCCGGCATTTCTGCGGAAACAGGCGGATTAAACCGGTTTTCGAGTGCCGGAATGGGCTGATTGGCCTTTAATGCACCTGGTAGCTATTGGTGAAAATCGCGCTTTTTGTTACCATGCGCGTTTTCCGAACAACCCTGCAGGTTTACCTGCCGGGAATAAGAATAGCCGCCAGAAGCATCCCATGCAGTCCAGGGATGAGCATTAAAAGCAGCAGCAATAATAAATGTGCGGAAAGGCTTCGGGGGCTATCAGTTGTCGGGAAATATCCTGACTTTTTATCGGCAGTTTCGTGATAGGTGAACCGGGGGGTACAGTGAGAGTGAGCATTGATTAGGCAAAGAACTTTAAAGAACGTTATCAAAGCGACCGGTGTGGGACTGCACACCGGCCAGAAAGTATACCTGACCCTGCGACCTGCACCGGTTGATACCGGCATCGTTTTTACGCGGGTTGATCTCGACCCGGCGGTCCAGATACCCGCCCTGGCTGAAAACGTGGGGGATACCACCTTGTCTTCCACGTTAATGAAGGACGATGTTCGAATCGCCACCGTCGAACACCTGATGTCAGCCATGTCCGGTCTGGGTATAGATAATGCCTACGTCGATGTCAGTGCTTCAGAAGTACCCATCATGGACGGCAGCGCCGGTCCTTTCGTCTTCCTCATCCAGTCAGCCGGTATTGAAGAGCAGGATGCGCCCAAGAAATACATTCGCATTACCCGGGAAGTGACAGTGGAGCAGGGTGACAAAAAAGTCAGCCTGCGTCCGTTCAACGGCTTCAAGGTCGGCTACACGCTCCTGTACGATCATCCTGTCCATCGCAAGTACACCAAGGAAGCCTGCGTTGATTTCTCAAGCACCTCCTTTGTGAAGGAAGTCAGTCGCGCACGGACTTTTGGCTTCATGCATGAATTTGAAGAATTACGTAACCGTAACCTGGCCCTGGGCGCGAGTATGGATAATGCCATCGCTGTCGGGGACTATCGTGTCCTGAATGAAGATGGCCTGCGCTACGAGGATGAATTCGTCAAACACAAGATTCTGGACTCCATCGGCGACCTCTACCTGCTGGGTAAAACCCTGATTGGCGAGTTTCGTGGCTACAAATCCGGCCATGCCCTCAATAATGCCTTGCTCAGGAAGCTGATTACCTCAAAAGACAGCTGGGAAATCGTGACTTTCGATACCGAAGATGCTGCCCCGATCTCCTACCTGAGACCTGTATTTTCCAGCTAAATGTGGTCTAATCCGGCCTGTGTCGGGCTGTTGATCTGAGAGAGTTGGCCTGGGAGTCTGAATAAACGAGCTGTATTACAGGACACCATCGCACACATATCGGCAATTTCTGGCTGTAATCCATCATTATCGGCTCAAAATCGGCTAACAGACGACAAGCTGTTATAAATAGCCTGTAGTAGACGAATTGCAGGCAGGATTTAAGCAATTTTAAGTTTATAGTAGATGTATCAAGCGGTTTATTACTATTCATGAAGATCATCATCGTAGACCAGAAGCACGGCAAGACACGCTCCATTGTCCTCAGGGGCTGGATGCGCGTTGCACTGTCTGTCTGCCTGCTGGGTGTACCGGTGGTCCTGGGATATTACGGCTATCACTTCTCCGCCACACGGAATGCCGATTTCTACAAGGATGAGGCCACCCAGGCCTGGATGGACCAGCTGATGTCCCAGAAACAGGACATCAACCAGATTCGCCAGGAGACACTGGCCCAGCTGGAAGCCCTGACCCTGAGAATGGCCAACCTGCAGGCACGCCTGCTGAGACTGGATGCACTTGGACAGCGCCTGACAGAAATCTCCAACCTGGATGACGGTGAATTCGACTTCACCCAGGCACCCGCCGTTGGCGGTCCGATCGACATCAACGCTGAAGATGTGCAGCTGCCTGACTTCATGCGTACCCTGGACAACCTCACACGCGAGATTGAAGACAAGCAGCAACAACTTGAGCTGCTTGATTCTCTGATGGCTGAACAGCAGCTGGCTTCAGAATCCTACCTGTCTGGCCGCCCCATCAACCGCGGCTGGATTTCATCACCCTACGGCAGAAGAATTGATCCCTTTACCGGCAAACTTGCCTGGCATCAGGGCATCGACTTTGCCACCGGCCGTACCGGTGTCGATGTGAAAGCAGTTGCCTCCGGTGTTGTCACCTATGCCGATGAAAAGCAGGGTTACGGCATGATGGTGAAGGTCAATCATGGCAACAGCTATGAAACCCTGTATGCCCATGGTGAGAAAGTCCTGGTCAAGCCAGGCGATATCGTCAAGAAAGGCCAGGTCATTGCTCTCTCCGGCAGTACCGGCCGCTCTACCGGACCTCATGTCCACTTCGAAGTGCACAAGAATGGCCGCGTCGTCGACCCTTCCTCCTACGTCCATCGCACCAGCCGATAATCCCCGTTATTCATTCTCCAGCTAACCGGCATGAAAAAAGTGCCGGTCAGCGACTTGAGTGCCGACTTTCCGGCCTTATCTTTGTCATAACCAACACCGAATTTCGACATTATGCTTACAAAAATATTTGGTAGTAAAAACCAGAGGGAAATCAAGAAGCTTTCCAAGATTGTGGACCGCATTAACGCCAGGGAAGCGGAAATGCAGGCGTTGTCAGACGACGAGCTGAAAGCCAAAACTGTAGAATTCCGCGAGCGTTACGAGGCAGGTGAAACGCTGGATCAACTTTTACCTGAAGCTTTTGCGGTAGTTCGTGAGGCCGGTGTCAGGGTCATGAAGATGCGTCATTTTGACGTACAGATGATCGGTGGCATGGTCCTGCACAATGGCAAAATTGCTGAAATGCGTACCGGTGAAGGTAAAACGCTTGTCGCCACCCTGCCTGCCTATCTCAATGGCCTGACAGGTCGCGGCGTTCACCTGGTCACGGTCAATGACTACCTGGCGCGACGTGATGCCGGCTGGATGGGCCCCCTTTACGAATTCCTGGGTTTGTCTGTGGGCTTTGTGGTGCCCGGTCAGTCCCCGGAAGAGAAGCGTGCCGCTTACCAGGCCGATATCACCTACGGCACGAACAATGAATTTGGTTTCGATTACCTGCGCGACAACATGGCATTCAGGCTCCAGGACAAGTTCCAGCGTGAATTGTCCTTTGCCATTGTCGATGAGGTGGACTCCATCCTGATCGATGAGGCCAGGACGCCCCTGATCATTTCCGGCGCCGTGCAAAATACCTCTAAACGCTACATGGATATCAATGCCCTGGTTCCCTTGCTGAAAAAGGCGGAAAAGGGAGAGGAAAAATCCATGATTGAGCGGCGCATAGAAGGTGATGATGACATTGACGGTGATTTCCTTGTCGATGAAAAAAGCCGCCAGGTAGAGTTGACCGACAAGGGCCATGAAAAGGTCGAAGGTCTCATGGTCAGTCGCGGGCTGCTCAAAGAGGGTGAAAGCCTCTACTCGGCAACCAACCTGACTTTGTTGCATCAATTGTCTGCAGCGCTGCGTGCCCACTACCTGTTTCATAAGGAAGTGGAATACATCGTCCAGGACCAGCAGATTGTCCTGATTGATGAACACACCGGCCGCACCATGGCCGGAAGACGCCTGTCAGAAGGCCTGCACCAGGCCATCGAGGCCAAGGAAGGGGTGCCCATCCAGAATGAAAGCCAGACCCTGGCTTCCACCACGTTCCAGAACTATTTCAGGCTTTATGAAAAACTCTCGGGCATGACCGGCACAGCGGATACCGAGGCCTTTGAGTTCCACCAGATTTACGGTCTTGATGTGGTGGTCATTCCCACCAACAAGCCGATGATCCGGGATGATGCCAACGACCTGATCTACCTGACGACCGAGGAAAAGTTCAAGGCTATCGTCGAAGACATCAAGGAGTTCCGGGACAAGGGTGCCCCGATCCTGGTGGGTACCGCCAGCATTGAAACCTCGGAAATCCTGTCCAAGTTCCTGAACAAGGAAAAGATCAAGCATGCCGTCCTGAACGCCAAGTACCACGAAAAGGAAGCCGAGATCATTGCCCAGGCCGGTCGTCCTGGCACCGTGACCATTGCCACCAACATGGCCGGTCGTGGTACGGATATTGTACTTGGTGGTCGCTGGGAATCCGAAATCGCCGAGCTGGAGAATCCTTCACAGGAGCAGATCGATGCCATCAAGGCGGAGTGGGAAAAACGCCACGAACAGGTGATCCAGGCAGGGGGGCTACACATTATTGGCACCGAGCGCCATGAATCCCGCCGCATAGACAACCAGTTACGTGGCCGCGCCGGTCGCCAGGGGGACCCGGGCTTTTCCCGTTTCTACCTGTCACTTGATGACAACCTGATGCGTATCTTTGCCTCGGACCGCGTGGGTAACCTGATGCGCAAGCTTGGCATGGGAGAAGGGGAGGCCATCGAACACAAGATGGTGAGTAACTCCATTGAAAAAGCCCAGCGCAAGGTGGAAGGCCGTAACTTCGATATACGTAAACAGTTGCTGGAATACGATGATGTGGCCAATGACCAGCGCCAGATTATCTACCAGCGTCGCAACGAACTGATGGAAGCCGATGATATCAGTGATGTCATCAATACCATGCGCGAGGACGTCGTACAAAACCACATCAGTCTATATATTCCGCCCCAAAGTATCGAGGAGCAGTGGGATATTGAAGGCCTGGAGCAATCACTGGAAGGTGAGTTCGGCGTCAAGCTGCCCGTTCAGCAGTGGCTGGATGAGGACAATACCCTGTATGAAGAGAGCCTCCGGTCCCGCATCCTGGATGAAATCGTGAAGGTTTACGAAGAAAAATCGGCAGCCGTTGGCGACAACATGCGCGTGTTTGAAAAGCAGATCACACTGCAGATACTGGATACTCTCTGGAAAGAGCACCTGGGACAGATGGACAGCCTGCGCCAGGGTATCGGGCTACGTGGTTACGGCGGCAAGAATCCCAAGCAGGAATACAAGCGTGAAGCCTTTGCCCTGTTCGAGGAACTGCTCAGCAACCTGCAGCACGAAGTGGTGAAATTCCTCAGCCTGGTGAAAATCAAGCAGGATGAATCTGCTGATGCGATCGAGCAGCAGCGCCTGCAGGAATTGCAGAAGCAGCAAACCACGCAGGTTCACCGTGAAACCAGCGCCATGGCGCCCCAGGAAGGTGAGCAACCTGCCGGTCAGCAGGCCCCTGCACAGCAACAACCACAGACCCCGTACCAGCGCGAGGGCCAGAAGGTGGGCAGGAACGACCCGTGTCCATGCGGATCAGGTAAAAAGTACAAGCAGTGTCATGGGAAGTTGAACTGATAGGATACGTTAGGTCGGATGAGGCGCGACGTGTTGCCATCCAATGGCTTCGATAGGCATTTCGATAAAGGGATAAAGGGATAAAGGGCAAGCGGTCTGCAGTACGCGATCGGTACAATTGTGACATTGTAGGCCGGAAGAGGCTCGCAGAGCCGTCATCCGGCAGGCCTGCCTGAGGCAGGCTGGTCCAAAGGATAGCAACAAGGCTGCAAATCCCGGTTAAATTAATTGTAGGTCGGCATAGGCGCAGCCGTTTGCCGACGATCAGGTTTTGGTATGACCAAGGTAGTAAGACGATGGCTGTAGGATCTGGAGAACTGGGCACTTTACATCCTGTCCCGGGTGTCACCATGTCAGCAGTATCCGCTGGTATCAAGAAACCTGGCCGGCTGGATTGCGTGCTGTTTTCCCTGGCAGAAGGAACGAATGTCGCCGGTGTTTTCACCACCAATGCCTTTTGTGCAGCACCGGTAACCCTTTGCAAAAACCATCTCCAACAATCCAGTCCCCGATACTTTGTCATCAATACGGGCAATGCCAATGCCGGCACGGGAAAACAGGGCATGGAAGACGCCCTCAAAGTCTGTCAGGCCGTTGCAGAAAATGGTTCGGTTGGCGTCGAGGAAGTCCTGCCATTTTCCACCGGCGTGATTGGCGAACCCTTACCGGTTGAGAAAATTATTACTGTCCTGCCAGATGCCACGAAGCAATTGCAGGCAGATGCCTGGCAAGAGTGTGCAAAAGGCATCATGACAACGGATACCCGGCCCAAGGCTGCCTCGGTCCAGCTGGAACTGGAAGGCAAGACGGTCACTATTACCGGAATCGCCAAGGGAGCCGGCATGATCAAGCCCAATATGGCCACGATGCTGGGTTATGTATTTACTGATGCTGCCATTGCTTCCGATACCCTTCAGCAATACCTGGACAGGGCCGTTAATACTTCCTTCAACCGCATCACAGTGGACAGCGATACCTCCACCAATGACTGTTGCATGCTGGCGGCAACAGGAAGCAGTGGGGTTGTAGTCAATGAAAGTTCTTCTGCCTTTGCTGATGCCCTGAACAGTGTATTCATTGCCCTGGCCCAGGGATTGGTCAGGGATGCCGAGGGGGCTACAAAATTTGTGACCGTCCAGGTAGAGCAGGGGGCCAGCCAGGAAGAATGCCTGGCCCTGGCCTACACCGTGGCAGAATCCCCCCTGGTCAAGACCGCCCTTTACGCCTCTGATCCCAACTGGGGTCGAATCCTGGCCGCTGTTGGCCATGCCGGGCTTGATCAACTGGAAATCGACAAGGTCACCATCTACCTGGGTGATGTCTGTATTGTGGAAAACGGCGCCGTGGCCTCCAGCTATACCGAAGAAGCGGGACAGGCTGTCATGGACCAGGAAGAGATCACCATTCGACTCGTCCTTGGCCGTGGCGCCAGTGCTGAAACAGTCTGGACCTGCGATTTTTCCCACGATTACGTGACCATCAATGCCGAGTACAGAACCTGAGATGGCCACGGTCCATGTGGCCGTTGGCGTTGTCATCAACCGCGACCGGCAGATTCTTATTGCCCGGCGGCATGCGGACCAGCACCAGGGCGGGCTCTGGGAGTTTCCCGGAGGCAAGGTGGCAGGGCACGAAACCGTGCAGGAGGCTTTGAAGCGGGAGCTCCTTGAAGAGGTCAATATCAGTGTCAGGGAATGCGCCAGCCTGTTGAAGATTCACCACGATTACGGGGACAAACAGGTGCTGCTGGATGTCTGGTATGTGCTGGTCTATGCCGGTGAGGCCAGGGGCTGTGAAGGTCAGCCGGTCAGGTGGATTTCAGTCAATGAACTGGATGAGCTGGAGTTTCCAGCTGCCAACCAGGACATCATTACCGCCGTCAAAGCCCTTCTGGATTCTCCGGGTTAATATCAAACTCATCCAGTTTGAAATCTTCCGGGCCTTCCTCTGCCGGAATCGCATTGCGTTCAGCGGCCCAGTCACCAAAATCGATGAGTTGGCATTTTTTTGAACAGAAGGGCCTGTACTGGTTTGCCTGGGTCCAGGCGACGATTTTCTGGCAAGTCGGGCAATTGACCTGCTTGATGCTGGTTTTTTGTGTGTCTGTCATGATTCCTGTCAGTCAGTGTTGACGGTATTAATTACTCACTGGCCATAAACCCTATCACATCTTCCCGCATGCTGCTCAGGCTTGCCAGCTTGCTCGCAAGGGTTCCTGTCCTGATATTGTTGTTGATGGTGACTTCGCGTGTGGCCAGGTCAATGGTCTCCAGTGCTTCCTGGAAACGCCCGGCGTTCACAAGCTGAATGGCCATGTTAAACAGGACACCGGAATCCCGGGAATTTTCCCAGGCCTGTTCCATCAAGGGCAGAGCTTCCCCCGTCAATCCCTCTGACAATTTCAGGCGCGCCAGCTCAAACTGGAACATTCCCCTGTCATGGCCCTGGCTTTCCTGGATCAGTGTCTCCAGTAAAGATTCAAGGAAGGCTTGGTTATAGGTTGGGCAATTCCCCTGCAGGTTCAGGTTGATGATCTGGCGTACCGGTGAAACGGGATCGCCAGTCTCACGGGACAAGTTTCGAGCCCGATCCAGTATGCTGCCCGGGTCGAGTGCCGGAATGGCAGGATTGACGCAGGCCAGGGTGAGCAGGTTGAGCAGTAAGTGAAAATTAGAGGGATCATTTTCTACAGCACGTGACAGGACTGCCGCCGCTAGCTGCTCACCGTCGCTGCCGTAGCGCGCCAGCTCCATCGCATAAAACTCCACGTTCCTGGCCGTGTTCGGGTCAGCTTCGTACCAGTTCTCTGCCAGCCGCACAGGTTCGCTCCACATGGTACTTATCCTGAAGGTATTCAGCGCCAGTAAGAGCAGGTATATCCCGGTAATGGCCAGCCTGCCGCGGAACTTGACCAGCGTGTCGGGCAGCCAGTTGAAAAAAGCGAACAACAGGACAAAGACAATACCGAAGAAGGCCAGGTAATTACGGTGATGGAAGAAAAGCTCCAGGGGGACTACGGTGGATTCAATAATATGCCCGGACCAGAACCAGCAAAGAGCAAATAGCCAGGCACCATACTTACCCGGCTTCAGGGCAAGGCCCAGGCCCAGCGCAATCCAGGCAATGAGGGCCAGCAAGGTAGTTATGGGGGAAAGCAGTGACGTGGAAATGACGGTGTCATGAAAAATACCGACAGAACCGGTTGCCGGCAGGATGATCGCAGCCAGGTAGGTCCACAGAATACGGAGTTGCGTCAGGACTCTCTCTCCCATGGTAAAAGTGCGAAACTCTTCGTAGTTTGCCTGCAAAGCGCCCACGGAAAAGAGTGGCAGCAGGATCAGCGCAATGGCAGGCAGATAGAGGAAAACCAGGCGCCATTGGCGATAGGTCCTGGATGCGGGCAGGTTTTTAAACAGGGTAAATTCCAGGGTCAGCAGGTAAAACACCAGGGAAGGGGCATTTTCCTTGCTGAACAGGGCCAGCAATCCGGTACTTGCCAGCGCCAGGGATAACCACGCCAGTGACTTCAGGTTTTCTGTATTTTGCTCGAGCCGGTAGCAAACAAAACTGTAGAGCCCTGCCAGCATGAACAGGTTGGATAACAGGGCCATTCGCTGTACTGCGTATAACACGGTGGAGGTATGGATCGGGTGCAGGGTCCAGATCAGGGCCGTTGCCAGGGCAACCACGCTGGCACGGCGGGTTGTTGCCTGCATATGCAGTGACAGTTTGTAACTGATGCCATAGAGCAGGACGCTGCTCAGGACATGGATGAACAGGTTGGCCAGCTTGAAGGCAAAAGGATTGTCTGACCAGGCACTGGCCTGCAGGGCAAAGGTAAACAGGGAGACAGGTCGTCCGGTAGGCCCGGCTTCGCCGGAAAAGACAAATTCCCAGAAGCCGGCACTGGTGACACTGCTTTCCTGGATCTGGCTTAAAGCTTCCAGGTTGGGCCCGTCGTCGAAGAGAAAAAGACTGTTCAGTCCGGGGACGTAGCACAGGATTGCCAGTAACAGCAGCAGGGCTATATGAAACAGGGGTTTTTCTACCAGGGTACGCATGGATTTGGCCTATTGTTTGGCCAATTGCAGGTATTTTTCGTGCAGGGTCTCGACCACGTGTTCCAGGTTGTCTACAGAGCCACTGTTATCAATGATGTCATCTGCCAGTTCAAGACGCTGCTGTCGGGATGCCTGGGTAGCCATAATTCTCTCTACCTGTTCGTGCGAGCTGTCATCACGATGGACAACCCGGGCAACCTGTTGTCCTTCCGGAGCATCCACAACTGCAATCCTGTCAAGGAAATCATAGCTGCCGGATTCAACCAGCAGGGGTATCACCACGATCACGTAGGGCGAGTTGGCCAGCGAAATACGTTGGGCTATCTCGTTGCGGATTTCCGGGTGTAGCAGGTTTTCAAGCCAGGTCCTGGCGGCATTATCCTCGAAAACCTTTTTGCGCAGGGATGATCTATCCAGGTTACCCGATGTATCAATAATGTCCTGGCCAAAGTAGTTGCGAATCTTTTCCAGTACTGGTGAGTCCTTGCTGACCAGTTGGCGGGAGATTTCATCGGCATCAATGACATCGACTCCCAGGTTCCGGAAGAGATCGCTTACAGTGGTTTTGCCACTACCGATACCGCCTGTCAGGCCAATAGCGTAAGTTTTAGGAGTGGATTCCTGCATTGGTTCGGCCCTGGTCTTCAGAGTATCAGGCCGTAATACAGTCCTGAAATCTCGTTGCCCCATACCAGGGAAAGAAAACCGGCACTGGCCAGGTAAGGGCCAAACGGAATAGGAATATTCTTGTCCCTGCCGAGGATGGCAATCAGGCTGATACCGACGATGGCGCCCACCAGGGATGACAGCAGGATGATCATGGGCAGGGCTTGCCATCCCAGCCAGGCGCCCAGCGCGGCAAGCAATTTGAAATCTCCATAGCCCATACCTTCCTTGCCTGTGACCAGTTTGAAGAGCCAGTAAACGCCCCACAGCATGAGATAGCCACCCATTGCACCCCAGACAGCACTTTGCAGTGAGGTAATCAGTCCAAAGCTGTTAACAAGCAGTCCCAGCCACAACAGGGGCAGGGTGATGTCATCGGGCAGTAACTGGTGATCGAAGTCTATCATGGTGAGCACGATCAGGCTCCATGTTAATACCAGCACGGCCAGTGTGAGCCAGTGAAAACCGAAATGAAATGCCACCAGGGCGGAGGCAATCGCAGTAACCAGTTCGATGATCGGGTAGCGTACGGATATGGGAGTCTGGCAATGCCGACATTTGCCTTTCTGGACAAGCCACGAGACCAGGGGAATATTTTCGATAGCAGAGATTTCGTGTTTGCATTTCGGGCAATGGGAATTGGGTACGGCCAGGTTGAACCGTTGTGGCTGTCCCGCGGTATTATCAGGGGTGTTTTCAGGAGGTGAGATTTCCAGGAGCTCCCGGCACTGTGCAGTCCATTCAGCTTCCATCATTACCGGAAGCCGGTAGATCACTACATTCAGGAAACTGCCGACAATAAGCCCGAAAACAAAAACTATTACCGCCAACACAATGGGGTTGGCGGCAAAAAATTCAGCGAATGTCATCTGAATGAAGGGTACCTGGATAAAGGCCTAAACGCTGTCTTGAGAAATGTCCTGAACAGCATCTTGAACCAAGATTTTAAACAACAGCACCGATCTGGAAGATGGGCATGTACATGGCAATCATCAGGCCACCGACCAATACACCCAGTACGGCCATGATCAGTGGTTCCATCATCGAGGTCAGGCCGTCCACGGCATTATCAACTTCGGCTTCATAGAATGTAGCGCACTTGTCGAGCATGGCATCCAGGGCACCGGACTCCTCACCAATCGAGACCATCTGTAGCACCATGATCGGAAACAGGCCGGTGGACTTGATTGACGCGGTCAGCTGTTGTCCGGAAGTGACATCATCGCGAATCTGGAGGGAAGCATTTTTGTAAACGATGTTGCCAGTGGCACCCGACACCGAGGTCAGGGCATCCACCAGTGGCACACCGGCGGCAAAGGTCGTGGAGAGAGTGCGAGTGAATCGGGCCAGGCAGGACTGCTCAATGATATTACCGAAAACCGGCAGTTTCAGCGAAAGCCGCTCAAGACTCTCACTGAATTTTTTGGAGCGGTGCTTGGCTTCCTTGAAGATATAACCACCGATACCAACACCGACGAGAATATACAGCCACCAGGCAATCATGAAGTCGGAAAGTCGCATGACATACTGAGTGAACAGGGGCAGTTCAGCCCCGAAACTTGAGAATGTCTCGGCGAACTGGGGTACCACCTTGATTAGCAGGATGGCTGTCACAATAGCGGCAACAACCAGTACCGTAATCGGGTAGTTCATGGCTTTCTTGATCTTGGATTTCAGCGCTTCCGACTTTTCCTTGTAGGTGGCCAGGCGGTCAAGCATGGTTTCCAGAGCACCTGATTGCTCACCGGATTCCACCAGGTTACAGAACAGCTCATCAAACTGCCGGGGATACTTGCGAATGGCATCAGCAAAATGGTTACCGGCAGAGACATCATCGCGAATGGAAAATACGATTTCGCGCATACTGGGGTTTTCCAGGCCTTCGCCGACGATTTCAAAAGACTGTACCAGCGGAATACCGGCTTTCATCATGGTGGCGAGCTGACGGGTAAAAATGGCAATGTCCATCGGTTTGATGGCTTGTTTACCGCTGCCGAAGAGGGGTTTGGGTTTTTTCTTGACCTTGGTTGGCTTGATGCCCTGCTTGCGCAGTTGGGCTTTCACCATGGCAGCATTGGTACCGGCAATCTCACCCTTGGTGGATTTACCCTTGGAATCCTGCCCCTGCCAGAGGAAAGTGGCCTGTTTTACAGCAGATTGTGCCGGGGCTGCCATTTTCTGTTACCTCTTCAATTCGAAATTAGGTGATAGAAATACTCGTTGTAGTGCTGTGCTAAATCGTTCCAATGAGTCTCACATGACTTTCAAATGACTCTGTTGATCTCTGCCAGACTGGTCTGCCCTTGTGCAGCTTTCTCAAGTGCCGAGCTGTGCAGATCATTAAACCCTGCTTTTGTCGCTAACTCTGCGATCTGTATCGAATTTCCGCCATTCATGATAACACGGGAAATGTCCCCGGTAATTGCCACAATTTCATAGATTCCGATCCTGCCCTGATACCCGCCCTGGCATTGATGACAGCCCACTGGGCCAAAAAGCCTGGCATTGGCGGCCTGATCTTCGGAAAAACCCATATATCATATCTTTAGTGGTTAATTGTAGTGGTTTTTTGCAACGATGACAGAGGCGTCGCACTAAACGCTGGGCAATCACAAGGCTCAAGGACGTAGCCAACTGGTAAGGGGCAATGCCCATATCCAGTAGCCGGGCGAGGGTAGCCGGAGCACTGTTGGTATGCAGGGTAGACAGGACCAGGTGCCCGGTTTGGGCAGCTTTGAGAGCGATCATTGCCGTTTCAGGATCCCGGATTTCCCCCACCATAAGCACATCAGGGTCTTGCCGGAGAAAGGCACGTGCCGCATTGGCAAAATCCAGGCCGATGGCCGCATTTACGGGAACCTGGTTGATTCCTTCCAGGTGCAGTTCCACCGGGTCCTCCACACTGGCGATATTGCGCTCCTGGGTATTGAGCAGGTTCAGTCCGGTGTACAGGGTCATGGATTTGCCGCTGCCGGTAGGGCCGGTTACCAGGATCAGGCCCTGCTGTTTTTCCAGGGCGTCCTGATAAAGCCTTTTCTGGTCGGCGTTAAAACCCAGGTGGTCCAGGTCAAGCTTGTCCAGGCCCGAATCCAGCAGCCGCAGTACGGTTTTTTCTCCCCACAATGTAGGCAGGGTGTTCACCCTGAAATCCATGCTTCGCGTCCGTGACAGGCTCAATTTGAAGCGCCCGTCCTGGGGCAGGCGCTTCTCGGCAATATTCAGCCGGGCCATTACTTTCAGCCGGGCACAGATTTTTTCTGTCACTGCGGAAGGTGGCCTGGCTATTTCCCGTAGCAGCCCATCGAGGCGGTAGCGTATTCGTGATGAATGCTCAAAATTTTCAATATGAATATCCGATGCCCCTTTGCGGATAGCATCAATAAGTATCTTGTTGACCAGCCTTGTGACCGGGGTTTCCCTGGCCTGTTCATGCTCCCGGAGTAGATGGTTGCCAGGATCGGGTGTAAGAATTTCATGAAAATCATCATGTTGCAGTGAGGTGCCCGCGCTCAGGTTACCCGTCCTGGTGTCCAGCAGGTCCATGAGCAACTGGTTTAACTTGGCTTCTTCCACGATGAGCGGTTCGGTTTTACAGCCACTATGAAACCGGATCTCACTGAAACCATCCTGGGAGGCCGGGTCTGAAATTCCCAGTTGCAAGATATTGTCCTGTTTATGAAGAGGAATCGCCCGGTGCTTCCTGGCAAGCTCATCCGAGACAGTCGTCAATGGCAGTGCCTGGAGGTCAAAAGCATCAAGATCGACCAGGGGTAACTCGAAGGTTGAGGCTGCGGCGGATGCAATTTCATAGCTATCTGCCTGGCCGTTTTCGACCAGGTATTTCACGAGGTTGTGGTTCTGGTTGGCAGCGCTGACCTGGGCCTGTTCCAGGCTCGTTTTGTCAATACAGCCTGTCCTGATTAACCAGTGGGTTTTATCATGGATGTTTGCTTTGCTGTTCATGGCGGCGATGCAAGGGGGTGATTTCACCTCAGTGTAGTGAGGATTCACCAGTT
>CAZROW010000014.1:0-26397 GCA_964601805.1 uncultured Enterobacteriaceae bacterium
GAAAATGAAAAAGATTGAGTTAGGACAACTTATTTCAATGCTAGCGAACATAGGTGTTTTTGTCGGCATCTTTCTTCTGGCGTTCGAACTACATCAAAACAACAATTCCTTAAAGGCTCAATCACGCTACAACCATACTATGGCAATGGCAGGATATTTTGACACAGTGGCCAATGATTCAGACATAAGCGCGATAATTGTCAAAGCTCAAAATGGATTTGATCTGAATGACCATGAGAATTTCAGACTCTGGAATCATTACATGTATATCTTGTCACTCTGGCAATGGGAATATTCTGAAGAGTTATTGGGTCGGATTGATGCTCCTGTCCACCTCTGGCTACAGATAATTAGCGGAGAACCAGGTCCAGCCGATAACTTCCCTGGAATGACAGAGCACTGGGAGACCACTCAAGATGCATTTAATGATGAGTTTAGAGTATTGATAAATAATGGCTTGAATGCCCAACTTGGTTACTAATTTTCATGCATACAATTCTACCGCCTGACAAGGGCATACAGACGAACCTACAAGATGCATCATTTTCTATTTCATAAAAAAGAAGCAACATATTTAGGGTAATATCCACCAACTATCGCTTTAATAACACTCTTCAGGCTGGGAAGCTGTCGTCGCCACGTTTCAGGTACACTCAAGCTTCTTACTTAGCACGAAATCTTGCCCTGTTTGAGCGGGATTCCAATAAGCAGACATTCTGCAATTATCAAACCCGGAGATTACCTAATGAAACTCGAAGGCTCATGCCATTGCGGTAGCGTACGCTTCAGCCTTTTGTCTGATCAGCCCTATCCCTTTAACCACTGTTACTGTTCGATATGCAGAAAAACTGCGGGTGGCGGTGGCTATGCCATCAACCTGGGTGGAAGCTTTGAGTCACTGAAGGTTAAGGGCGAGAACTTTATCAGTGTTTACAACGCGATTATCAAAGACTCTGACAGCGGAGAAAGCCGCGAGAGCCCCGGCCAACGCCATTTTTGTAACAAGTGCGGCAGCGCACTCTGGGTGTGGGACCCCAGGTGGCCAGAGCTTGTGCATCCCTTTGCTTCCGCCATTGATACTGACCTGCCCGTACCACCAGAGCACACGCATATGATGCTGGGTTCAAAGGCTGGCTGGGTTCAACTCCACCCCGGTCCCAACGACAAATTGTTTGATGAATATCCACAGGAGTCGCTGGCAGATTGGCATTCGCGATTATCAGTGGGTGACCAAAATCCATAACAGGTTCTACAAGAGTCATGACAACGGACAGGCCCTATGAGTGAAGCATTACACAAGCTGGGACTGGTCCCGTTCTTCACCCGGCAGCTGGCAGGCCTGGAAAATCCGGATAAATGTCTCGGACGGGTCATGTCTGTCCAGCGTTCCAACATCACCGTGGCCTGCGAGACAGGAGAAAAGATCGCCACACTTTCGCCTTTGCTGCGTGATGCCGCCGCGGTAGACCGGCCCACTGTGGGTGACTGGGTCGTTCTGGATGAGTCACTGTCCAGGATCGAGCAGGTACTGGAGAGGAAAAGCCTGTTCAGGCGAGTTGGGGCCGGCAGCAATGTCGAGGTCCAGCCCATTGCCGCCAATATCGACACCCTGTTCATCGTCACGTCCTGCAACGAGGAATTCAAGGAGTCGCGCCTGGAGCGTTACCTGGCCCTGTGCGCCGAGGCCGGCGCCATGCCGGTTATCGTGTTGACCAAGGCCGACCTGACTGACAATGTCGACTCCTACACACAGCGCGCCCGCAGTGTGCAGGCAGGGGTGCCTGTTGAAGCGGTCAATGCCCTGGATGCCACGACCCTTGATAATATCCGCGCCTGGATAGATACCACGACCACGGTCGCCCTTGTGGGCTCGTCCGGCGTTGGCAAGTCCACACTGCTGAATGCACTTGCAGGCAGTGCACTGGTTGCCACCGGAGACATTCGGGAACAGGACAAGAAGGGACGCCACACGACCACCCACCGGGAATTACATATCCTGCCTTCTGGCGGACTGCTGATTGATGTGCCGGGTATGCGGGAATTGCGGGTAGCCGATATAGGCGAATCCATCGGAACCGTTTTCGAAGACATCGAAGCACTGGCCAAACATTGCCATTTCGGCGATTGCAGTCACGAGACAGAACCGGGCTGCGCGGTACTGCAGGCCATCGCCGAAGACCGCCTTGATGGCCGCCGGCTGCTCAATTACCAGAAACTGCAACGGGAAAGTGCCCAGGCCACGGCCACGCTGGCTGAAAAGCGCGCAACGGGACGCAAGTTCGCGAAAATCGTGAAAGAAGTGAAGTTTTATAAAAAGAAAAAGGGTGGCAGGTAAGGGCCTGGTGAACAGGTAATTCATTCGAATACCTGGGTTAGATCATGTCGGCAAACGGCCCTTTGGGCCTATGCCGACCTACAACTGGATCGGCTTCAGCATGATACTTTAATCAAGCACTTCAATGACCACATCTGCCAGTCCTTCCCGGGGATTTTCGATGCGGCTGAATGCGGCATAGGACAGATCGATAATGCGGCCCCGAATGAAAGGCCCCCGGTCATTGATCCGTACCACCACACTGCGGCCATTGTTCACATTGATGACCCTGACCACGCTGTCAAAGGGCAGTGACTTGTGTGCTGCCGTCATCGCGCGCTGGTCAAAGCGCTCGCCGTTGGCTGTGAGCCGGTTCTGGTATTTATCGGCATAGAACGAGGCAATACCCCCTTCCCTGTGCATGATACCCGGGGAAGGGGTATAGACCGGCCCCGGATAGCGATAGCGCACTTCAATACCTGCACAACTGCTGACCAGGCACACGATAACAACAAGCCAGATGAGTCGGTTCATGAGTCGCTCCCGTGATCGGGTCCCTGGCCCTAGTAGTTCAGGGCCAGGTCCACGATGACTGACCAGGCAGCATCGTTGTAAGCACCGGAACGATAGCGTCCGTCACGGCGGTAATAACCGTCACGAAAGCCATCATCATAGCCAGTGAGGTACGCCCAGCGTTCATTCTTCAGGCCTTTCCTGTAGGCACGTTCACGTTGAGCCTGGAATTGGCGCCTTTCGCGCTGCTGAGCCTGGTAGAACTTGCGATTCTCCCTGGCATTTTCAGCAATGCGCTTGCGACGCTCCCGCTCGTACTCAGCCTGGTCACGGCGAGCCTGCCTTGAATAGGCATTGAAACCACGCCGGTCATCGTCCCTGAAAGAGGCATAGCGATCGTAATCATTACGATAGTCCGGTCTTCCAGGATCGGCATTGGCCGCGGGGATCGCGAAGCCAGTAGCCAGCACCAGGGGTAAAGCAAGTTTGAGTAAAGTTTTCATTGTTATCCTCCTTTATCGAACAGTTTTAGCCTGTCGATGGCATCACGTTAGGAGGGTAAAGCTGAATTCTGACTGAACCCTTTGACCCTGAATCCGGGAATGCGAACAGGCGCACCTTTTATGGACGATCAGGGACCAACGGTGTACTGCCTGTTCATCTTCGGTTAACGTTACCGGTAATTTCCGGTGCTGTATTACCGGATTCATCACGCAGGAATCGGGGCCTGGTTACAGGGAGTGAAACAACATGCTTTTAGTCATCGACATTTTCAGCGTTTTGATAAGCATCGCCGGTATGATCCTGGTACTGAACCCCGCACTAATGCTGGATTTCATCAAGCGTTTTGCCGGCAACCCGGTGCTTTATGCCACCGCCATTATCGTGCGGCTGGTGTTCGGCCTGTTGCTGGTGACCTATGCGGGGGTCTCCCGCTTTCCGTTGACTGTCACGGTCATCGGCTGGATTGCCGTGATTGCGGCAGTACTCTTTGCCTGGTTGGGGCAGGAACGTTTTACCGGTTTGATCAAATGGATATTGCACACCGTGACACCTTTTGCCCGCGCTGGCGGTGCCATCGCCATATTGTTCGGCGCGTTCCTGTTGTATGCTTTCCTGTAATCTGGAACCGTTAACGGATTAGTCCGCCACATGAAACTTGACCTGGTCAGCTTTGACGCACAGCTGCCTGCCATCAGGCATGTTCGCACTACCGTGTTCACCCTGGAACAGGGTGTTGATCCGGCGATTGATTTTGATGGCCTGGATGCCGAGGCTGTGCATGTGTTGTGCACTGACAATGATCAACCTGTAGGTACCGGCAGAATGCTCGATGATGGCCATATCGGCCGCATAGCGGTTCTTGCCGATTACCGGGCCCAGGGTATTGGTAGGTTGTTGATGCAGACACTGATCGACACCGCCAGGGCGCGTCACTATGACAACGTGTCACTTTATGCCCAGGTCAATGCCGTACCGTTTTATGAAAAGCTGGGCTTTAAAGCCAATGGTGAGAACTTCACCGAGGCAGGCATTGAACACACTCCCATGGAACTGAAGTTGTAAACATGAAACACCTGAATTTATTGTTACTGACTCTGGCCAACCTCTTACTCAGCGGTTGCCTGGGCATGCCGGCAACCGTCCGGCCAATCACCGGTTTCGAACTCGAGCGCTACCTGGGCACCTGGTATGAAATTGCCCGGCTGGACCACAGCTTTGAGCGCGGCCTGGAAAAGGTCACGGCCACGTATTCAATGCGCGATGATGACGGCGTGCGTGTGCTGAACCGGGGCTGGTCAGCCAGCAATGAGGCCTGGGAAGAGGCCGAGGGCAAAGCCTATTTCGTTGAGGATCCTGCGACCGGCTATCTGAAGGTATCCTTCTTTGGCCCCTTTTATGGCTCCTACGTGATTTTTGACCTGGACAAGGACAATTACCAGTACGCCTTTGTTTCCGGTCCTGACCTGTCCTACCTGTGGTTGTTGTCACGCACCCCGAACATTGATCCGGCTGTCATGGACAGTTTCCTGGCCCAGGCAGAACGCCATGGTTTTGACACCGCATCGCTGATCATGGTGAACCATGAGTAATGCCGACACTATCGACCTGGTGACCGGTGTTGATGCCCTGACGGAACTTGCCCCTGTCCTACTCCAACTGCGTCCGCAATATACCGCCGAAAGTCTCGTGGCCAGGATTCAGGCTCAACAGGACTCTGAGGGTTACCAGGTGGCCTGCCTCTACAGCAAGGGTCGGCCCGCCTGCGTTGCCGGCTTTGTCATCAACAACAAGCTGGCCTGGGGCAAGCACCTGTACGTGGATGACCTGGTGACCGATGAAACCTTCCGGTCACAAGGTGCGGGCCAGGCCATGGTTGCCTGGCTGAAACAATTTGCCCTGGAGGCCGGCTGCCAGGAACTACACCTGGACTCCGGCATGCAACGTAAGGAAGCACACCGTTTTTATGACCGGGAAGGTTTTACACGCAGCGGCATACATTTCGTGATCACCGACCTGGATAACAGTCATGCTTCGTAAAGTCCTGCTGACTGTTTGCCGGACATTTCCCGGGCAGTCTTTGACCGCTGCTGTATAATCGCCTTTTACCCAGGCTCCCTCTTCCATGGCTCAAGCAAACAACAATCTCGTTCTGATCGGCATGCCCGGCTCCGGCAAGAGCACCATCGGTGTCATTCTGGCCAAACGCACTTCGCGCGACTTTGTGGATACCGATGTGGTGATCCAGACCCATGAGCATCGCTCGCTGCAGGATATTGTCGATACCGATGGCTACATGGAACTGCGCACCATCGAGGAAAAATGGGTCTCCTCCCTGAGCGTGGAACATACTGTCATTGCCACCGGCGGCAGCGTGGTTTACAGCGAAAAAAGCATGGCCAACCTGGCACAAGGCGGCGTCATTATCTTTCTGGATGTCTCACTGCAGGCCCTGAAAAACCGGATTACGGATTATGACCAGCGCGGTATCGCCCGGCGTCCGGACCAGAGTTTCGAGGAGCTTTTCGAGGAACGTTCCCTGCTGTACCAGCGCTATGCCGATATCACCATTGCCTGTGACAACCTGAACCAGGAACAGGTCTGCGCTGCCATCCTGGCAGCATTGCCCGCCTGATCTCCAGCCAAAACCCGGTTCTGTCTACTTGATTCACATCAACGCCGGCATTTAACCAAAGCCGCTATCGCGGGTTACAATGCAACCCCGATTGACCCAATCTACTGTAAATCTGGAGTTTCAGCATGGCGCATTTCCCTGACACCCGGGCCTTTACCGGCATTCTCAATATGCTGCGATTTGAAGGCGACATCTATGACTGCGAAGTGGAAGGTGAAATTCCCACGCAGCTCAACGGCACTTTCCACCGGGTGCACCCGGACCAGCAGTTTCCACCACGCTTTGATGACGACCAGTTTTTCAACGGCGACGGCATGATTTCCCTGTTCCGCTTTCGCGGCGGCAAGGTGGATTTCAAACAACGCTACGCCCAGACCGACAAGTGGAAACTGGACCGGGCCGCCGGCGAATCCCTGTTTGGCGCCTACCGCAACCCGTTGACGGATGACCCGTCAGTCAAGGGGCAGATACGCGGCACGGCCAACACCACACCCATCGTGCATGCTGGCAAGCTGTACGCCTTGAAAGAAGACAGCCCGCCATTGCTGATGGATCCGCTGACCCTGGAAACCTTTGGCTACACGGATTTCGACGGCAAGCTGACCAGTGAGACCTTCACCGCCCATCCCAAGATCGATCCCATCACCGGCAACATGGTGGCCTTCAGTTACGGCTCCAAGGGACTGTGCACGCGCGACTGTACCTACATGGAAGTCAGCCCGAAGGGCGAGCTGCTCAAGGAAGTCTGGTTTGAAGCGCCCTACTATTGCATGATGCATGACTTCGGGGTGACCGAAGACTACGTGTGCTTTCACATCATCCCGATCATATCCAACTGGGAGCGCCTGGAAAAAAACCTGCCTTTTTTCGGTTTTGATACCACCATGCCGATCTACTTTGGCGTCATGCCCCGCGATGGCGATGGCAAGGACATGAAATGGTTCAAGGGCCCCAACCTGTTCTGCTCCCACGTGATGAATGCCTTCAATGACGGCTCGAAAGTGCATTTCGATGTACCGGTGGCCAAGAACAACATGTTCCCCTTCTTTCCGGATGTACACGGTGCGCCGTTCAAACCACAGGAAGCACTGTCCTACATGACGCGCTGGACCGTGGATTACAACAGCGAAACCCTTGAGCTCACCGACATGCAGAAGATGACCGAGATGGTCGGCGAGTTCCCGCGCATCGATGACCGTTATGCCACGCAGCAACATGACTATGGCTGGCTGCTGGTCACCGACCCGACACTGCAGTTCAATGGTCCGGGTGGACGCGCCTCTGGCCTGATGATCAACAAGCTTGGCTACATGGACTTCAAAACCGGCAAACAGTCAGAGTGGTGGTGCGGCCCGGACAGCGTCATCCAGGAGCCCTGCTTTGTACCGCGCACACCGGATGCGCCCCAGGGCGACGGTTACCTGATCGCCCTGGTCGATGACATCGTCAATAACTTCTCCTCGCTGGCCATCCTGGATGCCCAGGCCATCGAGGAAGGTCCCATCGGCCAGGTGAAGCTGCCTTTCCGGCTACGCCAGGGCCTGCACGGCAACTGGGCTGACGAGCGTAAACTCAGCCAGGACTAGGTACCCCGGGGTATAAGGATGTCTGATGCCTGGTCGATCACCTACCGTCCTGCCGTAAAGCAGGACGCGCGCCGTATTGCCGAACTCTATTCCCTGGCCTCCGACGGCATCTCCGATTACATCTGGTCAAAGCAGGCACGCCCCGGTGACAACCTGCTGGATATTGGCCAGAAACGCTACGAGCGCCGCAATACCGCCTTCAGTTATGAAAACTGCCTGGTCGCGGAAGTGGAAGGTGGTAATGTTGTGGCCGTGCTGCTTGCCTATGAAATGCAGGAAGACTTTGATTACGTCGAGGACGATCCGGTCCTGAAACCTTTCTGGCTACTGGAGGAACCCAACAGTTTTTACATCGCCGGCCTAGCCGTGGAAGCCTCCTGGCGGCGCCGGGGTATTGCCCGTATCCTGATGCAGATGGCCGAGGAAAAGTGCCGGGAAAAAAAGATGCCCGCCCTGTCCCTGATCGTGCTGGAAGACAACACCATCGCCCATGGCTTTTACCAACGGTTGGGTTACCGGGAAGTCATGCGCAAGCCCATCGTCCCGCACCCGCTGATTCACTATACCGGGGATGCCCTGCTGCTGGTGAAAGCGCTCTAGCCCCTTGATGCTGTAGGCTGGAAATGGCCCCGGCATTGTAGCTTCGCTGCACTGGGGATTGCCGGAGATTGCTGCGCAATTTCCGGCCTACAACTGATCAGGTCCGCCTGGTAATTTCCGTTTTTTCTCCTTTCAGACCAACTTCCCAATTATCCATGCATGTGCTTCGAGTTGATTGTTCACTCTTGCAGTGAAAGTGATGACATTCCGTACCCGACCCGCTACTTTACCCCTGTCGAACAAGGAGTGCCCCAATGAACAAACTGCAACAATTATTATGCCTTGGCCTTCTCATCCCGGTCGGGTCCATCCAGGCACAGGACCAGCTTGGCGCTGCACGTTACACCGCTGAAGGGGAATTGATGTTTCCCGGAAATACCGATGAATGGATTTTCCTTGGCAGTTCACTGGGCAGTGACTACGGGGAAGGCCCGTTTGACCCGGCCAATCCCGGGACCATTGGTGTTGTGCAGATGGAACCTGCTGCGTACCGCTATTTCCTGGAAAACCGCGAGTATGCCGATGGCACGATGATGCTGCTGACCTTTTATGCCAGTGATGCCCAGTCCAGCCCGCAGTTACCGGGCTTTGTACAGGGACAGAAAACCGCCAAGGAAATTCACCTGATCGACAAAAGCCGTTTTGACGAAGGCCGGGGTTTTTTCCTGTACCCGGCAGAAGCCAGTCCAGGAGCTGCTTCTGGCAAGCTTCCCGACAACAGCACCTGCATTCAGTGCCATATTCCGGAAGGCGAGTTTGATGGCACCTTCACCCAGTTCTACCCGACAATCCGCGACCTGGTCGTGCAATAAGGGCATCACCTGCTGAACGACTGCAGTAATGATAGTTTCTGAATAACTATAATATTCCTTTGTTTTAGTTTTTCTATCAGAAATCTGAAAATGCTTCCCTACCAGGGTATTTCACTGCCATCATAGTTATAGAACTTGCCACTGTTGTCCGGACTGAGCCCGTCAATCACCTGCATCAGGCCGCTTACACTGGTTTTGGTGTCAATCAGGGCATTGGGCCCGCCCATGTCGGTCAATACCCAGCCCGGATGCAAGGCCGCCACCGCATGCCCACGGGGTGCCAGGTCAATGGCCAGGCTTTTAACCACCGCGTTCAGCGCGGTTTTGGATGAGCGGTAGATATAGGTGCCTCCGCCGCTGTTATCGGCAATGGAGCCCATTTTGGAGCTCAGGTAGACCAGCTTGCCTGCCGGATTGGTGCTCATCAGTGGTAATACGGCCCGGGTCAGCAGTAGCGGGGCAATGGTATTGATGTTAAACACCCGCAACCAGTCCTCCCTGTCTGCCTCCTGCAGGCTTTGTCCTGCTCCGTAGGTACCGGCGTTGTTGATAAACAGGTCAATTTCCAGGCCATCCAGCTGGGCCGGCAAGGCACTGATGGCCGTGCTGTCGCTAACGTCCAGGGCAAGAATCTGCAACTCCGGTGATGCCATTTGCTGCAGCTCGGCAGCAGAAGCAGGCACTCTGCAACAGGCTATCACCCTGTCTCCCCGTGCCAGGTATTGCGTGACAAATTCCAGTCCGATGCCCCTGTTGGCACCGGTAATCAATACAGTTTTCATCGTTCATGCATCCTCTGTGGCATTGTTCCGGCCACCGGTTTTACCTGAAGTTTCCCTATTTCAGGTGTAACATTGATCGCTGTCGCCGGTCTTTCTGGAAAGCTGGCAGGGCTTGCCGTGTTAAGCAATACTGCAGTATTCATGACAGATTAAGCCGGCCCGGCAGATACTGGCAGCCTGAAGATTATAAAAAAGAATCCGGGTTGCCTGCAGCCAGTGCCTGGCACGTTACCAGGCGGCCACAGTGGCTTGAAACCAGTGGCCCGGCAATGCCAAGCTTTGCTTTCACTGATGACTTTGCATGAAGACCATGAACTTCACAAGAAGCACGATCCGGGTTTTGCACCAGGCCCGCCGTCGCTTTTTGCCTGTTCTGCCTGCCCTGGCCTGCCTTATCGCCCCGGCTTTCGTCCAGGCGCAATCCACCGCTCAATTACGAACCCTGTTTTTCGATCCCGTCTATATCGATGATGCCAAGGAGATCCTGCTCTCTTCAGGGGATCGACCAGGAATCATCTCTTCTGACCAGCCCCAGGCACAGACGACGGCCCGTTTACCCTCGGAAATCATCGAGGATATTCGGCGCTATGAAGAGAATATCAACCGGCAAATAGAAAACAGTGGCATTTACGATACGGGCCTGTCCCAGGAATACCTTTCCACCGGCAACCTGTATGAACAATTGGGCGATATAGAAAATGCCATCAATGCCTACGATAACGCCATGCATATCAATCGCGTCAACGAAGGGCTCTATACGCTGTCCCAGGTCGATGCCGTCAGGGCGCTGATCGCGATCCACAAGGAAGCACGCAACTTTGCCGAGGTCGACAAGTATCATGAGTACCTGTATTACCTCATGTCGCGCAACCTGGAGCCTGATAGCGAGGCTTTCAATGAAGCTTCCCTGGAATGGGCTGAATGGAACCTGGAAGCATTTCGTCGCATGGCGTTCATGAATGAAGAGGGCCTGGATACATCGCCAAGCATGACAAACTCGGGGGCAAGAATGTTGCAGCGGGGCGACCTGGTTGCCATCGAAGACCAACAATTCAGTCAATACCGCTTTGTTCCTCGCTCTGCCCTGCTCTCCAATGCAGACCCGATACTCATGCAGTCTTATACCGCCGATCAGTTGATCGATCCCAGGCTTAGCCAGAACGAAGACCTGTATGACCGCTTACTGGAAGCCAACGGCAGTGATGCTGAATTATTGAAGAAGAAGGCCAACCTGACCTGGCTGTATAAAAAGCAGCTTGAGGAATACATCGGTACCAATAGTGTTGGCACCACATTCAATCTGGATCGTCTGCGCCTCATTCGGTCTTTATCCCCGTTACGCCAGGGTTATGCCGAGATCAGGGAAGACATGCTCGCACTAGCCGAGGAGCTGGAAAATGACAACCCCATGGAGTCAGCCAGACTTTACATTACCGTGGCAGACTGGGACCTGGAGTTCAGTCGCCAATCCCGAGCCTACAATATGTACGACAAGGCCAGGGAGATATTGCTTGAGCAGGATCTCAGTGAGAGCCAGGTCTCGGAATTTATCTCATCGGAACCCGCATTATTGATCCCGGAGTATGTTTCGCACGAATATACCAGGGAGTTCCAGAATATTCCCGAGACTCGTGATATACCCTATATCGGCTTTATCGATGTGATGTTTCAGAAGCGAGCCAATGGCAGGTTGCGCCGCATTGATATCGTGAATTCCTCTGAAAATACCACTCAGCCCATCAGGAGAAGGCTTCTGGATATGCTGGAAAATGCTGTTATGCGCCCTGCCTATGTGAGTGGCGAAACGGTTGAGCAAAGTGATATAAAGGTGCGGTACTACTATAGCTATTAAGTGGATGGTACAGCTTTTTTACTGGCTACTGTAAACACAAAGATCTGACCCGGCATGATGTTTTCCTCTGGACAATTTCTCAAACCTGCCCGATGCGAGTCGACTTCAGGATCGACCCTGCGGGGATGTTTGTTCGTCCTGTTTTTTCCAACATTGCTGCTGACTCCCGTCGCTGCACCGGCACAGAACAGCCAGGAACTGAGGAACCTCGTTTTCGACCCGGTGCTCATCGAAACAACCATCCAGGATGAGGAACTCATTGTCACTGAGCTTGGCAGCCTGCCATCCTCGGATCATCCAACCAGTGCCTCTGAATACCTTGTCACCGAGGCAATCAAAAACCAGGAAGAAGTGATCGGTAATATCGACACTTCTGTCGAGGAATACGAAGCCCGAATACGGGACCTGGAACTGGCAGGTGGCGCCTATGAGCAGGCACTGAGCCAGGAGATGCTGGCAATAGCATCGCTTTACCAGTCAACCGGTGAGCACGAGACCGCACTGGAATACCTGGACCAGGCATTGCATATCAACCGCGTTAACCTTGGTTTGTTCAACCTGGAACAGGAAGAAATCATCAACGAGCAAATCAAAAGCTATGTCTCCCTGGGTGACCTGGCGGCAGCCGATGCCCAGCAGGAGTACCTGTTTTTCCTCAAACGCAGGGCATACGGTGGCGACAGCGTCGAAATGCTGCCAGCCCTGGCGCAATATGCCGAGTGGAATATCTTTGCCTTTGATTCGAGTCTTGCCATGGATCCCGAGCTGGCCTTCGCTGCTGAATCCGGTTTTAACCCCAGTGAAAGCACTCGCGATATTCCTGACCTTGCGGATGACTTCAAAACCATCCGCCTGATCAACGCTCACAGTATTTACCGGACCATGCTCCAGATACTGCTCAACAATTTTGGCGTGTCAGATCCCCGTCTCCTGGAAGTGGAAGAACGCCTGGTCCTGACCAACTATTTTTTTGCCACCAACCTGACTTTCAATAATTCAGCGCTGGATACCAACACCTACTCCACCATTGCAAAAACATCCCAGGGCTTTTATGACATGCCGAGAGTTTCAACCAACTCCATGGGATACCGCCTTGGCCGTGACGCTCTTGAGAGACGTCTGGAATACCTGAGCAGTACACAGGGAGTTTCTGCGGAAGAAGTTGTTCGTGCCATGGTTGACCTTGCGGACTGGTTAATGGTTTTCAAGAAACGCTCTTCAGCACTTGATACTTACGAGCAAGCTTATGCCCAGGCAATAGCAAACAACATCGACCAGGATGTCCTTGAAGAGCTTTTTTACCCGGCATTACCTCAAACTGTTCCCACCTTTATCGATTACCGCCATACCCGTGCTGCAGTAGGCATTCCTGAAGAACAGCCCCTGGATTACCAGGGCTGGATTGATGTGAGCCTGCGCCTGAATCGTTTTGGCAATCCAGCGGATGTGGAAATTCTGGATAAAAGCCCTGAAACCTCTGACCCCATTGAAAGCCAGCTTTACAGGCTCCTGCGCAATTCGACTTCTTTCCGGCCACGCTTCAAAAACGATGCCTTGCTGGAAGAAGACACCTTTGCGGTACGCTATTACTTTACCTACTAAGTATTCCCGCCCCTGTCACCGATCGTAATTACCTCGGGCAAATGCCTCATGGCCATTGACTGCAGGTTACCGGTTTTCCGACAAGGTTTTCCTTAATATTCACCGCCCGCCTGTTCAACACCAACTTGTTGTCTTGCTTACAATTTTATTCTCCTGCGTACCGATTCTTTATATAATGCTCATCAAATCTTTACACAATCTTAACAATTGGATTTTCATGGCATCGCCAAATAATTGCTGATTCGGTACACCCGATTGTTGAGCAGGAGGATTCACAAGAATGACTATTGCAGCGCTCAGCCTGAAACGCCTGGTCTTTTCATTCGGTGCATCCATGGTGTTGATGTCCCCGCAGGCATCGATTGCCCAGAACTTCAACAATATCGCCTTCCACCCGGTTCCGCTTACTGACGCTTCTCAAGTCACTGAACAGGGCCTGCTTCAAGTAACATACAACCGGGTAGCGGGCGAGCCATTTCACACTTCTTCCGCAGAACAATTCCAGGCAGCTATTCGGCAGGTTGAAAATACCAGCGGCCCCTTCTCTCCTGCTGCCGCTCAACAGGCAGAATCACTTGGTGATTTCCTGGCAAGCAATGGTGATCCCGAAGGCGCTGTCGAGGCTTTTGAGAAAAGCCTGCATATTCATCGCGTCAACGAAGGATTGCACAGCCCCGCCCAGGCAAATCTCCTCAAGAAAATTATTGCCGGTGAAATCGATGCGGGAAATCTCGATGCTGCGCATGGGTTACAGGAATCCTTGCTATATCTGTCGAAAAAAAACCACGAGGTCGGCGATGAAGATTATGTGTCAGCCATTCTGGAATGGGCGGACTGGAATGTTGACCTGCTTGTCATGGCCAACAACGCACCGGTGAATACAGCTCCAGGCGGCGACTTCGCTTCGCTGAACACTCAACTGATCACAGCCCAGGACAACTATATTGAAGCCATTGAACTGATCCGGTCGCAGCCTGCAAGTTCTCCGGAATACAAAAAGCTCCTGATACATGCAGAAAAGAAAATGGCTGCCATCAACTATATTGCCAATAGCGGTTCAGGCCTGTCTGCCTACTCCCCTGATAGCGATACATTCCCGGCCGGCTCCAACCGCGATTCACAAGCCGAAATGGCCTATTTCTTCAATGGCAGCAACGCCCTGAAACGAGCCATTGCCTATTCACTGGAAGACCCGCAACCCGATTACCTTTCCATTGCAGAACAAATGATGGTCCTGGGAGACTGGCATCTGTTGTTCGACAGGCGAGCTGCCGCCCTGACCATTTACGAAGACACCTTTGAATTACTTGATGTCATCCAGGCTAGCGGAGACGATATCAACCGCATCATGACACCCGGCATGCCGGTAACAGCACCTGACTCGTCATTTACGGCCAATTCCTCGACCACAGACTACCATGGCTATATAGATGTGGAATTTCGCATCAGCAAATTCGGCATTCCATCAAAACCCGAAGTGATTGCCTCGTCCGAGCAGGATAACTCACCGGTCACCCGGGCACTGATTCGAAAGATTCGACAGGAAAAATTCAGGCCTGCATTCATAGATGGTTCTGCAACCAGCGGGGAAAACGTCAAGTTACGTTATTACTATTCCTACAACGATTAACGTTATTCAGCCAAAAGAAAAGGCCGGTTACCTACCGGCTTTTTTTATGCGCAAAAAAAAAGCCGGATCATTTGATCCGGCTTTTTGTATTACTGCTTCTGGATGACAGGCTGGCTTAAACCAGTTTGTAACCCAGTTCATACAACGGCATCTTGCGAATGCGCTCACCAGTGGCGTTGTAGATCGCATTGGTAACCGCAGCCAGTACCGGCGGCATGGATGGCTCGCCACCACCTGTTGGTGAAAACTCTTCCGGTTCAAGGAAGGCGACTTCAAGTTCAGGTGCCTGCGGCATTCTCAGCAGCGGGTATTGATGGAAGTTCTGCTGCTGGATCACGCCATTTTCAAAGGTGATCTTGGCATTGAACAACTGGCTGATGCCATCGATGATGCCACCCTCCATCTGGTTTTCTGCACCACTGAGATTGTGGATGAAACCAAAGTCGGCAACTGCCCAGACCTTGTGTACTTTCACTTCCTTGTTGGCGCTGACAGAAACGTCGGCAACCTGGGCCACATAACCGCTGTGACAGAAGTAGAAAGACAGACCCTTGGCACGACCAGGTTCACTGCTGCCCTGCTCGTAACCAGAGATTCGGGCCACTTCAGAAATCACGTTGGCCGCACGACCGGTATGCATGGAACCCGGATTCTCGGAGTTCGCCAGTCTTGGCTCACCCAGGGTATCCAGCAGGAAGTTCACATGGCTCTTGCCGGAGGCAACAGCCAGTTCGTGCATGAAGCTCTGGAAGGAAAATGCGAAAGCATTGGATGACGGGGCACGCATCGGACCGGTGGGAATGGCATTGTGGAACATGGTCTGTGACAGTTTCACATTGTCTACCAGGTCCATCGGGAATACGTTCGGATTGATGTCGGCACTGGTCATCGGAATCTGGTCATTACCGGTTGAGGTAATGAAGTGATCCTGCCACGCAGTCAGGTTACCCACGCTGTCCAGACCGGCTGTGTAAGAGTGGAAACCACCCGGACGGAAATAGTCGCCGCTCATGTCGTCTTCACGAGTCCACTGCAGCTTGATGGGTACACCTTCCATACGCTTGGCAATAGCGACAACTTCAAATACGTAGTCGTTGGCCAGCTTGCGGCCGAATCCACCACCGATGCGGGTCTGGTGCAGTACAACCTTTTCTGCAGCTTCTTCAGGAGAAACACCCATCAGGACCGCTGAACCGGCTTCACCGCTCTGCGGAATCTGTGCAGGTGCCCAGATTTCAACGCTGCCGTTGTCGACCTTGGCGACACAGGTTTCAGGTTCAAGCTGGGCATGGCTCACGTAAGGATATTCATAAAAACCGGAGACGACGGTTTCAGCATTGGCAAGAACGCCATCGGCATCGCCTTTGCTTGCAGGTACGCTGCTCCTGTTGTCAGGAGGACCAACCTGGGTCATCAGCGGCTCGCCTTCCTGGTCCTGCAGTGCATAGGCACGCTCTACCAGGTCGTTCCAGCTGGAAACTTCGGCATCGGACAGATCCCATTCCACTTCCAGTTCACGCTTGGCCTTGATGGCGGCCCAGGTTGAACGTGCTACAACGGCAACACCGCTGAACATGTCACCACCACCCGGGTTGAACATCTTGGGATTGCCGAACTGGTCAATGATGAAGGCATCAACAACACCTTCCATGGACTTGATGTGATCTTCGTTGAAGGCAACCGCTTTACCACCAATCTGCGGACACTTGGTGTAGGTGGCATACAGCATGCCGTCCATACGGGTGTCAGCGCCAAACAGGGGCTTGCCGGTCACGATGTCATGATTGTCGACACCGGTAAAACGACGGCCCAGCAGTTTGAACTGGTCACGGGTTTTCAGGGTCAGCGTTGCGGGATCCGGAACCGGCATGGTAGCTGCCAGTTCGGCAAACTCACCGTAGCCCCACTGGCGGCCGGAAGTTTCATGGACCACCATGGTGTCGGATGTTGTTAATTCGCTAACCGGAATATTCAGTTGCTGGGCAGCAGCGGCAAGGATCATGGCACGCGCTGTGGCACCGGCCTGGCGCATGGCCATCCAGTTCATCGGCGTGGACAGGGAACCCCCTGCAAACTGTGCACCGTATTTGCTGGCATCGATGTCAGCCTGTACAACGTCAACATCGCTCCAGGCACAATCCAGTTCTTCAGCAATAATCAGCGGCAGGCCTGTCTTGATGCCCTGGCCACATTCGGGATTCTTGGAGAACAGGTTGATGCGACCGCTTGGCTGGATCTGCACGTAAGGACTCAGGGTACTCAGGTCCTGGCCGCCAGACTGGGCTTTGGCTTTGGGGCTGGAACCCATGGCCAGGCCAAGGGCAAGGCCACCACCGGCAATACCGGAAATCTTGAAAAACTGGCGGCGGTTTACTTCCGGCAGGCCAATTTCCATTTTCGGTTTACGGGCAAACTCCTGAAAAAACTCCGGTAACTCCGGAGACAGATGATCGTTCTTAATCAGTTTCATGCTGTCTCTCCTGCGCCGGTCGCATCGTAGAATGCAGTGCCATTCATTTTGGCAGCGGCGTTCTTGATGGCCTGGCGAATTCGTGTGTATGTCGCACAACGACAAATGTTGCCGGACATGGCAGCGTCAATGTCGGCGTCGCTGGGGTTTGAATTGTTACGCAGCAGTGCTTCAGCACTCATGATCTGGCCAGCCTGGCAGTAGCCACACTGGGGAACATCGATTTCGATCCACGCTTCCTGCACCGGAGTCAGCGTACCGTCTGCTGCAGCGAGACCTTCGATGGTCGTGATCTGCTGGTCTGACAAGTTACCTACCGGTACCTGGCAGGAGCGAACGGGCGCACCGTCAAGATGGACAGTACATGCACCACATTGGGCGATACCACATCCGTATTTGGTGCCTACCAGACCGAGCTCATCACGCAGCACCCAAAGCAGCGGAGTGGAGGGATCGATCTCACCGATATCCATTGTCTGACCGTTAATATTTAGAGTTGCCATAACAATTCCCTTGGTTTTTAAATTGCGTCTTGATCGGATTTGATTACTGCTTGCAAATCCTCTGACAATTAATTGAAAAAATATTACAAATTTAAGTTGGAATACTCCGGATTTTCCGGAAAAAGTGGTTCAAATTAAACCACCCATTCACAAGAATCAAGTTGAATCTTCCCAGTGTTTACAAGCCTTTCAGACCGTCTTTTTTCGAGACTTATCAGCACCGTCGACCATGAATTCTGGCAAACCCCTGTTCGAGGGTTAAGTTGGTGACTGGCGACTGACAATTGATTCTGAAAGCTGGTTGCGGGAAGCAAAACCTTTAGCCTGAACTTGCGTCCGAGTATACCGTAACAGACGCCGGATTACCTTAAAGGATCGCCCGGCAGGCTTGATGCAGGACAAAAAGCTGCCCGGTTTATAAAACATTTGTCGACCCTGAAAAAGAACACGACAGGGACAATAAATTTCATCCGCCAGTGAATTCGCTCCAATGCAAGGCTTGCAGCAAGGGTCTGATATAGTGCATCCGGCGGCATCACTCACTGGCCGCCTGGCTGATGAACCAACCTTCGCAGGGGGTCACAGGCCAATCGGTAAACAACAGGCAACGCCATATATGGGGTTAGTGAGCACTTACAACAAGCAAGATATGATGATTTCGTGGGTTTTAATGATTTCTTACAAGGCAGCCGGCTGAGTGGCACGATCAGTTTTCACAACCCCTGTGCTGACCCCTTGCCTGCGGCTTCTGGCTAACGGCTGGCTGAAAATAGCCGGCTGGCGTGTCGTTGCCCCGGAGGTCCCCCGGCCGCCATTTATCTTTATCGGCGCCCCCCATACCAGTAACTGGGATTTCCTGCTGCTCATGGTCGGGATTTTCCACCTGCGCCTGGATGTGCACTGGCTGGGCAAACATACCCTGTTTCCTGTTGGCCTGGGCTGGTTCATGCGCTGGCTTGGCGGGATTCCGGTCAATCGGTCCAGGGCCCACAACATGGTGCCGCGCATGGCGACATTGCTGCGTGATGAACCCGACACCATCCTGTGTATCCCCCCGGAAGGCACCCGCAGCCGGGTCTCAACATGGAAAACCGGCTTTTATCATATCGCCGCGCAGGCCGATGTCCCCATTCTGATGGCCGCCATTGATGCCGAAAATCGCGAATTGCGCCTGCTGGGGCAGTTTCACCCCGAAGGGGACGTGGACAGCGACATGGCCAGGATTCGGGAACACTACCGTGGATTGAAAGGCCTGCGGCCCGAAAATGCGACGCCGTTGGAGTAAAGTCAGGCTTGTTGGCCTAGCTGCTTCACTTCCCGGTACCGGAAACAGTCCGTGGTATGGTCATTGACCATCCCCGTAGCCTGCATCATGGCGTAGACAATGGTCGGCCCCACGAAACTGAAGCCCCTTTTCTTGAGGTCCTTTGACAGGGCCTCGGCCAGTTCGGTCTTCGCAGGTACCTGTTTTAGGCTCCTGAAGGCATTCTGGACCGGTTTGTGGTCCTCGAAGCCCCAAAGGTACTTGTTGAACGTGCCGAATTCTTTCCTGACCTGAAGAAAAGCCCGGGCATTGGTCACCGCGGCATTGAGCTTCAGCCGATTGCGGATAATGCCTTCATTGTTCATGAGTTTTTCTATTTTTGCCGGCGTGTACCTGGCGACCTTGTTGTAATCGAAGCGGTCAAAGGCCTCGCGAAAGGCGTCACGCTTTTTCAGGATGGTGATCCAGCTCAGCCCGGCCTGCATACCCTCGAGAATCAGGAATTCAAACAACTTCCTGTCGTTGTGCAGGGGAACACCCCACTCCTTGTCATGGTACTGGTGATACAGGGGGTCGTTGCCTGCCCAGGTGCAGCGCTTGATCGCCATGGAATAACTCCTTTTACTCACTTGTTTTTCATGGTTTCAGGAAATCGGGTGAGAATACATTGCGCGTTTGCCCGTGGCCGGCGCGCTTCATGTCGGCTCGATCCGCCGCAAGTGCCGTAAAACGGATAGCCAGGCGCCGGCCAGGCCAAGCCCCCCGGCGAAAATCAGTAATACCAGCAAGTCACTGATACTAAGTCCGGAAAGCGAAAAGTCGCTGTCATACAAGGCCATCAGGCGGGCAAAAGGGCCTGAGAGCAGCAAAAACGCCACGACAGCCAGGACCCCGGCTATCAGGCCGCCCCCGACACCAAACCAGATACCGGTGTAAAGGAAGGGGCGAGACACGTAGGCATCAGTCCCGCCGACCAGTTTAACCACCAGGATTTCATCGCGGCGGTTTTCAATGGCCAAGCGCACGGTATTGCCTATGGCAAGCACCACGCCCAGTGCCAGCAGGCAGGCCAGGCCCAGGGTGAAACGCTGGGCCAGGCCGACAATGCCGTTCAGGCGCTGAATCCACTCCAGGTCCACCTGGGCAGAATCCACGCTTTCCATGGCCTCAAGCCGGCTGGCCAGGGCCTGGACCGAAGATGCGCTGGCCTCGGCAGGTTTCACGATCAGTACGGCCGGCAAGGGATTGTCATCCAGGCCGTCCAGGGCATTGCCAAAACCCGAACTGGCCTGGAATTCTGACAAGGCGGCCTCGGCGGTAATCAGGGTGACTTCATCAACATCCGTCATGGCCCTGATGTCATTGCGGGCAGCTTCCAGCGCCGCAAGCTCCAGGTCATAGGCCATGAAAAGGGAAACATTGCCGGCCTCATCCAGGCTGGTGCTCAACTGACGAAAATTCTGTAGAAACAGCAACAGGCACAGTGGCAAGGCAATTGCGATGCCAATGACAGCCCAGGTCAGCAGGCTGGATGCCGGTTCGGCCAACAGCCGGGACAGGCTGTCGACGGCCACCGACTGGTGTTGCTGAAACCAGGAGGAGCCCGGGGCTGACGATTTCCGGCCCTTGACCGGGATTTTTGGCGACTCCGGCCTGGCCACCTTCCTGGCGACCTTGCGGTCAGCACCATGCTTTTTGGGTTTAGCCATCTTGCACCAGCCTGCCCTGATCCAGTCTCAGGACGCGATGTTTTTGCCGGTTGATCAACTCCAGGTCATGGGTGGCAATCAGCACGGTGGTGCCCACCTGGCTGAACAGCTCGAACAGGTTCATGATCTCCGCAGAAAGCTCCGGGTCCAGGTTGCCCGTGGGCTCATCAGCCAGGAGCAGCACCGGCTTGTTGACCACAGCGCGGGCAATACCTACCCGCTGCTGCTCACCGCCGGAAAGCGCAATGGGATTCTGGTTTTCCTTTTTCAGCAGCCCCACCTTGTCCAGGGCCGCCCTGACCCGGCGTGCGGCATCGCGATTGTTGTAACCGGCAACCTGCAAGGGCAACGCGACATTGTCAAAGACATTACGGTCAAACAGCAGCTGGTGATCCTGGAATACCACGCCAACCTGGCGTCGAAAGAAAGGGACCTGGCGGCGTTTCATCCGGTTCAGGTTCTGGGTGTTGACGAAAACCTGGCCGCCGTTGGCCTTTTCCATGAGCATGATGAGTTTGAGCAGGGTGCTTTTGCCGGCCCCGGAGTGGCCGGTCAGAAAGGCAAATTCGCTGTCATCCAGTTCAAAACTGACATTAAGCAGCGCTTCAAAGCCGCCGGGGTAACGCTTGCTGACATTGTCGAACTTGATCATTGCGGCAAGCGGATGGGGTTATTCCTGGTTGCGGGTAAACAGGGCGGCGACGAAATCGCTGGCTTTGAAGGGGCGCAGGTCATCAACTTTCTCACCGATGCCAATGAAACGGATTGGCAGCCCGAACCGGCGGGCAATGGCGAAGATCATGCCGCCCTTGGCTGTGCCATCGAGCTTGGTGAGCGTCAGGCCGGTGATATTGACCGCCTTGCCGAAATGCTCGGCCTGGCTGATGCCGTTTTGCCCGGTCCCGGCATCCAGGACCAGCATGACCTCCTGGGGAATATGCTCATCCAGCTTTTTGAGCACACGGATGACCTTTTCCAGTTCCTGCATCAGGTTGTCCTTGTTATGCAGGCGCCCGGCAGTGTCAGCAATGAGCACATCAATATTGCGGGCACGGGCAGATTCATAGGCATCGTAAACCACCGAGGCGCTGTCAGCGCCTGTCTGCTGGGCAATGACAGGCACATTATTGCGCTCACCCCAGGCCTGGAGCTGTTCGACTGCGGCCGCACGGAAGGTATCCCCGGCAGCCAGCATGACTGATTTGTTTTCATCCTGGAACTTGCGGGCCAGTTTGCCGATGGTGGTGGTTTTGCCGACGCCGTTAACACCCACCATGAGAATGACGAAGGGTTTACCCTTCTCACTGGTGATTTCCAGGGGCTGCTCACAGGGAGCCAGCAAGGACTCAAGCTTGTCTTCAAGAGCCTGGTACAGGGATTCAGGATCCTTGAGCTGGTTGCGTTTCAGGCTGGCAGTCAGGTCATCGATAATGGCAGTGGTAGCGTCTATGCCAACATCAGCAACCAGCAGCAGGTTTTCCAGGTCTTCCAGGAGATCGGCATCAATGGTTTTTTTGCCGGCAACCAGGGACGCCAGGCCTTCGCCAAAATTGCTTCGGGTTTTTTGCAGACCGGACTTGAGACGGTCAAAAAGGGATTCTTTCGGGGCTTGCTGTGCAGGTTCGTCAGGACGACTTTTGTCTTTACTTTCGTCCTTGTCCTTGCTTTTTTTACCAAATCCGAACATGGGGAATTACTGCCAGTCAGGAGCGTCAATCGAGGCTCGCTATGCTAACAGCACTGCCTCTGCTATGCCACTGGAAATCTGGCACAATAGCGCGGAAACGGGGCCTTTGAGGCCTCACCATGGCTTTCCTGACTCGCTCATTTTGGACCCTATTTTTACATGACCAGTCATTCCAGTAAGGATAAGAGCAGCAACCGCTTTCGCATTATTGGTGGACAGTGGCGCAGCCGAAAACTGTCTTTTCCAGGTCACATTCCGTCACTGCGTCCCACCCCTGACCGGGTACGTGAAACCCTTTTTAACTGGCTGCAGATCAAGCTGCCTGGCGCAAACTGTCTCGACCTTTTTACCGGCAGTGGTTCACTTGCCCTTGAAGCGCTGTCAAGACAGGCCGCTTCCGTGACCGCCATTGACATGTCACCAGATGCTATTTCAACCTTGCGTTCCAATTGCGCGCTTTTGAAATGCGAAAACCTGATCATGGTAAGCGCTGACAGCCTGGACTGGCTGCGCAAGCAGGCAGGCAAAGGCGGTTTCGATATTATTTTTCTGGACCCGCCCTACAGTCTCAAGTTGATACCGCAGTGTCTGTCCCTGATCGATGCCGGTAATTTGGCCAATGAAGGGTGTGTGATTTACATGGAATCGGATGAAGACCTGGCGAATATTATGTTGCCTGCGCACTGGCAGCTGACAAGAAACAAGAAAGCGGGCCAGGTTTTTTATGGTGTATGTGAGAGGGTAATAACATAGAATAACCTGCTTTATCTTCGAGCAGTTGATACAGCGATGCTTGTCTCCCACCGGTTGGACCACGACAACAAGGTCATCATTACGACTTTTGCGCCGGAAGAGGCTGACCTCCAACTCTTTATAGAAGCTTTCACCAAGTACCAGGAAGAACTCAAGTACCTGCCTGATTTCCAGCTTTACAATGAGCTTGTCGATTTTCGTCCCATCATCAGTATCAACATCACAGCAGCAGAACTGAAGAAGTTTGGCAACATCACCCTGTCATCTGACAATCGCGAGATGACAACACGACTGGCACTGGTCGTGGATTCCAAACCCGCCTTCACTCTGGCAAAGATTTACGAGGCATTCAGAAACCTGGCGCCTGGCTCCAGGAAGCAGGTCAAGGTGTTTCGGGACATGGAAGAAGCAATGGATTGGGTGGTACAGCAACAGGACGATGCCTGATTCTTTCTACTAAAAAACACCTATTCCTTGTAGAAAGTAAATTCGATTTCGATATTGGCACCCAGTGGCAAGGCATTGACTCCTACTGAGGATCGGGCCGGCGGTGGCGTATCCAGGTTATTAAACAGCGCCTCCCAGGCCGCATTGAAGTCCCCGAAACCCGCGAAATCTTTTGCAAACACCCTGGCCATGGCCAGGTGCTCCCAATCCAAGTCAAACTCTTCCATCAACACCTGCAGGTTTTCCAGGATTTTTTCGGTTTCCCTGCCGATCCCGCCCGGCACGAGTTCGCCACTGTCATTATCCAGGGCAATCAGGCCACTGAAATAGTAATGGGGCCCGGCCTTGACGGCCTGGCTGTATTTGAATTTCGGCGGTGTGATTTTCTTTGATATCAGGGCTTGTACCATCAGTCTCTCCTTGCTCTTTCACTTTCAGGTCACCAGGTTATAAAACACGATCAACAGCACCGCGGTCACGCCGAAACGCATCATGATCATCCAGCCCTTGAACCAGTGATTGGCCGTGAGTATCTGCAACTCTTCACGTGAAATGGCCTGGGGTACAAACCAGCCAACAAAAACGGCGGTGAGCAAGCCTGTAATCGGCAGCATGATGTTGCTGGTCAGGTAATCGAAAATATCAAAGAAGGTTTTTTCTACGCCGGCAAAGCCCAGGGGGTAAAACCCGGAAAGCACATTCAGTGACAGCACTGACAGGAAACCCAGCACCCAGATGACCAGCCCGCTGACAATGGCGGCTTTCTTACGGGTCCAGTTATCCTTGCTCGCCAGCCAGGCCACAGGCACTTCCAGCAAGGAGATGGATGATGTAATGGCGGCAACGGCCAGCAGGACAAAAAACAGCGTTCCAAAAAGTACACCGCCGGGCATGTTGCCAAAGGCCAGCGGTACCGTTTCAAACACCAGCCCCGGACCGCCGCCGGCATCAAGGCCATAGGCAAAGACAATGGGAAAGATGGCAAGCCCGGCCAGCAAGGCAACCACTGTGTCGGCCGTAACGATCATGGCTGCCGAGTCCGCAATGGAATCCTTTCTGTTGAGGTAGGAACCATAGGCCATGAGCGTGGTAGCCCCGACACTGACCGAGAAAAAGGCCTGGCCAAAGGCATCTATAATGACATTGGCATCGATGCGCGTGATATCGGGAGTAAACAGGTAAGTGACTGCCCGGGTAAATTCACCGGCAACCGCTGCATACGCCACCATGCCGACCAGGATGGCAAACAGCAGGGGCATCATGTACTTGACGGCTTTTTCCAGGCCACCGGAAATCCCATTGGCGGAAATATAAATGGTAATGGTCATGAATACGCTATGCGCAACAAATACACCAAACCAGTTGGCATTGAAGCCTGCCGAAACAGCAGTGGCTTCTTCCGGGGTGACACCACTGAAAGAGCCCATCAGGTTGATCACGGCATAGTAAAGGGTTTCGCCACCTATCATGCTGTAGAAAGAAAGAATAACGCTGGTAGTGAATATCCCCATGTAACCGATGATCACCCAGAACGGCCAGGCACCGGTTTCATGGATGAGTTTTTTCAGTGATTCAGTGGGGCAGTCCTGGCCTCGCCTGCCGATCATGAACTCGCCGATGACCAGGGGCAGTGCCAGGAAAAACACAGCGGCTATATAGATAAGGACAAAGGCACCACCGCCATTTTCGCCGGTGGTATAAGGGAAACGCCAGATGTTGGCCAGGCCAACGGAGGAGCCGACTGCTGCCAGGACAAAGAGCCAGCGTGACGACCAGTGTTCATGGGTCTGCATGATTAAGCATCCCTGGAATAATCCGGTTTTTGTGATTACTTGTTTGGTCTGTTATCGCCAGCAGCTGGCCGTCACAGCACAGGCGCAACAATACCAGATTGCGAGCTGCAAGTGCCATGTAACACCGCATTAATAGTACCAACAGGGCCACTAGCCCGAAATGATTATTCCTGCTGCCATGATGTATAATCGCGCCCTCGTCAAAACGTGAGTCAGCACATGAAAACCGTCGTCTATCCCGGCACCTTCAATCCCATCACCAATGGTCACACCGACCTGGTTGAACGTGCATCCACCATCTTTGACAAGGTGATTGTGGCCGTGGGTACCAGCAAGCTGAAAGCCACCAGTGCCACACTGGATCGCCGTGTTGAAGTGACCCGGGAAGTCCTGGGGCATGTGGACAATGTGGAAGTGGTCGGCTTCGAAGGCCTGCTGACGGATTTCGTCAAGACCCAGGATGCCAACCTGATCCTGCGCGGACTGCGCACTGTGGCCGACTTTGAATACGAATTCCAGCTGGTGGGTATGAACCGCATCCTGGCACCGGATATTGAGACCGTGTTCCTGGCACCTGCCGAACAGTATTCCTATATCTCTTCCACACTGGTTCGCGAAATAGCCGCTTATGGTGGCGACATTTCCGAATTCGTCTCACCGGTGGTCGTCAAGGCAATGCAGGAGTTTATCTGATGGCGTTGATGATCACGGACGAATGCATCAACTGTGATGTCTGTGAACCCGAGTGTCCCAACGATGCCATTTCCATGGGGCCCATGATCTACGTCATTGATCCGAAACGCTGCACCGAATGTGTCGGCCATTTCGAAACATCACAATGCGTGGAAGTCTGTCCGGTTGACTGCATCCCCCTGGACCCTGAACACGAGGAGTCACAGGAAGAGCTGCTTGCCAAGTACCATCAACTTACCGGCAAGTAAGCC
>CAZROW010000014.1:26497-52863 GCA_964601805.1 uncultured Enterobacteriaceae bacterium
GGAGTCACAGGAAGAGCTGCTTGCCAAGTACCATCAACTTACCGGCAAGTAAGCCCCGTCATCATTACCCGTTCTTCTTGTTACTTATATTACCTGCCGAAGGACGGGTCGCATTCGTAGGGATAGATAAACTCGCCTGGTTCCTTGCGCCATGACATGAGGCGCGCAGCCTTGCCGGCAAAAACAGCCCGATCCTCATAGACCTGGAGCAACCACAGGATGTTGCCATCTTCACTGACCTTGAAGCGTTCGGTCATGTGGATGTCTTCGCTGTGGTTGAAGCCATTGTTCATGAAGGTCCCTTCCTGCAGATGCGTGGTATCAACAACCAGCTCGTCACCTTCCCAGTGACCAATGGAGTGACCGTTCTTGGTATGGGGATGGTCCGGGCCCGGATGCTCCCTACCGTCCAGGAAAATAATCCGACGCATATCGAAATATTCCATGCGGAAAACGATGAGATCCCTGCCCTGGTCAATTTCCATGGGAAAAGGTGCCTGCATGTAAAAAGCGGAAGTCGGTGCCTGGCAACTGTATTCGGCCGTGAACTCGTAGTCGAAATCGTAATTGCGGATTTCCTCCAGCGCCGCCTCGGAAAGCTGCAGGCCACCATAATCGCCTTCGGCCAGCTCGCCACCACCGGCGTCATCGATAAACACGGCATCATCTGGCAGCTTTTGAAATAGCGCGGAACTCTCCGGATCCTGCCCAAAGCTTACTGTCCAGAAGCCGCTGATATCAGGAACTTCTTCATTTTCCGTTACCTCGGCCATTACCGCGGTGCCAGTCTCGGCCACCTCTGTCACGCCGGCCTCCTGCTCGGATGGCGAGCATGCCTGTAACAATAACGAGAGCAGCAACAGGAACAGTGGTGCCAGGCTATTACGATTCATTCTTGTCATGACTTTCCCCGATGGCTGGTTGGATGCTGTTGGAAGTTGTTGATAGGTGGTCAATCCTGGTCGAGATTGATGCCACGTTGGGTGGCCAGTACGAAACCATCGGCAAAAGTGACTTCCCGAATACGCATGTAATGTTCCTCGGACCTGGCCGGCCAGCCTGTCACGGTGACTTCCTGTCCTGGCTTGAGGGAGTCCCTGTTCCAGCCGCGCCTGCGCAGCAGGCTGGGAGAATTGGTTTCTGCACGCCAGGCGACCTTTTCCCCGTCTTCATTGGTCACGGTAAATTCCAGCACACCATGCGGATTGGCAAAGCGGAAACGATCAACCACACCGGTCACCTGGACTTCACCGTCCGGCAAAAAATGTACAGCAAAGGAATGGTGGGCAAAAAGTGCACCCGGCTGCCAAAACAGGCAAACGGCAAAAATGGCTCCAAGAGCCCTGGTAGAAATTTTCATCGAGCTTCCCCCCGCGATGAATGGTGAAGACTCCAGGGTATCCATAAAGTCTTCAAAAAGGACTTTGATTCTAGCGCTGGCATTTACCGCAGTAAACTGTGGAACGCTGTCCCAGCCGGATTTCTTTCAGGACACTACCGCAGACCTGGCATGGCATTCCCTTGCGGCCATAGACCGCCAGTGATTGCCGAAAGTAACCCGGAGCACCATCACTGCCCAGGAAATCACGCAGTGTCGTGCCGCCCACCTGGATCGCCTCGTCCAGGATTTCCTTGATAATCGGTACCAGCCTGGCATAACGCAGCGATGAAATTCTGCCGGCCTCTGCCGTGGGCCTGATACCGGCCCTGAACAACGCCTCGTTGGCATAGATATTACCCACACCTACCACCACGTGGCTGTCCATGATGAAACTTTTGATCGGTGCCTTGCGTTTACGGGACAGGGCGAACAGGTAATCACTGGTGAAATCGTTCGACAGGGGCTCCGGGCCCAGCTTGCACAAAAGCGGATGTTCAGCGCAGTCGCCGGTAATCCAGTGCATGCTGCCAAACTTGCGTGGGTCACGAAACCGGAGCACCTTGTCGTCGGCAAAAGCAATATCCACATGATCATGTTTCAACGCAGGCTCTCCTGCCTTGACGATGCGCAGGCTGCCAGACATGCCCAGGTGGATCATCAGGGTACCGGCCGCCGTCCCAAGCAGCAGGTACTTGGCCCGCCGGTCCACCGAATCGACTGTCTGCCCTTTCAGGAAACGGGGCAGCCCTGCCGGAACAGGCCAGCGCAATTGATGTTCACGCACCGTGGCTTTGACGATTTCCTGGTCAATGATGTGGGGAGCGATGCCACGACGGGTCGTTTCAACTTCAGGTAATTCTGGCATTCAGGCCCCTTTGGCTTTCCAGTTATAATGCAGCCCTTTTCAATATGGGCCCTTCTGGAGCAAGACATGATTCTCGGTGTGGATACGGGTGGTACGTTCACCGACTTCGTTTTGCTCACTGCGGCATCAGCCGATGACGCAAGCGGGCCGGTGAACCTGAAAACCCACAAGGTACTGTCAACACCGGATGCGCCGGAGCGGGCAATTCTACAGGGCATCACGGAAATGGGTCTAGCCGGGGCGGTGCACGACGGCCAGGTGAAAATCATTCATGGCAGTACCGTGGCTACCAACGCGGCCCTGGAAGGCAAAGGGGTGCGAACCGCCTTTATCACCAATACCGGCTTTCGGGATCTGCTGACGATCGGCAGGCAAACCCGCCCCGCCCTTTACCAGCTGGAAAGCCCGCCCATTACACCACCGGTGCCCCGGTCACTTTGCCTGGAGGTTGATGGCCGCGTTGACAGCCTGGGCAATGAACTCCAGCCGCTGAGTACCGGGAGCCTGGAAAGCCTGCTGCAAGAGGTTGAAGAAAAGGACCCGGAAGCTGTCGCCATCTCCCTGCTGTTTTCTTTCCTGGCCCCTGACCATGAAGAACAGGTGGCCAGTTATCTTGAAGAACACCTCGCCGGGTCTCCTTTCATCACCCGGTCCAGCGAGGTGCTGCCAGAGTACCGGGAATATGAGCGCGGTATCGCCACCTGGTTGAACGCCTCCCTTGGTCCGCTAGTAAGTAACTACTTGCTACGGCTACAGGACTCTACATCGCAGGCCCACCTTTCTGTCATGCAGTCTTCGGGGGGCACGATTGATGCCAGCCAGGCAGCCAGGAAATCCGTCAACCTGCTGCTTTCCGGGCCGGCCGGCGGACTGGCCGCAGCCGGCTTCCTGGCCAGGCTGACCGGCCAGCACAAGCTCATGACCTTTGATATGGGGGGCACGTCCACTGATGTTGCCCTGATTGACGGCGACATTGGCCTGACAACCGAGGGCCGCATTGGCGATTATCCCGTGGCGGTTCCCATGGTCGATATGCACACTATTGGTGCAGGCGGCGGGTCAATCGCCTATGTTGATGCCGGCAACCTGCTGCAGGTGGGCCCACAATCGGCAGGTGCCAGCCCGGGACCCGCCTGTTATGGCGCCGGTGGTACCCAACCCACGGTGACCGATGCCAACCTGATCCTGGGCCGCCTGCAGGCAGATGCCTTTCTCGGCGGCAGCATGAGCCTGGATGAAAAGGCCGCCAGGGCAGCCATTGCGCCGCTTGCCCAGGCCCTGGGGCTGGACCAGGAAACCGCGGCGGCAGGCATTATCCAGGTGGCCAATGAGCATATGGCACGCGCCCTGCGGGTTATTTCCGTGGCCAGGGGCCATGACCCGGCTGCCTTCAGGCTGTGCTGTTTTGGCGGGGCCGGCGGGCTGCATATCTGCGCCCTGGCCGATGCCATGGGCATGAAAGAAGCCATGGTGCCCATCCATGGCGGGGTGCTGTCAGCCATGGGCATGTTCCTTGCACCGGTAGAAAGGCAGCTGTCGGTGACACACCAGGGTTTGTTGTCAGCACTGGACCCGGACGTGATAAACAACAGCTTCAGGGAGCTCGAATCCCGCGGTATACAGGAGCTGGAAGCCGAAGGTGTGTCCCGTGACGCCATCAGCACACATTGCAGCGCCGACCTGCGTTATGCCGGCCAATCGGCAAGCCTGACCATTGACTGGTCCTCGCCGGATGAGACCGAACAACGTTTTCATGACCGTCATGAACAGCGGTATGGCCACAGGCTGCCCATGCCTGTTGAACTGGTCAACTTGCGGGTCAGTGTTCGTGAACAGCAGGAACCGCCTGTTTTTCCGCCGGTTTCAGCCACCCCTGCGGCGGAAATCCGGGAAAAAACCATGCATGGCGTGGAAGGCCCTGTTTCCCTGGTTCCGCGGTCCTCGCTGGGCAGTGGAGACAGCATTACTGGGCCGGCGCTGATCGTGGAGAACAATGCCACCACCTGGCTGGCGCCCGGGTGGCATGCCAGGTGTGATGATTTTGGCAACCTCATGCTGGAAAAGTTGTCTTAACCGTTAACACCAATGTCCCTGGTTTTTGCGAATGTATCCACGTATTCACAGGAATTTTTACCCTGTCCTGCGGGTCTGTTTACCAGCCAATATGGCGCCGGAGTGTTCAGTGCAGATTCAGCATGAAAATGCCAGTATCTGGCCTCAAGTAGCCTGGGGAAAATTTTCCTAAAACGGTTGACCTGATGGCGTTGAAGGCGGAGGATAGTTGGTTCGAATTCTGTTCCTGGCCTTCATTTCCGCGCTTTCCAGCCAACCCGGCTGCCACTTGCAGACGGTAATTCCGGTGGCCAACCGGTGATGGTGGTGATGAGGAGTAAGGAGATAAAGACGATGTTGCTAAAGCACGATTCAATTTCAACACATGAGCTCAGGCCAACAGCGCTGTCCGTAATCAAGAGGACAAGTGCCCACCTGTTACTTGGGTTTAGCGTCGTGGTTCTGGCAGCCTGCCAGAGCAGCCAATCTTCTTCCAGCAGCAGTATGCCCAGTATGCCGAGCTCTTCGTCATCCAGCTCACCCAGTACGCCGAGCATGCCAAGTCCGTCCTCGTCATCTTCAAGCTCGTCATCTTCCAGTTCGTCGTCCTCCAGTTCGTCGAGCTCATCAAGCATGCCCACGGCCAGTTCATCCAGCAGCTCGAGCAGTAGCTCAAGTTCAAGCAGCAGTTCCTCGTCGAGCAGCAGCTCAAGCCAGTCACAGTCCAGCCAGCAGCAAGGTGGCCAGACGGCTTCCAGCAGCGGCGGCTTTGAATCATTTCCCCAGTCAGGTGACCAGGGCCAGTCGCAGTCACAGACCAGTGGTGATACCGGTTTTGAAACTGCCGGCAATACAGGCTCAGAAAGCAGTAATGGCGACAGTTCTCAAAATGGCAGCCAGTCCGGCAACCAGAATGCCGGGGCCGATAGTGGTGGCTTTGAAACCGCAGGCACAGGCTCAAGCAGTGGTGCTACTGACAGTAGCGCGTCCGGCGCTCAGAGCGGCAGTAGCCAGGGCAGCGGCGATGACCCGTTTGCCGACCTTTCTGATGGCCGTGGCCAGGTCATGACAGCCGCCGAAAGGCGTGCAGCCCTGGATGCCAGGCTCAACGAAGGCTTTGCAGAATTTGACGGCATGATTCTCGGAGAAAGGGAACGTGTCCAGGCCCAGGCTGACGAGGCCGGCAGTGATGTCATGTCCGGCACCGGCAGCGGCTCGGGCAATGGCGAGGCTCCTGGCCAGCCAGGTGGTCCGCTGATTATTGCGTCAGGCCCGCAGGGCTCAACAGGCGGCGGTATTATTGTCCCGACCGCTGATGGGCGCCAGGGTGATTTTGACAACCCGCAAAACGAAGCGCAGTACCCCGTGCCGGATGACATTCCAAGCGGGAATAATGACGACGTGGTTGCCAGGCAGTTACGGGAAGCCGCCATGAGCGAACCCGATCCGGAGTTGCGGGAAAAACTCTGGGATGAATATCGCGCTTACACGGGGCTGGGTCAGTAATTCCGGCTATCCGGCCCGGCCAGGTGCGTTCAACACTCAAGCCTGGCTACCGATGTTGATAAGCAGGGCGTATAACCCAATATAAATAATTACCCGTATATAAGTGTCAAAAGGGAAAAGCGGCAGGAAAATTGCATTACGCATGGGATGTAGCCGCAAATTAACTGGTTTTTATTTTCCGGATCTCAACAGATAACAGAGGATTGGAAAAAAGGCATTTGATTATGTACAGACTGTATCAATCTTTGCTCGCAGCAACACTGATGGCCGCTATTTCCGGCTGTGCAACCCAGACCGTGAAAAGCACCACCTTCACGCCCATCGTGGTGGACGAGACCCCCGTGGTCGAAGAAACCCTGCTGGATATCGGTATCGATATCTTTGAGCCGGGCCTGGACGACATGCCGCGCAACCGGGAAGAACTGACATTTTCCGATGTTCGTATGGCAGAGACCTATTTCACTTCCTACCAGCTGGCCCAGGCATTACAGAACAGTGGTAACTGGGGTGTTGTGAGGGTTATTCCCGACAACCTGGAAAGCTCTGACCTGGCCATTACCGGCACCATCCTGCAATCCGATGGTGAGACCATGCGCCTGCAGGTGCACGTAGAAGATTCCACAGGCAAGACCTGGATCGACAAGGAATACGAGGAAGTCGTCAGCAAGTACAGTTACGACCCGCGTATGCGCCGCAGTGAAGATGCATTCCAGGGCCTGTTCAACAAGATCGCCAATGACCTGCTGCAATACAAGCAGCGCAATGTGAGCGACCAGGAAGCCCTCAATATCAGGACGGTCTCGCAAATCCAGTTTGCCCGTGATTTTGCACCCCAGGTTTTCGATGACTACATCGAGGAAAACCGCAATGGCATACTTGAAGTCAAACGCCTGCCCGCGGAAAACGATCCCATCATGAATCGCATTGCGGACATTCGCGAAAGGGATTACCTGTACGTGGATGCCCTGCAGGATTATTACTCCAACTTCGTGCGCCAGATGGAAGACCCTTATACCGAATTCCGCCGCATGAGCTATGACGAAGTCATGAAGATGGATCGCCTTGCCGCCGACTCCCGCCGCAACATGATCATGGGTGTTGCCGCCATCATCGGCGGTCTTGCCGCAACCCAGAGCAGCAACGCGGCCGCCTATTATTCTTCTCCGGTGATCCTTGCCAGTGGTGGCTGGCTGATCAAGGAAGCCTTTGACAAGGGCGATGAACGCCAACTGCATATCGAGGCACTGGCAGAACTTGGTAATTCACTTGAGATGGAGATTGCTCCACAAACCATCGAGCTGGAGGAGCGCACCATAACGCTGTCCGGTTCCGTGGAAGCACAGTATGAACAGTGGCGCGAACTCCTGGCTGATATCTATGCCAGTGAAACCGGGGAGGCGACAAGCTCGGAATTGTAGGATTGGAAAAGCCTGAGGCTATTTCACTCATTCCGGGCAGCAAGCCATGGCTGATTCAGATTTTGACAAGATCACACCCGCGGACCTCGACCTGGGAGGTACCAAGCCTCCACCTGATGCACACAAGGAGCCGGAAAGCACTGCCCTTGGTGTCGAGGAAGTCAAACGTAGCGACGAGGAAAAGAAACGCCAGACCCGTGTCCTGACCGGTATCTTCTTCCTGCTGCTATTCCTTGTCGGCGGTGTGATCTTCATCCTGCCGCGCTTTGTCTCGCCGCCGGATGCGGCAAGCACCAGGGTCGTGGTCGTGGACACACAATCCGATACTGCCGCCCCCGCCAACCAGGTCTCGCCTTTTGAAGAGGCACAAAAACTTCGCCAGCGTGAAACTGCCCAGAACATCCTGGCTGAATTACTCGACTTGCAGGAATCACTTGAAGACAAGGAAGCCCAGACGTGGGCCACCGAGGAATTCGAACAGGTTTTTGAACTGGCAGCACAGGGCGATACAGCCTACCGCGAACAGAACTTCATCGAAGCCAGCACACGTTACCAGGAAGGCCTGAATATCCTGCAGGCACTTGATGCCGACCTGCCCAATGTCTTTTCCGAATACCTGGCAGCTGGTGAACAGGCTATCCTCGACGGCAACCCGACACTGGCAGAAGAGTCATTCAATATTGCCGTGCTGATCAATCCGGACAGCGATGAGGCGATTACCGGCTATGACCGTTCCCAGATCCTGGCTGATGTGCTTGGCATTATTGCCCAGGGTGAAGCCCTGCACGAGACAGGCGAATTTGAACAGGCCCGTGATTACTACCGCCAGGCCCTGAACCGCGATCCCGACCACCAGGGGGCAGCTACGCTGCTTGAGCAGGTCAACCAGGACATCCTGGACAGGGATTTTTCCGCGGCCATGTCGCGGGGCTTTACCGCACTGGGCAATGACAATCCCGGCCAGGCAGAAACCGCCTTCAGGGAAGCCCTGGCATTAAAACCCCAGTCACCGGAAGCCAACGCGGCCCTGGAACAAACCGTCAGCCAGATGACGCTCAGTGCCATCAACGTTCACCTTGATGCGGCCGGGGAGTTTGTCTCACAGGAACAATGGCAACAGGCACTGAATGAATACGATGCTGCCCTGAAAATTGACCCCAACCTGGCCTCGGCCCGGGAGCAGCGCAGCGATGCCAACAGTCGCAACAATCTCGACAACTACCTGGAAACCGTGAACCAGGATCCCTTGCGACTGGCTGAGAATTCGGTTTACCAGCAGGCTGTCGGCATCTACAACGAGGCCGTCAAGATTCCGGGCGACTGGCCGCGCCTGGATGGACAACTGCGCACACTGCGAAACTTTCTTGAACGGGCCAATGAACCGGTCACCGTGCGCCTGCAATCTGATGGCCAGACCAATGTCACTGTTTACAAGGTGGGCGAACTCGGCCAGTTCATGAGCCAGACCCTTGACCTGACACCAGGCTCCTACGTTGCCGTTGGCGTGCGTGAAGGCTACCGTGATGTTCGTGAAGAATTCACCGTCGGTTTTGACGGCCAGGGTCCCGTGGTGACCGTCCAGTGCCAGGAAGAGATACTGTAGTGGTATTCAGGAACAGGCATGGCTGACGACAAGATCAACAATCCCTCCAGTGATTCTGGCGACTTCAACGAGCCAATAGCGCCGATCGACTTTACGCCGGTAGATGCTGAGCATGGCAAAAAGCCTTTCAGGCTCAGCCCGGTAAAAATAGCCATTGCCCTGGTACTGGTCGTTTTTGTTGGCGCCGCCTGGTTCGTGCTATCAGCACGCTCTGTCTTTATTGATGTGACACCTGGCACTAGTATTGTCAGTGTCAATAGTCCCATGGCATTGAAAGTCGGCCCCAGGTACCTGGTGCTTGAAGGCAGCCTGCCTGTCACTGTCACGGCGCCAGGCTATTATGACCTGGACACCTCGCTTGAGGTGAGCAGCCAGCAGGCACAGACCTTTGTCATCGACATGCAGCCCCTGCCTGGATTCCTGACACTGACAACGGAGAACACCAGTGGTGCAACCGTTCTCGTTGACGGCAATGAAGTGGGTTTTACTCCGCTGACTGACTTCGAAATTGCTGCCGGCACGCATACCCTGACCGTAAACCTTGATCGTTACGAGCCATTCCAGACCACCCTGTTTATCGAGGGCAGACAGACCCGCCAGGGCCTGGACGTAGAACTGTTGCCCGCCTGGGCCGATGTCAGCTTCACTACCACACCGCCAGGTGCCATGGTTACCGTCGATGGGATCGATCGCGGTGTCACGCCCCTTCAGGCTGAAATCCTGGAAGGCGAACACGAGATTCTCATCAAGCTGGCGTCGCACAAGGCCTGGACCGACAATATCGCCGTCATGGCCAGGCAGGATATGGACCTGCCGCCCATTGCCCTGGAGCAGGCTGATGGACTGGTTCTGCTGCAATCCACCCCCAGTAAAGCCAACGTCACCCTGGATGGCACCTTCCAGGGCCAGACACCCCTGGAGCTCACCGTGCCCCCCGGCACCGAACACCAGCTCCGGTTTTTCCTGAACGGCTACGAAGCAACAACACGTTCGATCACGACCCGACCTGAAGAGGAAGCGTCCCTGCATGTGACCCTGGACCCGATTCTCAACTCTGTCGAAATCAGTGTGGTACCTGAAGATGCAGAGCTTTATGTCAACGGCGAATTCATGGGCAACGCCAACCAGACTATCGAGCTGCTCGCAGCAACACAGTTACTGGAAATTCGTCACGAGGGCTATGTCACCTACGAAACCGAGTTTACGTCGCGTCCGGGGCTTGAGCAGAAACTGGATGTGACACTGAAAACGCTGGAGCAGCAGCGACTGGAAAACATCAAGCCATTAATTACCAATGCTGCCGGACAAACCCTGAAACTGATCTACCCCGACAGTTTCCAGATGGGTGCATCGCGTCGCGAACCCGGTCGCCAGGCCAACGAGGTTCTGCGCAACGTGACTCTGACCCGCCCTTACTACCTGTCGCTCATGGAAGTCACCAATGCCCAGTTTGCCCAGTTCGACAGTGAACACTCCTCGGGAGTGATCGAGGGCAGGACACTGAGCAACAACAACCAGCCTGTTGTCCGGGTAACTTGGGACCAGGCCGCCATGTATTGCAACTGGCTGAGTGCTCAGGAAGGCCTGCCGGCTTTTTACAACGTGGAAAATGACATGGTCACCGGCTTCAATCCTGACAGCACCGGGTACCGCCTGCCTACCGAAGCGGAGTGGGCCTGGGCAGCCCGCGTTGAAGGCGACCCGACCAGCCTGCTCAAGTTTCCCTGGGGGGCGCAATTGCCACCACCGGCCAACCATGGCAACTATGCGGATATATCTGCCGGCGTCTTTCTCGGCAGGATTCTTGCGGATTACAACGATGGCTACCTGGGTACAGCACCCGTGGGCACCTTTGCACCGAACAGCAATGGCTTTTTTGACATGGGCGGCAACGTGGCGGAATGGGTCCACGATTACTATGGCTCCACAGGCCAGATCGGTGCTTCCGAGGAAACGGACCCGCTGGGGCCGAACTCCGGGACTTACCATGTGATACGGGGCTCAAGCTGGGCCCATGGCACCATTACTGAATTGCGTTTGTCCTTTCGTGACTACAACAATGAACCCCGCGATGATGTGGGTTTCAGGGTAGCCCGCTATCTTGAATAAATGATGAAAGCCTATTTTTACATCCTCGCTGTCTGTCTCTGGTTCAGCCCGGCCCTGCAGGCCCAGGGTCAGGAACAAGAGACGACAGCTGACCAGTCGGAACAGGCCTCACAGGAAGCCGAAGGCGAAAGCCAGGCTGAGGCCCCTGAAGCCATGCCCGACATTGGCCTGATTGAGGAAGAAGCAACGATCATTGAAGACGATGAGAATTTCGTGCCCAGTGTCCGGATAACGGAAGACCTGCCCGTGGCATTTCCGGTAGACATCTGACACAACCGAATTAAACAAGCTTTAACCAGGGTTTGACTATGAAACAACAGGGAATCATTTCCGACTTTATCTACCAGGTCTTTGCACTGATTATTGCAGTGATCGTGGTACATGCTGTTTACGTGGCGGTCATACGTCCCAATGCCGATGTCATCATGGAACAACAGGCCGCTCTGCAGGAAGCTGATCCCGAATATGTCGGTGAACGTTCCCTTTACGTGGTCATGCGCGATTTCGAGCAGGAAACCTGTATCATCCTGATGTTCTGGGCCATGTCGATCATTGGCCTGAAGGTAGTGCGCAACCGCCGCGAGAACCAGCTGCTTGAACGGCAGTTGCTGAACCTGTCCGAGGGCATGAGCATCCTGCCCGAGGATGCCCGCGACTATGCACGGCCTGTCCAGGCCCTGCCTGCTGCTGAACGGGAGTACCTGTTGCCACGCGCCCTGATAGCCGCATTGCGGCGATTCGGTTCAACGCGCAGCATTCCCGACGTGGCCGCGGTGATCAAGGATATCTGCAATACCGAGGCTGAACGCCTGGAAAGCGAGCTGACCATTGTGCGCTACATTGCCTGGGCCATTCCGTCCATCGGCTTCCTGGGCACAGTGCGCGGTATTGGTGAAGCCCTGGGCCAGGCTCACCGCGCAGTCAGCGGCGACATTGTCGGGGTGACCGTCAGCCTGGGTGTGGCCTTTAACTCCACCTTTATCGCCCTGGTCGTCAGCATTCTGATCATGTTCCTGCTATACCAGTTGCAGCTGCTGCAGGACCGTCTCGTGCTGGACACCCAGAATTATTGTGACAACAACCTCATCAGGCATTTACAGGTGCCTGAAAAAGATGAGAAGGAATAAGCGTGCACATCATTGAACTGAATGATCGCAATGTACGCCTGCTCAACCAGGATGACATCCTTGTGCAGAGCCCAGGCTTTGCCAATGTCGCTGAAAAGCAGCCTGTCTTTGGTGAGGACGCGCGCAAGGTGGCACGCCTGCATCCGCGCCAGACCTATACCCAGTTCTGGTCACAGCTCAGCCTGGACCCGCTGGTGAACTCCAACGGTCATTTCCGCCACCAGGCTGACCTGGCCTTTGCCCATCTCAACAACATTGCAGGCCAGCACAACCTCAACGATGAAGTCATCTTCGCGGTGCCCAGTAACTACAACCGCAACCAGCTCTCCATTCTGCTTGGCCTGGTCAAGTCCTGTCAGTTTGATGCGGCCGGCCTGGTCGACATGCCGCTACTGACTGCAGGTACTGCCGGTGGGGACGGGTTGACAGTCTACCTGGATATCCAGCTGCACCAGTCAGTGCTGACCACCTTCGATGCCGGCGATGGCAAGGTATCCCGTGACAAGGTGGTACAGATTCCCGGTACAGGACTGCTGGCACTGCATGATGCCTGGGTCAACATGATTACAGACGAATTCATTAAACAAAGCCGCTTTGATCCACACCATAATGCCGAAACCGAACAGTATGTTTACAACCAGCTCGAAGACTGGATAGCCCGGTCTCTGAGCGACAATGAAATCCTCATGGAGATCAACAACAAGGGCTCGGTTTACCAGGCACGGGTCAACCGCGGCCATTTTGAACAAAGGGTCCGGAATATTTTCAGCCGCATCAAGACCGAACTGGAAAGCCTGGCCGGCAGTGATTACAGCCTGCATGTTCCAGGCACCATGGCGGACATCCCGGGCCTGGCACATTACCTGAACAACATCAGGGGCGTGGAGGAATCGCTGCTACTGGAAAACTGCCTGGCCCATCTTGATCACATCAGGGGAGAGGCGGATTCACTCAATTTTGTCACCAGCTTGCCGGCAAAGGCGTCAGCTGCTTCTTCTGGCACTGCCACGGCCAGAACCAGCGGGAATGATGTCCCTTCCCATGTGCTGGTCAACAACAAGGCCTATGCGTTGCCGACATCCCTGAGTTATGGCCCGGCAAACGGCAGTGACCATAACACCAGGGTCCAACTGCCAACCTCGGCGGGCAGCGGTGAAATCCGGTTGGGACTGTCTGGTGACAAGGTGACTCTCGACTACCAGGGTGCCGCTGATATTGCACTTAACGGCACCAGGGCGGCTGGCCGTGAACAGCTGAAGCTGGGTGATGTTATCAGCCTGTCCGGTTCGGAAGTTTCACTGCGCATGATCCAGGTGGAGTAGTGCACTGATGGCAAGCAAACGGGCAGCCAAGCGCGAATTCAATCCCATCAGCCTGTCTTTCCTGGACGTGATGTCCTGCGGCTTTGGTGCGGTTGTCCTGATCTTCCTGATCCTGGATCACTCCACCAGTGTGCGTAATAACGTCAACAACCCGGAACTGCTTGCCGAAATCGACTTGTTGACCGAGGAAATCAATGAGGGCGAAGAAGACCTGGTCCGAATTCGCAACACCATTTCCGACGTGGACTTCGAAATGGTTGAGGCCCAGGGCCTGGCCCGCTCCATCCAGGAGCAGATCGATACCTTCCTCGAGGAACTCGCCCAGCTAGAAAACACGACCCTGGCCAAGGAAGAAAGTGTTGAGCAGCTCAAGGCCGATATCCAGTCACTGGAAGAGGAGCTTGAACGCCTGCGTTCAGCGCAGGATGCCGCCACCGGCAACTTCATCAGGCCCTACGTGGGTGATGGCAACCGCCAGTACCTGACCGGCCTCATACTCGGCGGCAGCCGTATCCTGGTCCTGGTTGATACCTCGGCCAGCATGCTGGATAACACCATCGTCAATATTATCCGTCGCCGCAACATGTCCGAGGAAGCCCGGCTCAACTCAGAAAAATGGGTAGGCGTGCGCAAGATTGTCGACTGGCTGACCACACAGTTACCGCCACCGAGCCAGTACCAGATTTATACCTTCAATGAAGAGGTCTCGCCACTGATACCCGGCACCATGGGGTCCTGGCTGGAAGTGGCCGACGAGGCACAGCTGAACGAGGCGGTTTCCCGCATCAACGAGACGCTTCCGGTGAACGGGACCAACCTGGAAAAAGTGTTCCAGGCTGTCTCGGCCCTGAATCCGCTTCCGGACAATATCTACCTGATCACAGACGGCCTGCCGACACTGGGCACCATGGAAGGCGGATTCTTCAGCCGCAGGGACTCCGATGGTAACCGGAACACGGTATCCGGCAGGGAGCGCGAGGAACTGTTCAAGAATGCCCTGATGGAATTACCTTCAGGAATTCCGGTCAACGTGGTTATGGCTCCCCTGGAAGGTGATCCCATGGCGGCTTCCATGTACTGGAAACTGGCGGTTTCAACCGGCGGCTCTTTCCTGAGTCCGTCCAGTGACTGGCCATAGGTCACAGGTACAAGGAACAAGGAACAAGGAACAAGGAACAACGGGATGCTTTTGCAGGGCAGAAAAGCAAATTAATGAACATGAGTTTTCGCTAATACTGACTGAACATGGCAAGAAGACAGACAGAAACATTCAATATCGCCTTCCTCGACATCATGTCGTGTGGCTTCGGTGCGATTATTCTGTTGTTGATGATCACCAAGTCTTCGGCACCCACGCCCCTGGAAGTTTCAGAGACACCTGTCGAGGGCAGCGTGCTGGAGCTGCAGCGCCAGCTGTTTGAAATTCGCGGCGAGACCAACATCCTCAACCGTGAGCTCAATGCCAAGCATGAGCAGTTGTCTCAATACGAAGAGCGCATTGCCCGCCTGCGTCGTGAGCTGAGCACCCTTAACGGTCAGTTCAACAGCAGCAACCAGGAGTCCACCGTCAACGAGATCCTGGAAGGCCAACTGGCCATGGCCCGGCAACAGCTGACTGCCGAAATGCAGCGCCTGCAGGCCAACATGGACCAGGAACGCCTGGACGACTCCGTCGGCGGAGTCCCCGTGGACAGTGAATACATTATCTTCCTGATTGATACCTCCGGCAGTATGTTCAACTACAGCTGGTCGCGCATGCTGGAAGTCATGGTCGATACCCTGGACATCTACCCCGAGGTCAAGGGCATCCAGGTCATGAATGACATGGGCGAATACCTGTTCTCCAGTTTCCGGGGTGACTGGATACCGGATACACCGGCCCGCCGGCAGGCGATTTTGCAACGGCTTCGAACCTGGAACCCGTTCAGTAACTCCAGCCCGGTGGAAGGCATCACCGCCGCCATCCGCACCTATTACGATCCGGGCAAGAAAATCAGCCTGTATGTGCTTGGCGATGAATATCCGCCGGCCAGCGGATCAATCCGGGAAGTGATTGAAACCGTAGACAGGATAAACGTGGCAGATGCCGGTGGTGACCGCCTGGTGCGAATACATGGTATCGGTTTTCCGGTCTACTTCTCGCAGCCGGACCGCTACCAGAGCACTGGCGAGCGCTTTGCTACCCTCATGCGGGAGCTGGCACGGAAAAATGGCGGTACTTTCGTCGGTTTGAACGATTTTTACTAGGAACCCCGTTTAACCGGCTGGATATTGATGTAATTGGAAACTGGAGTACACTATGGAGCCCCCTTGAGGAAAACACCCTGTTTTCCCGACCAAAGGGGACCGCAAGATGATCATGAACAACTGTCTTAACAACAAGGTTAACCTCCGGGCGAGCAAGACTGTTCGTCAGCCGCAACTCTTTGATTTAGCAAAGAAACTTTGCGCTATGGGAGCTGTTGTTTTACTCAGCGCCTGCGCAGCGTCAACCATTAATATCGAGGGCAGCTTTCCGGCGCCCCTGGTTCAGAAGCTGCCTTTGACCGTTGGTGTTTATTACGACGAGAATTTCGTTAACCACACCTTTATTGAAATTAACGACAATACAGGTGACGACCAGTACATCATCAACTCCGGCGCCTCCCAGATGGAGCTCTTCAACACCATGCTCCCCGCTGTATTCGAGGAGGTGGTCATGCTGGACAGTATCGACAGTGCGGCCAGCCAGAATAACCTGGACGCCGTGTTTGTACCTTCCATTGAAGAATTCCAGGTGGGTCTGCCGCAAAAGACACGCCTGAACGTTTACGAAATCTGGGTCAAGTACAACATGCGCCTGGCCCAGGCCAACGGTGACTATATTGCTGACTGGGTGATGACCGCCTACGGCAAGTCACCTGAAGAAACATTCCAGTCCGTGGATGACGGCGTCAATGATGCCGCCAATGTGGCCTTACGCGACCTGGCTGCCAGCTTTACCTTCGGCTTCAGCAATGTTCCCGAAGTCAACGAGTGGCTCCGGTCCAAAAACGCCCTGAGTGACTGAACCGAACAATGGAATATCAATCACACATAATAGTGATGCAGAAAAAACAAGATTTAATTGAAGCGAAATAACGGTTGCACCGATAGTAAACAAAGGTAAGAAACAAGAGCCATGTAGAGAAAGAAACCTTATTTGATTACAGAGTCATCATCATGAGCACATATTCAATTTTCAAAAGGCTGGCCCGTTACGCGTTTGCACTTCCTGCAGCTGCGATATTGAGCAGTTGTACCACTACTGAAATTGATGAATTCAGGCAAAGCGCCACTACTATCGAAGAGCATGAAAGTATCGTCATTCTCGGTCGCCGCCAGAACAACAATTATGAAACCGAGGAAAGCTTTGTCGACTGCGTTGCCAATGTCGTAGGCAGCGGCCAGAACGGCATCAACGTGGTCAACGAAAAAGAATTTCTCGATGCCATGTTTCCCTTTTTCGAACCCCGTACTGCACCCATGCGTACAGGTCACCTTGAGCAATTAATGGCTGTCGATATCGCCGCACAGCGCATGGAAGACTTCGGTATTGAATATATCGTCTGGCTGGACGGCATCACGCAGCGCTCTGACCAGTCCGGTTCCATTTCCTGCACTATCGGACCAGGCGGCGGTGGCTGTTTCGGTTTCGGCACCTGGTCAGATGACTCCAATTTTGAAGCTGAAATCTGGGACATGGATACCCTGAGCACTGTCGGGTCAATCAGCACCGAAGCCAATGGCCAGTCCTATATGCCTGCAGTTGTTGTTCCCATTCCCCTGATTGCCAGGGTCGAAGCCAATGCCTGCAGCGGCCTGGGTAACCAGCTCAAGCAATTCATCAACGGCACCTGAATGCAGCAGTCGTCACTGACGCAACCTCTGATTAATATTTTATTCAGGTGTTCCCGGGTAGGATGACATCATGGAAAGCCTTCGAAACACTCTTGATGCGATAAGCAAACATTCCCGCCTGACAGCATGCGCTGTCGGCGTTTCCCTGCTGCTCAGCGCCTGTGCGGGCAACCCCACCGGCGGTGCCAATTTCGTGCTGATGTCGGAAAATGCCGAGATCGAGAAAGGGCGTGAGCTGCACCAGGAAATGCTCAACCAGAACCCGATCTACAACGATCCGGACCTGAATGCCTACGTGGAACGCATCGGCCAGAAAATGGCGGCTGTATCACATCGTCCCGAACTGGACTATGTCTTTACCGTTATCGACAGCCCGGACATTAACGCCTTTGCCCTGCCGGGTGGTTTTGTCTACGTCAATCGCGGCCTGCTGACTTACCTGAATTCCGAGGCGCAGCTTGCAGCCGTGCTTGGTCACGAGATTGGCCACATCACTGCCCGCCATGCCGTGCGTCAGCAAACCGCCTCACGGACCGCCAATGCCGCCTCGATAGCGCTCATTTTCGCTACGGGCGTTGATCTTCGGGAAACCACCAGCCTGATCAGCGGCGCGCTGATCAGTGGTTACGGCAGGGACATGGAACTGGAAGCGGACAGCCTGGGCGCCGAGTACCTGTCCAATGCCGGTTATGACCCCAACGCCATGGTGGAAGTCATTGAGGTCCTGAAGAACCACGAAGATTTCATGAAACGAACATCCAACCGGACGGCGGTTGCCTACCATGGCCTGTTTGCCTCGCATCCACGCAACGACACTCGTTTGCAGGAAGTGGTCGGCAAGGCCGGCTCACTGTCAGATGGGCAGGAAGTCGAGGAAGACCCGGCAGTCTTTCGCGAGCAGATGACCGGGCTGATCATTGGTCCCAGTCCGCAAAACGCCAGTGGTGGCCAGCAACGTAATCGTTACTACCAGAACCTGTTCAACTACACGCTGATTTTCCCTGAAGGCTGGAGCAAGGAGGAAACCACCACCACGGTAACCGGCACCAGTATTGATGAGGAAAGTTCGATCAGGGTGGAAGCCCAGTTGCTGCAAAACCCGAAGGAACCGCGCCTGTTTATTCGTGAAAACCTGGGCGTTGATAACCTGCAACAGTCTGAACCCTTGTCCCAGTTCGGGTTATCGGGTTTTACCGGAATCAACCCCGAAACCGGGGAGCGCCTGGCTGTCGTTTACTACGGGCAGCGCGCCTTCATCATGACGGCCAGGGCAGGTGAAGGTTATACCGATGAGCAGCTGATGGAATCCATTCGCAGCTTCAGGCCGATTCAGCGTAATGAAAGACTCTTTGCGAACCCGGTGCAGGTTGCCTATATCCAGGCTGACGGCAGGATCAAGTATGCCGACCTGGCACGCCAGAGCCGGCTCACTGAAAACCAGGAAGACATGTTACGCCTGTTGAACGGTGACTATCCCTTCGGCGAGCCCGAAGCCGGCGAGTGGATCAAGATCGCCAACTGATTCGCCCACGCCAGGCGAACATCAATTCCTTTCAAACAGGTGATACAGATAGTCGTAATCCGGCTGGTGGGTGATACCTTCTGTCGGCACATTCGGCTTGAAGGCATTATGGCAACCCTCGCAACTGGCAACCAGCACATCACCAGTACTGGCCAGCAAGGGTTTGTCCTTGTTCTTGGCCGCTTCCAGAGCCAGTGTTGCAGCATTGGTCATGGTGCGCGCATAACTGGTCCACGCCTCGGCCTCAGCCCAGGCATCATCCATTTCTCCTGAGCCACCCAGGGTAATAAGCGGGCCTGAACCGGCCAGCTGGATGGCATAGTATTCAATGGTGCGCCATTCACTGTCAGCTATCTCCCGTTCCAGGGCAGCATAATCCCAGATGTAGTGTGCCGAGTGGTCAATCAGTGTCACCATCAGGGCATTGATGCTGACCGGCACCTCGATTCCCTGGTCGTCGTTATGGGCAGTCAGCCCTGGTATCCAGGACAGGGTGACCAGCAGTCCCGCAGGCAAAGCCAGCCAGGCCGATCTGGTTCGCAGGGATAGTTTTGCAGCTGTTGTCATGGTCTCTCTTCGGTGCATTGAAAGTGACAACAGTATTACCCTTGCCCTGTTGCAGGTCTTGACCTGCATCAATACAACAGAGGATCCCCGGGGATTGAAGAATCCTTAAATTCCTTTGGAACACGTGCTACCTTTTACGTGTTGTTTTACAAGATGCCAGTCACCGATGTCTAAAGTTCTCCACGAGTGCCCACATTGCCACGAGAAAAAAATCACCAGTTACCAGAAACTGTTTTCCGTGTCGTTTTCGCCTGCCATTTGCCCGCAGTGCCATAAGCCCAGCAATGTGCCAATCGTATATGGCCTGATGACCCTGACAGCCTGGGTGATACTGACCTGGGTCTTCATTGGATTATCCATCATGGCCGGCATGTCCTTCTTCCTGCTTGGCACCATTCCGGCTTTTATCGTCTGCGTGGACAGGTACCTGCTCAGGGCCCCCATGGAGATTCGGGAAACCTCATGACGAAAACACCTTCACGGATTATTGTTGGTATCAGTGGTGCATCTGGCATCGTCTATGGCATAGAAGCCTTGAAGGCTTTGCAGCAGATGGGCATCGAAAGCCACCTTGTGGTCAGCCAGTCTGCCAAGGTCACACTGAGCCAGGAAACCAGTCTGAAATACTCAGAGCTTGTCGACCTGGCCGATTATCATTATGCCAATGCCGATATCGGTGCCAGCATCGCCAGCGGCAGCTTCCAGACACTGGGTATGCTGGTAGCCCCGTGCTCTGTTCGCACGCTGTCGGAAATCGCCCATGGTGTCACCTCTTCCCTGCTAAGCAGGGCTGCCGATGTCGTGCTCAAGGAACGCCGAAGGCTGGTGTTGATGGTCAGGGAAACCCCGCTGCATGCCGGTCACCTGGAAAGCATGCTCAAGGTCACGCATATGGGAGCAGTGGTCAATCCACCGGTACCGGCGTTTTATACACGGCCGGAAAGCCTCGACGACATGGTGCGTCAGAGCGTAGGAAGGGTACTGGATTTATTTGGTCTGGAAAGCGGCATGGTCAGCCGCTGGGAAGGCAATCGGCCAAGGCAGCAGGAAGAATAAATCGCAACTGCTGCCTGGCAGAGTACTGGAAAGCGTCTGGCTGAAGCGCTTACTTGATCTTGGCTTCAGTGTATTTGACGTGCTTGCGGACAACCGGATCAAACTTCTTGATTTCCATCTTGTCCGGCATGTTGCGCTTGTTCTTGTCCGTGGTATAGAAATGCCCGGTACCTGCGCTTGAAACCAACCTGATTTTATCTCTCATGTTCTCTTACCTTTTGAAGGCCACCTCCGGTGAGGCTGCCAATGTATTCCTGTACCTTCTAGCTTTGTATAGCGTTATTTAACGTTATACCTTGACGCCGCGTGCGCGGATGTCGCCAAGCACCTGGTCAATGCCAAGCTTGTCGATGATTCGCATACCCTTGCTGGACAGGCGCAGTTTCACGAAACGCTTTTCTGACTCAACCCAGAACCTGTGCGTGTGGAGGTTCGGGCAAAAGCGACGCCGGGTCCTGTTATTGGCATGGGATACATTGTTGCCAGTAACGGGTTTTTTGCCGGTAACCATGCATACTCTGGACATTGTGTTGCCTCGTTTGTCTTGTATTTCCGGCCCAGTTGGCCCGGAGACTGAATTCACTGGAAAAAAAGAGCGCGTTTTATAACAAAACCCCCTGCTAACTTCAAGGATTTTCTGGGTTTGACCCTATTTCGGAGTGGTATTCTTCGCGGCTGTTTACCGTCCATGGTATAGCTAAAAGCGAGTTTAACCTTGTTTTTGGTACTTACCTGAAGATATTTACGGAACTGTGCCGCTTCCCACAACAAGTCGGCCCCCTGCAGGAAGCGGCTTTAGCCGCGAGTGATCTTGCCAGTATATTCAAACCGGGCCACAACCCCGGATTTCCCTGAATTACAGCAGCCCCTGCTCTGCCAGCGACCGGACTTCGCCATCGCCCACGATCAGGTGATCCAGGGTGCGAATGTCCACTTCCTCCAGCAGTTGCTTGAGCCGGCGGGTGATGCTGATATCCGCCTGGCTGGGCTCACAGACCCCGGACGGGTGGTTATGGGCCATGATCAGGGCCGCCGCATTGTGAAACAGGGCCTGTTTCACCACTTCCCGGGGATGGACCGTGGCGCCGTCTATGGTGCCCAGAAACAGCTCTTCCTGGGCAATCAGGCGGTGCTGGTTATCCAGGAACAACACCATGAAGACTTCCCGGCTGCGGTTCCCCAGCCTGGACTGGATATAGCGCCGAGTTGCCCCGGAATGGGTGAAGACATCGGTCCTGAGCAGCTTTTCCTCCAGGCTGCGCTGTGCCAGCTCCCTGACGGCCTGTAACTGGGCATATTTACTGTCTCCCATCCCCGGGTGGGCACAAAAGTGTGCCCTGGAAGCCCCCAGAATGCCCCTGAGCCCGCCAAAGGCGGTGAGCAGGTCACGTGCCAGGTCCACCGCGGAGGCCTCCCTGGTGCCAGTGCGCAGGAAAAGGGCCAGCAATTCCGCATTCGAGAGGCTGGCGGCCCCCCTGGCTAACAATTTTTCCCGGGGCCGTTCACTTTCAGGCCAGTCTGAAATGGCCATGGCACTTCCCTTCCAGGCTTTGCCTGGCTAGCGCTAAGTCATTGAGATTTAATTGAATTTCCATGTCCTTGCTGATAGGCTTCGCGGGCTCTTGAGGCCTGCGGCAACTTGCCTTTACCCTGTCAGGGGACGGGGCTGCCACCTGGGTATGTCGCAGATCCCGACGGTCAGTTGGCTACCTGCCAACGGTTGTCTACTATTGAGTTTAGTCCACATTTTGCTTTCTGCCTGGAACGCACCAACTATGCTGAGTCTCGCCAACAAACAGGTCATCCTGGGTATTACCGGGGGTATTGCTGCCTACAAGGCAGCGGAATTGTGCCGCCTGTTGATCAGGGCCGGTGCCGAAGTGCGCGTGGTCATGACGCCGTCAGCGGCAGAATTCATTACACCACTGACTTTCCAGGCCCTGTCCGGCAACCGGGTCCACACCGAACTACTGGACGAAGACGCCGAAGCCGCCATGGGCCATATCGAACTGGCACGCTGGGCTGACCTGATCCTGATTGCGCCCGCCAGTGCCAATTTCATCGCCCGGCTCAGCCAGGGCAGGGCTGATGACCTGCTGTCCACGCTGTGCCTGGCGACCACGGCCACCATTGCCGTTGCACCCGCCATGAACCAGGCCATGTGGAACAATAACCAGACCCAGGAAAACCTGGCCAGTCTGCAGGAAAAAGGCATTACCGTCCTGGGGCCGGCTTCCGGCGAACAGGCGTGCGGTGATGTGGGGCTGGGCAGGATGCTGGAAGCCGTGGACATCGCCGAAGCTGCAGCCAAATTGTTCACCACAGGCATACTGGCCGGTGTCGATGTCACCATTACCGCCGGCCCGACCCGGGAAGCCATTGACCCGGTTCGTTATATCAGCAACCACAGCTCCGGGAAGATGGGCTATGCCCTGGCTACGGCGGCCATGGAAGCCGGTGCCAAGGTCGTGTTGATCAGTGGACCGGTGGCACTTGAGCCCCCGCCTAGGGTGAAAGTGGTTGCCGTGGAAAGTGCGCGCCAGATGCTGGATGCCTGCCAGGTGGTGCCAGGTGACATTTTTATCAGTGTTGCCGCCGTCGCCGATTATCGTCCTGCACAGAAGGCTGAAGAAAAGATCAAGAAGTCCGGCAAGACGATGGAACTGAGCCTGGTGAAAAACCCGGACATCCTGGCGCAGATTTCCCTGTCGGAAAGACGCCCCTTTTGTGTCGGCTTTGCTGCTGAAACCGAAAACCTCGAGGCCTATGCGAAGAAAAAACTGGCTGACAAAAAGCTTGACCTGATTTTTGCCAATAACGCGGTCAAGACGTTCAACAGCGAATCGGCGATGGCTACAGCCTACTGGGCCGATGGTGAAAAGGCCTTTTCCCAGAGCAGCAAGTCAGTACTCACCCGTGACATGATTGCGCTGATTGCCACGCGCTACAAGACGTCTCGTCGCCCCCAGGATTGAAAATTCAGCAGTGACAGCAGGCATTCCAGACAATATTTTTCGTGCCTACGATATCCGGGGTATCGTCAACCAGGGCCTGGATGAAAACCTGGTCGAGCTCATCGGGCGGGCCGTTGGTAGCGAGGCGCTGGCACTGGGTGAAACTTCGCTGGTCCTGGGTGCGGATGCCAGGCTGTCCAGCCCTGCATTTTTACTGGCCATGGCCAGGGGCATTCTTGCCACCGGCTGCGATGTGGAAAACATCGGCACCGTGCCCACACCGGTCATATATTTTGCCACCCACACCTGCCGCTCAAACTCCGGCGTCATGATCACCGGCAGTCACAACCCCCGTGACTACAACGGCGTGAAGATTGTCCTGCAGAACCAGTGCCTGGCAGCTGACCAGATCACCCGCCTGAAGGAGCGCATCATTCGTGAAGACTTTGCACAGGGTACAGGTACGCTCACCGACCTGGATGTGCAACCGGCTTACTGCAAGCGAATCTGCAGTGATATTCACTTATCCCGCCCCTACAAGGTGGTCATCGATTGCGGCAATGGCGTTGCCGGCAATACGGCACCCATGCTGTTTTCCGCACTGGGCTGCCAGGTAACCGCATTGTACTGCGAGGTAGACGGCAACTTTCCCAACCATCATCCCGACCCCACTCGTGCAGAAAATCTCAAAGACCTGGTTGAGCTGGTGAAAACTGAAAACGCAGATCTCGGCCTGGCTTTCGATGGCGACGGTGACCGGGTTGGCCTGGTCAGCAACAGCGGCAGGATCATTGATGCCGACAGCATGCTGCTGGCTTTCGTGGCCGACATAGTGCCGGATAATCCCGGAGCCCGTGTTGTTTTCGATGTTAAAAGCAGCCGCCATATTGCCCGGCTTGTGGAGCAGCTTGGTGGGGAACCTGTCATGTGTAAAAGCGGACACTCCTACGTAAAACAGCAGATGCAGGAAAGCGATGCCTTGCTGGGTGGTGAATATTCTGCCCACCTGTTCCTGAAGCATCGCTGGTATGGCTTTGATGACGGCCAGTATGCCGCCGCCCGCTTTCTTGAACTATTGGATAAAAACCACTGTACGGCCGACGAGTTGCTGGCAGACCAGAATCCCGGAGTCAGCACGCCGGAACTGCAAATCCCGGTCAGCGATGATGACAAGTTTGACGTTATGGCAACCCTGTCTGACAACATGCAGATAGCCGATGCCACACTGTCACGGCTCGACGGGGTCAGGGCAGATGCTGCAGACGGTTGGGGACTGGTTCGAGCCTCCAATACCACGCCCTGTCTTGTCTTGCGTTTTGAAGCCGATACTGCAGCAGCGCTGGACAGGATTCGCGGGCAGTTCAGGCAGGCCATTGCCGGACTGTTTCCCGGCCTTGACCTGTCCTGCCTGGGCACGCAGGACTAAACCCAAATGACAAACGATAACTTCTACGCCCTGTTGCAGCCCCGCTTGATTACAGCTGGTAACAAAGCTTTCGTGGTCAACCCGGGGGCAGCGACCATTACCTACCTGGAAGCCGACGCACTCAGTGCGCGACTTGCCAACCTGTTTGCCGACAGGGGGCTTAAACCCGGTGACCGCATACTGACCCGGTCCGGCAAGTCAGCCATGGCGCTGATGGTTTACCTGGCCTGCCTGCGCAGCGGCATCATTTATGTCCCTGTGAATCCTTCCTGCACGGCAGATGAACTGGACTACTTTCTCGGCGACACGAATCCCGGCCTGTTCATTGGGGACATGGATACCTGTGCCATGGTGGGCAAGAAGTACGGGATGAACACCCTCTCGCTGGATGATGACGGGCAGGGCTCGCTGGTCACAGAAGCCGACGCCATGCCCTCTGAACATAGCGTTGCCGGGAATGCCGCTGGCGATATTGCCGTGCTGATCTATACCTCCGGGACCACGGGCGCACCGAAGGGTGCAATGCTCAGCCATGGCAACCTGTGGTCCAATGCCCAGACGCTCTATGAATGCTGGGGCTGGTCAAAAGAGGATGTGCTGCTGCACTGCCTGCCCATCTTTCATGTCCATGGCCTGTTTGTTGCCACCCACCTGGCTCTGCTGGGCACATCCACCATGGTTTTCCTGCCCCGCTTTGACACCGCAGAGGTGCTGGCCCACCTGCCTGAAGTGACAGTATTCATGGGGGTGCCCACGTATTACACACGCCTGCTGGCAGAACCTGCCTTTGGCCAGGCATGCTGCCAGTCCATGCGCCTGTTTGTTTCCGGTTCTGCGCCCCTGCTGAGTGAGACCTTTCGTGAATTTGAGCAACGCACGGGCCATACCATCCTTGAGCGCTATGGCATGTCGGAAACCGGCATGCTGGTATCCAATCCCCTGTCGGGCGAACGCCTCGCCGGCACCGTGGGCTACCCCCTGCCTGGTGTACAGACCCGCGTGCGCGATGAAAACGGCCAGCCCGTGGCGAATGACGAGATCGGCGTACTGCAGGTTAAAGGGCCCAATGTATTCAGCGGGTACTGGAACAAGCCACAACTCAATGACAGTGAATTCCAGGACGGCTATTTCATCACCGGCGATCTCGTTGAGGTCGCTGAAGACGGTCGTATTGCCATCGTCGGCCGCAACAAGGACATGATCATCAGCGGCGGGCTGAACGTGTATCCCAAGGAGATCGAAAATGTCCTGGATCGTTTACCTGGCGTCAAGGAATCTGCTGTCTTCGGCGTCAGCCATCCCGACTTTGGCGAAGGCGTGGTTGCCGCCATCGTGCCGGAATCCGGAGCAGCACCGGACCATGAAGCCCTGTTAAAAGCCTGCCGGGAACACCTGGCCGGCTACAAGACCCCTAAACACCTCGTCGAGGTCGATGCCCTGCCCCGCAACACCATGGGCAAGGTCCAGAAGAATCGTCTCAGGGACCAGTACGCCGATATTTTTCGTGAGGCATAATTCTGGCGCGCAAGAGGCAAGAGGCAAGAGGCAAGAGGCAAGAGGCAAGAGGCAAGAGGCAAGA